>JBKOZI010000063.1:0-7240 GCA_046725795.1 Actinomycetota bacterium
TCTCGCGGGTCACCGTATACGCGCACTTCCCGACAAGGGAGGCGCTCATCGAGGCCGTCGTCGCGCGTGCGGTCCGGCGCGCGGGCGTTGCTTTGGATGCCGCCGAGCCGGACCGCGGCTCGCCCGTCGACGCGCTGCATCGCGTGGTCGCCGCCGCTTGGCGCGAGCTGGATCGAAACAGCGCCATCGCACAGGCGGCGGCCGAGCAGCTGGACCCCGCCGCTCTTGCGCGCGCCCATGAAGCCGGTCACCGGCGAATCCGCGAGCTCGTGGAGCGTGGCCGCACCGGCGGAGACTTTCGCACGGATTTGCCGCCGGAGTGGCTCGTGACGGCCTTCTTTGCGTTGATGCACGCGTGCGGCGACGAGGTGCGGGCGGGCAGGATGGAGGAATCCAACGCGCTCGACCTCCTCGACGTCACCATGCGCGATCTGTTCGTCGGACGACCTTCGAAGAGCCGCGGGTCAAAATGAAGCGCACACGGCCCACATGTAGATTTCGAGACACGACGTAATGCAGCGTGGGCACACTCGTTCGGGCGACATACATCGGTTCAATCGTTGAGCAGAAACGCGCTGCGGGCGCTCATCTACGTCGGCGGTATGGTCGCGACCACGGCGGGTCTCGACACGGTGATCCGCGGCGCCAGGTCGCTCCCCCGCCAGAAAGTCGCGAACGCGTCCGTCGAGAGCGAGCTGCGCTTCTACGCCGCCTTCTACACCGCTTACGGTCTTGCCGCCCTACGTGTCGCCCCTAACGCCGACCGCGACGCGACGGCCGTTCGAGCGCTCAGTGGGACGCTATTCCTCGCCGGCCTTGCGCGGGCTGGCGGCTGGCTCGCCGTGGGCAGACCGCACGGACTCCAACGCACCCTTCTGGTTGTCGAGCTCGCCGCCCCGCCGGTGATCGTCGCCTGGCAGGCGCGGTTGGCGCCACGTGGCTGACTTAGCTCAACCCTAGCGGGGCCAAAACCCTTTACCTCCAGCTGCTCACACTCCTTCTAGCCCTCTGCGCGATCCGATGAGGCTGCTCGTCTTACGCGCTGCGCGCGTCGGCGGTCTCGGCGGGTACCGGCCCAGGGCTGCAAGCGTCTAGGCCGACGGTGAGGCACGCCATTGGTCATCGGCGGATTCCGTGGTGCGGAACGTGTTTACCATCGGACGGGAGATTCCATCCTCGTGGGAATAATCACCTTTAGATGAGACCGAAAAGAACCGCCGATCCATACAAAGACCTGGACGTCATCGACTCCCGCGGTCCGCGCACGAACCAGGCCGTGATCGGGGCGCTCGCTCTCGTGGCCGCTCTGACCGGGCAAGCCTGGCTCCTGGGATTGCTTGCGCTCCAGCTCGCGATCGGGCTGACGCTCGGCCGACGTTTTTGCCTGCCCTGCCTGCTCTACTTCGAGCTGCTCCAGCCCCGGTTCGGCGAGGGACCGCTCGAGGACGCGCGGCCGCCGCGTTTCGCCAACGTGCTCGGGCTCGCGTTCCTGGCAAGCGCGACCGTCCTCTACTACTCCGGTGCCGAGACCGTGGCCTGGGCTCTCGGCCTGCTGGTCGCAGGGCTCGCGCTGCTCGCCGCCACCACTGGGGTCTGTATGGGCTGCGAGATGTATCGGCTATCAGCCCGCCTGCGCGGAATCGCCGCGAAGCACGTTCAGCGGATCGATCCCGAGGACGTGGATCTGCCGAGCGATGGCCGCGACCGCACCGTCGTCCACTTCACTCATCCGCTCTGCTCGGAGTGTGTTGAATGGGAACGACGCCTCGAGCGGGAGCGGCGACCACACGTGATCGTGGACGTGAAGTCCCACCCCGAGCTCGCCCGCAAGTATGGGGTGGTCGTCGTTCCGACGGTTGTCGACGTCGCGCGCGATGGCACGGTGCTGCAGCGGCTCGCGCCGTAGCTCCGTCGCTCTATCAGCGCGTCGTCTCATCGCGCTGGGCGAGAATACGGCACTATGCAGCGTAGTAGAAGAACGAGTAATTCGGGGCGCTAGGCGCGAACTCGCCCAAACGAAAAGCCCCGCATTAGCAGGGCTTTCTAAGTACGCCCGAGAGGATTCGAACCTCCACGACCTATTCGGGTCGCAAGGCCCTCAACCTCGCGACATGAGTGTGCTTTGTGTCTGCCAGCGGCGCTCTTGTCCACGAGCGTGGACGATATGGAAGTAATTGCGGGGTGGATGTTGTCAAAGTGTTGTCACGGATCATCCGCGCGAGCGGTCCGTCGACGCGCCCGCTCGGGCGCAATGAAGTAAAGCTGAGCCCAGGCCGCCGAGGGCCTACGGCGCCATCACCACGCGACCGAAGGCCTGGCGGCTTTCGATGTAAGCGTGCGCAGCGGCGGCCTCGGCGAGCGGGAACGTCCGGTCGATCTCGACGCGCAAGGCGCCGCCCGCGATCCGCTCGAATAGGTCAGCGATCATCGCGTGGACGCGGGGGTACTCGGTCAGCAGCGCCCCGCCCAGGAAGACGCCGCGCAGCGTGTTGTTTTGCGCCCACAGATCCCTCGCCTCGACGTTGGAGCCGGCTCGGGCCGCCGCCCCCACGCTGACCAGCGTCCCGCGGTAGGCAAGCGCGCCGATGCTCTCGACCAGGTTCTGGCCGCCGACCGAATCGAGGATCACGTCAACTCCGCGACCGTCGGTCAGCTCGCGCGTCCGCTCGACGAAGCTCTCGCTGGCGTAGTTGATCCCGTGGTCGAGCCCGAACTCATTCAGGCGCTCGAGCTTTTCGTCGTCGGACGCGGTCGAGATCACGGTCGCACCGGCCTGCTTGGCGAGCTGGATCGCGGCCATCCCGACGCCGCCCGCTCCCGCGTGGATCAGGGCAGTCTGCCCGGCCTCGAGGTTGCCGGCAGTGAACAGGCACTCTTGGGCGGTCCCGAACGCGACCGGGATGCAGGCGGCGGGAGCCGCGTCCAACCCGGCGGGGATCGGCCAAGTGGACATAGCCGGGGTGACCCGCTTGGAGGCGTGCGAGCCCGCCGCGTTCAGGGTCACGACCCGGTCGCCGACCGCGCGATCCTCGACGCCGGTGCCGACCTCGACGACAGTGCCCGCGGCGAGGTACCCAACGATGTGCGGGACCGACGCCGGCGGCGACCCGGCGCGGGCCAGCAGGTCGCCGCCCTCGATGCTGATCGCCTCGACGTCGATCAGCACGCAGCCGTCGGGGCACTCGGGATCGGGTACGTCCTCGTAGCGCAGAACGTCCGGGCCGCCGTTCTCGTAGATCACCGCCGCCTTCATCGGGGCACGACTCTATTCGACGAGATATTGGGGCAAGCGGGCCGTGCCCAGGCTCGCCGACCTTGCTGCCGGTACCAGCTACGCGGGTGAGGCGGCCGCAGCCGACCGGCGAGCCTGCGTTAACGCGATGCTCACGATCGCGATCCAGATTCCAGATGCCAGAAAGGCGAAGAAACCTGCCGGCGTGAACGCCAATATGCCGATCACGACGCCGATCCAGCCCAGCCATCTCGGCAAGCCGCCGTGACGGACTGCTGACAGTCCGGCCGCGAGCACCAACACCCCAACGCCAGCCGCCACCGGAATGAAGTCGGTGTTGTCGAGCACGTTGAGCGCTTGGGTCGTGCCGATCGTCTTGGCGCTATCGGCTGCATCTGCCAGTGCATAGTGCACGAAGGCGAGAATGGCGAAGCCCGCCGCTGCCAGCACACCACCGGCGAATGCGGCATTCGCGATCTGCCCCGTGCCCCCGGCGCGACGCAGGTCGTATCGAAGGCTGCTTACGAAGAACAGCAGGAAGGGAATGGAGAGCGCAAGGATGAACGACAGGACCATGTGCTTGTCATGGTGTTTTCCATAGAACGTTGCCACCTTCAGGGCGGAGGCGTGGTCCCCCGGCGTCGATCCGCCGATCGCGAATACGGCCACGACGATTGCCACGAACACGACTCCGGCGAGAGGAGTGAGGCGCTCCCAGGTGCTCTGTTGCTGCATGAGATCCTCCTTCGACAGGTGCGGTCGCCGCGATTCTGCCAGATCGGCCGACCAGGCTCTGAGCACGCCACTTGCCGAGAACTGCCCAAACAGTCCCGCACTATCAGGGCTTTCTCAGTGCGCCCGAGAGGATTCGAACCTCCACGACCTATTCGGGTCACAAGGCACTCAACCTTGCGACATGAGTGTGCTTGTGTCCAATGCGTCCACTAGCGGCGTTTTTGTTCAGGGGCGCGGAAAATATGGACGTATTGGGCGCGGTGGATGGCATCAAAGTGTTGTCACGGATCCTCGGTCACGAGCGATCGACGACCGCGAAGATGACGGGCCGGCGCTCGTGCAGTACATCAAGGACGTGTGCCCATCCTCATGCGGAGAGTGAGACGAAACCCCCGACGATTGCGCCATAGATGACATGGGTGATCGCTGTAAGGCCAGGCGTCGTATTCCCGTAGTTCAACATCATGAAGCCGGGTGGCTCGAGCAGCGGGCTGCTGTTGGCTGCGCTCTGGGCGGATCCCATGCGGGGATGAATAAGAGGTAGCAGTGTGCTCACGAGCGCGGTCCCGGCGAAGAGCCCGTGCACCAGACCGAACACCCCACCGAGCCACCAGCTGCTCTGATCGATGGCGACGAAGACCGCGTAGTACATCGCCGCGAACGCCTGTCCCGCGACAAAGTGGAGGCCGTAGCCGATCGCTTTCGCGCGCGTGCGGTCTGCGGAGAACGCGGTTCCGAGCAGGAATGGGAGATCCATGCGCGTCAGTCCAAGCTCGCTGCCGGCCCGCAGGAAGGTCGTGAGAACCAGGGTTCCGACGAAGCCACCCGCCATCGCCCCCCAAAAACTCATTGTCGTTGTTGCTCGGAAATGGACGCAGCAGCGTTGATGAGCGCGAGGTGAACCAGAGCCTGCGGAAAGTTGCCAAGGAACGCCCGTGTCTCCGGCTCAACCTCTTCCGCGTAAAGGCCGACGTCGTTGGAGAAGGCGAGCAGTGCCTCCATGCTCTCGCCAGCCTCATCGATGTGCCCAAGCCGGGCGAGAGCATCCACGAGCCAGAACGAGCATGTGAGGAAGAAGCCCTCCGAGCCGCCGAGACCGTCCTCACCCGAGTAGCGGTAGAGCAGCGGCCCCCTGCCGAGCTCAGTTCGTATTGCGCGGACAGTCGCTCGCAGTCGCTCACTGCTGGAACCGCCGTAGCCGAGGAGGACCGCCATCAGCAGGCTCGCGTCCAGTTCGGTGCTTCCCACCGAGCGCACGTAGCTTTGCCTGGCTTCCGACCAGCCATGCGCTTCTACAAAGGTCCGGACCGCTTTCGCCTCGCGTTCCCACAGCTTCAGACGTCGGTCGGGAATCCACCCAGAGCGAGCAAGCCTCGACGCACGATCGAGCGCGACCCAGCACATCATCTTCGAGTGGATGAAGTGCACGGGCTCGCTCCTCACCTCCCATATCCCGGAGTCGGGCTGCCGCCAGATCGCGCACACGAGATCTGCGATGTCGGCCAGCCTGCGGCCGATGTCCTGGTCGAGCTCACCGCGAGCACGCGCGTAGAGCCACGCGGTCTGAAAGACGTCACCGTAGACGTCCAGCTGTGTTTGTCCGGCAGCTGCGTTTCCCACCCGAACAGGTCTCGACCCGCGGTATCCGTCGAGGTCCAGCGTTCTCTCGGGAGCCGAAGCGCCGCCGTCCAGCCGGTAGAGGACCTGCAGCCTCGGGTGCGTGAGCTGGGAGGCGTGCATCAGCCACCAGAAGTACGCCTCGGCCTCGGAGGGACAACCAAGGCGAAGGAAGGCATCGAGCGCGAAGGCCGAGTCGCGAACCCACGAGTAGCGGTAGTCCCAGTTCCGCTCGCCGCCCAGATCCTCCGGGAGTGAGGTCGTCGCGGCGGCCGCGATCGCTCCCGACGGAGCGAAAACGAGCAACTTGAGCGCCAAAGCACTGCGCGTCACGGCTTCCCGCCAGGGCCCGTCAAAGGTTCGAGAGCTGGCCCAGCGCCTCCAGAAGGCGATCGTGCTGTCGAGGCGCTCGTCGACCTCGCGCTGCGCCGGGAAGACGAGCGGTTCCTGGCGCGAGACGCTCAAGACGATCTGGGCCCGCGCTCCCTCGGCCGCCTCGAAGCGGGCGCTGACCCGGTCGCGCCGACACTCCCACTCGCCGGCCGACGAGGGGCAGATCGCGATCGCGTCAGCCCCGGCGATCGCGACAGGAAACCCAAGGCGCCGCTCCAGGCGTCCGGAGCCCAGACCGTAACCGAAGCGCGGTTCGACGCTCCATCGAAGCGGCACCCGACCCGAAAGGCCCTCGATCCGACGAACGAGCTCGCGCCCAGGCGCAAGTCCGGAGGGCAGCGTCATCGCATCGGTCACGCGAACGCGCCCGCGGTCGGTGATGAACGTCGTCTGCAGCACGTTCGTATCGGGTACGTAGCTCCGCTCCACCTCGGAGGGGATCTCGGGCCGGAGCTCGAACCGGCCCCCGCGGGCGCTGTCGAGCATTCCCCCGAAGACGCTCGGAGAATCGAGATCTGGGATACAGAACCAGTCGATCGACCCGTCGTCGGCTATCAGCGCAACGGTGCGCCCGTCGCCGACGGCCGCATATGAGCGCAGTGGTCGGTATCCGCCATCCGCGGCCTGGGAGGGCTTGCTCGCGAGCGGGCTCGGTGCCCGATGCATATGGCTCGCCTAATGCCTGCTGCGGAGGAAGGCTTGGAGACTCGCGTGGTCCTCGTGGCAGGCGGGGCATCCCTCCAGGTGCGCCCGCATTCCCGGAACGGCTTCGTCGGCATTGGAGCCGGCCAACTTCAGCTCGACATAGCGATCCAGCTGCTCGAAGCACTCCTCGCAGCTGAGCTCCGGGCCCGCCGGGCCAACTAGCGCGCGCAGCAACCTGTCATCTTCGTGCCGCGTCATCCGTCCTCCTTTTCTTCCTCGCCGATGCTCATTCCTCGAGCGGCGAGGTGCACGCGCAGCTTGTCGCGCGCGTCGTGAAGAGTCTTGTAGAGCGCTCCTCGAGTGGAGTTGAGCCGGTCGGCGAGCACGTCGATGGGCACGCCATTCAAGGTGATTGCAACGAGCACCTCGCGCTGATGCGGCGTCAACTCGTTCGAGATCGCATCCTGGAGCTCGCCAAACAGCTCGCTTCGTTCAGCACTAGCCTCCGGAGACGGAGTCCCAGTGGGGAAAAGTGGCCACGCCTCCGGTTGGAGCGGTAACTCGCGTCCTTGCCACGCCCGCCGGCGTAGCTTGACGGCCGCTTCGAGCAGGGCGAAC
>JBKOZI010000064.1:0-13566 GCA_046725795.1 Actinomycetota bacterium
CTCAGCGCTACGTGCGCAGCCGCGCGGTCGCGCAGGAGGTCGTGCAGGAGACGTGGCTGAGCGTCCTGAAGGGGATCGACCGCTTCGAGGAACGCTCGTCGCTCAAGACCTGGCTCTTCCGGATCCTCGTGAACCAGGCCAAGTCGCGGGGCGTGCGCGAGAGCCGCAACGTTCCGTTCTCGGCGCTCGAGGGCGATGGCGGCGAGCCGTCGGTCGAGCCCGAGCGCTTCCTCGACCAGAACCACGACCGCTGGCCGGGCCATTGGGCGGCCTACCCCTCGAGCTGGGCCGAGATCCCGGAGCAGCGCTTGCTCTCGCGGGAGACGCTCGGTTGCGTGAAGGAGGCGATCGAGGATCTCCCGGAGCGACAAAAGCTGGTATTGACGATGCGCGACGTCGAGGGCTGGTCGGCCGAGGAGGTCTGCGCGACGCTCGAGATCACCGACGCGAACCAGCGCATCCTGCTCCATCGGGCGCGCTCGAGAGTCCGGCGCGAGCTCGAGCGCTACTTCGACGGCGGGTAGCCATTGGCGACGATGATCGACCTCAGCTGCCAGGAGCTCGTGGAGCTCGTGACGGACTATCTCGAGGGTGCGATGCCTCCCTCAGAACGGGAACGATTCGAGATGCATCTGGTCTACTGCCGCGGCTGCGACAACTACGTCGAGCAGATGCGCGAGACGCTGCGAGTGGTGGGGCACCTGACCGAGGACTCGCTCGACTCCCGCGTCCGCGATGCCCTGCTGGACGCATTCCGTGACTGGAAACGCGAAGGCGGCAAGCAATGATCGCCTACAAGTTCCTCCGGCGGGGGGCGGTCGGCCCGTTCAGCAGGGTGAGCTGGCCCCAGCCCGGGAAAGGCGAGCCGGGCGACTGGCTCAAAGGCGTTCATGCGTGCCGCCCTCAGGACCTCCCGCTCTGGATCTTCGACGAGCTCTGGGAGGTGGAGCTCGAGCCACCGATCCAGGCTACGCCCACACACGTGACGAGCAGCGCCGGTCGCTTGCGCGCCAGGATCGAGGGCTGGAGCCCCCGAACGGCCGCGGATTTCGCTGCAGCCTGTGCTGAGCGAACGCACGAGCTGTCGTTGCTGAACAGCAGCGCCTCCGCGTTTGCAAAGGACGCCGCAACCTGGGCCAAGAGCGCTGCCGACGACGAGCGGGTCGCCGCCGCCGATTCCGCCTGCGTGGCACGCATCGCGGCGGAGTGTGCCGAGGTCCTGTGGGGCGCCGAGGCGGCTGAGCGCGAGCGCGCCTGGCAGGTCGACTGGCTGACCAACCGCTTGGCGCTTCCCGCGTAACCCGTTTACCTCGGCCTGATCCGGACGTGCATGTGGTCGTCATGCAGCCGTAGCGGCTGAACGACGCGACGCGGCCCGCGGAGCCGCACGTGTGGGCCGACGAACACGTACTGTGCGCCGGCCTCGACGAACAGGTCCGCGAGATCCTGCGCCAGCTCGCGGTCGACCATGGCCGGCGAGCGCGGGGCGCGCTCGAGGCGGTCCTTGCGCGGATAGTAGACGTCCACATCGAGGCCGTTCTGGTGCGAGGCATGGCCCGGCGGGCCGAAGCGCGGCCCGAAGTCGCCGCCGCGTGGGCGGCTGAGGTCGCCGATCGCGACGCGTGGGGCATCGGGGTGCTGCGCCCGGTATTCGGTCAGCACCTGCGCGATCGTGTCGAGGAGACGGTCCGTTCCGTAGCGTCGCCAGCTGCGATTCGGCGAGCGTTTCAGGATCGGATCCCAGGTGAAGAACTCCGCCCCCTCGACAGGGAGCTGCACCCCGCCGACCAGCCGGCCGGCGAACGGCCGGCCGATTGCACGCGAGCGCTTCGGCTGGGTCTGCTCGGGCTGCGGCAGCTCGGTCGGGGGCCCCGGCGTTGGCGTGGGGACGGACGGAAGCGGCTCGACAGTGGGCGCGGCAGGCGCGCCGCTCGCGGTCGTGTCGCCGTCGCGCGTCAGAACCATGAGCAGCGCCGCGCAGGCAAGGCCGGCCGCCACGATTGCTGTCAGCTTTGCTCTCAGAGGAATCGGTCCCAGGGCCAGGGTTCGGTGCTGCCGTAGCGCTCGATGGTAGGCCCTGCGGGCGGTGGGACTGCCCCGAAAAGCCCGGAATCGACGTCGAGCAGGCGGGCGGGAAAGATCCGCGCGAACGGATCGTCCGCAAGCCGCGGGGCGTCGGCGCGGCCGTCGGTCGAGTCGCCGGGAACGATCCGCACGCGCAGGTCCGGCCCTCGAGGGGCTCCCAGTCACCGCGGCAGCGAGTCGGCCCCGCCCCGCGCCTTGTCGATCTCCCCCGCGGCGGTGATGAGCCCGATGTGGCTGAAGGCCTGCGGGAAGTTACCGAGCAGCTCGTCGTTCGCGGTGTCGATCTCCTCGGCGAGCAGCCCGAGCTCGTTCGCGTACCCGGCCAGTTGGTCGAACAGGGCCTCGGCCTGATCGATCTCGCCGGCGCGCGCAAGCGCCGATACCAACCAGAACGAGCAGATCACGAACGTGCCCTCCTCGCCCTCGAGGCCGTCGGCGTTCAGGCCCTCCTGGTTGCGGTACCGCAGCACGAGCCCGTCTTCGGTGAGGTCGCGCGCGATCGCGTCGATCGTCGAGCGCATCCGCTCGTCGGTCGCGGGCAGGAAGCCGACGAGCGGCATCAGCAGCGCAGCGGCGTCGAGCTCGTCGGAGTCGAACGCCTGCGCGTACGCCTGACGCTTCTCGCTCCAGCCGCGCGTAAGGACAGCGTCGCGAATGCGATCGCGCTCCGCCGCCCACCCGTCCACCTTTGCGCCGTGCTCGCCGAGCATCGCGCCGAGCTTGACCGCGCGGTCCAGCGCGGTCCAGCACAGGACCTTCGAGGAGAGGTGGTGCTGCGGCTCGCCGCGCATCTCCCACATGCCGGCGTCGGGCTGCTGCCAGCCCTCCGCCGCGGCATCGGCGAGGTCGGCGACGAACTGCTGGATCTCGGGGTGAAGCTCGCCGAGTTGCTCGTGATAGATCCAGAGCGCGTCGAGCAGCTCGCCGTAGACGTCGAGCTGGGTCTGACCCCAGGCGCCGTTGCCGACGCGCACCGGGCGCGATTCACGCCAGCCGGGCAGGTGGTCGAGCTCGCGCTCGGTCAAATCGTGCTCCCCGCCGATGCCGTACATGATCTGGAGGGAGCCTCCCTTGACGCGCCCTCCGGCGGCACTCGTCATGAACGAGACGAAGTTCTCGGCCTCGTCCGAGCAGGAGCCGATGTAGAGCGCCTGGAGCGTGAGGCTCGCGTCGCGGATCCAGGAGAAACGGTAGTCCCAGTTGCGCTCGCCCCCCGCGTCTTCGGGAAGCGACGTCGTCGCGGCCGCGACGATCGCGCCGGTCGGGCGGTAGGTCAGGCCCTTGAGAACCCGCGAGCTGAGCCGTACGAGCTCGCGATGCGGCCCGTCGTAGATGTCGTGCTCTTTCTCCCAGGAGCGCCAGCCCTCGACGGTGTCCTCGATTCGCTCGGCGACCCTGCTGGCCGGGGTGGGCGTGGGGAGCTCGTCCTCGACCGCGCTCCAGCGCACGGCGAAGCCGACTTGCTGCCCTTCCACCATCGTGAACGAGGCGCGCATGGTCCCATCGGAGATCTCGACGGGCACGCCCGCCGTGACGACAACGCGGTTGGGACCGCCAAAGGTTCGGCCCCCATCGGGCGTCCGCCGGAAGAGGGGACGCACCAGCCCGTACTCCGGGCGGGGCGCGAGCTCCAGCTCGAGGTCGACGCTGCCGGAGACACCCTCCACGAGCCGCACGAGCTCGTGCGGAGAGGAGAGCCCCAGTGCGTGGCCGCGCTGGGCCTCGGCGAAGACCATCGCATCCGTCACCTTGACCGTCCCCGAGGCGGTCGTGAACGTCGTCTCGATCACGAGCGTCCCGGGGACGTACCGGTGCTCGCTCTGGAACTCGCCCGCGGGCCGGATCGACCAATGGCCGGCATCCGGACCGAGCAGGCGGGCGAAGATCGCGGGACTGTCATAGCGCGGAAGGCAGAGCCAGTCGACCGAGCCGGCCCGGCTGACCAGCGCCGCGGAATTGCAGTCGGCCAGCAGGCCGTAGTCTGCGACCGGGATCGACTGGCCGGCGGCAGTCGCGGTCGTCTCGGTCTCACTCGTCATGGTGGAGCTGGTCATTAACCCATACCTCCGTCTCGCTTTCGGCGCAAAGTCGTAACGGTTCAGCTTTCGTTACAACCTCGAGGCATGAGGACGCTCATATCCAGTGCCGGCGAGCTCGAGGCGACGTTCGACCCGGGCGCCGGAATGGTCGGAACCTCGCTCCGCCATCGCAGTGACGAGCTGCTGGCCGGGGACGGGATCCCGCTGCTCTACCCCTGGGCCAACCGCCTGGCGGCGTTCGACTATTCGGTGCTCGGCAAGCATGTCGTGCTCGACCGAGACTCGCCGCTCCTGGAGCGCGACCAGCACGGCCTGCCGATCCATGGGCTGCTGAGGGGATGGTCGTCGTGGGAAGTGGAGGCGGAGAACAGCGCGATGACGGCGATCCTCGACTGGGGCGCCCATCCGGAGCTGCTGCGGGCCTTTCCATTCCCGCACAACCTCCGGCTCGACATACGGGCCGAGGACTCCCGGATTTCGATCGCGACGACAGTGGACGCGGACCGCGATGCCGCCGTCCCGGTCTCGTTCGGATACCACCCTTACTTTCGGCTGCCGGCGGCGCCACGAGAGCAGTGGGAGATCGAGGTGCCGGTGCGTGAGCGTCTGGTCCTCGACGATCGCATGATCCCCACGGGCGGGCGCGAGCCGGCCGGCGAGCTCGACGGGCCGTTGGGCGACCGCAGCTTCGACGACGCGTTCGCGGGGGTGGAGCGCGGCCGCCCGTTCGCGCTCTCGGCCGCGGGGCGCCGGATCGAGATCCGCTTCGACGAGCGCTTCCCGTTCGCCCAGGTCTACTCCCCCCCGGGCGCGGAGTTCATCTGCTTCGAGCCGATGACCGCCCCCACGAACGCGCTCCGCGCGGGCGCCGACCTACCGGTCGCCCAGCCGGGCGAGAGCTTCACGGCGACCTGGACGATTGCCGTGACTGAGACGTAACACCCCGCGCGCCACCCGCGCACTTAGAGCCGCCAACCTGGGCGGCATGCCCGACGCTACTCGAGTTGTAGGGGCCTGGACCAGGGGGCTATACCCGCCCAAAATCGAGTAGCGACGGACCGCTGACCTTGCTTCGTGACTTTGATCACGAAGACTCGACTTCGTTACGCCGGGCTGAGAAGATCTACGCCCCTGTCGATGGCGACCACGACGACGCACTACCGCACCTGCCCGCTGTGCGAGGCGACCTGCGGACTTGAGATCGAGGCCGAGGACGGCCACGTCGTCTCGATCCGCGGCGACGAGCAGGACGTCTTCTCGAAGGGCTTCCTCTGCCCGAAGGCGTACTCGCTCAAGGAACTGCACGACGACCCCGACCGGCTCCAGGCTCCGTTGCGGCGGCGCTCCGACGGCACATTCGAGGAGATCGGCTGGGAAGAGGCTTTCGCCGCGGTGGAGCAGGGCCTGACGCCAATTCTCGAAGAGCACGGACGCGACGCGGTTGCGGTCTACCTCGGCAACCCGACGGCGCACGACTATGGCGCGCTGCTCTACGGCCGCGCCGCCTTCCGGACGCTCGGCAGCAAGAACATCTACTCGGCCAGCACCGTCGACCAGATGCCCAAGCAGGTCTCCTCAGGGCTCATGTTCGGCACCATGCTGAGCGTGCCGGTCCCCGACGTGGACCGCTGCTCGTACCTCTTGATGCTGGGCGCGAACCCGCTCGTCTCGAACGGAAGCCTCATGACCGCGCCCGACATGCGCGGGCGCATCCGTGCGATCCGAGCGCGGGGTGGAAAAGTGGTCGTGATCGACCCCCGCCGCACGCGCACGGCCGACGAGTCCGACGAGCACCACTTCATCCGTCCTGGGACCGATGCGCACTTCCTGATGGCGCTGGTCAACGTGATCCTGGCCGAGAAACTCGACAAGCCGGGACGCCTGGCCGAGCACGCGAACGGCCTTGACGAGATCCCGTCGCTTGCCGAAGGCTTCACGCCCGCGCGCGCAAGCGAAGCGTGCGGCATCCCCGCCGACGACATCCGCCGGATCGCGCGCGAGCTCGCGGCAGCCGAGCCGGCGGCCTGCTACGCGCGCATTGGCACATGCACGCAGGAGTTCGGGACTGTCGCCAGCTGGCTCGTCGACGTGCTGAACGTGATCACCGGAAACCTGGATCGCCCCGGCGGCGCGATGTTCACGCGCGCGGCCGCAGGCGCGCGCAACACGAGTGGGAAGCGCGGCATCGGCCGCGGCGTGCGGATCAGCCGCTGGCAAAGCCGTGTGCGCGGTCTCCCCGAGACGTTCGGCGAGCTGCCGGTCGCCTGCCTGGCCGAGGAGATCGAGACGCCGGGCGAGGGCCAAGTTCGCGCACTCGTCACCTACGCGGGCAACCCCGCGCGCTCGACGCCGAACAGCGGCCGCCTCGAGCGCGCGATGGACAAGCTCGATTTCATGGTGTCGGTCGACATCTACCTCAACGAGACCACGCGCCACGCAGACGTGATCCTGCCGGGCAGCTCACCGCTCGAGCGCTCGCATTACGACCTCGGCCTCTACCAGCTCGCGGTTCGCAACATCGCCAACTTCTCTCCGCCGATGTTCGAGCCGGCCGATTCCCGGCCGCGCGACTGGCAGATCATGCTCCGCCTCGCCGGCATCTTCGGGGGCCAAGGCGCCGACGCCGATCTCGAGACGCTCGATGCCTTCGTCGCTGCGGGAGCGATCGCGGAAGGAGCCAAAGGCGGGGGCGCGCTTGCCGAACTCGACTCGCAGGAGGTGCTGGCGGCGCTCGAGCCGAGGCGAGGCCCGGAGCGCCTGCTCGACCTGCTGCTGCGCAGCGGTCCCTACGGCGAAGGCTTCGGCGGGAACGGAGGCCTCTCGCTCGAGGTGCTCGAGCAGAGCCCGCACGGCGTGGACCTCGGGCCGCTCGAGCCGCGCATCCCGGAGCTGCTGCGCACCGCCTCCGGGAAGATCGAGCTCACGCCCCCGGAGATCGTCGCCGACGTGGCCCGGCTGCGCGAGCGGCTCGTCCCGCGCAACGGCTCGATCGTCCTGATCGGCCGGCGGGAGCTTCGCTCGAACAACTCCTGGATGCACAACCTGAACGTGCTGGTGAAGGGCAAGGAGCGCTGCACTCTTCATATCCATCCCGACGACGCGACGCGGCTCGGCCTCGCGGAAGGCGCGCGCGCACGGGTGCGGTCACGCGTCGGCGAGGTGGACGTGCCGGTCGAGGTGACGGACGCGATCATGCCGGGCGTCGTGAGCATTCCCCACGGGTGGGGGCACGACGCTCCCGGTGCTCGCCTTCAAGTCGCCGCCACCAAGCCCGGCACGAACAGCAACGCGCTCGCCGACGAGGAGCTCGTCGAGCCCGTTTCGGGAAACGCCGTCCTGAACGGCATCCCGGTCGAAGTTGCACCAGCCCAGTAAAGAAGAGCTCCTCCATCGCGCCTATGAGGCGTTCAACGCCCGCGACATCGACGCGGCGCTCGCGCTGATGCACCCGGACGTGGACTGGCCCAACGGCATGGAAGGCGGCCGCGAGCACGGCCGCGCCGCCGTGCGCGAATACTGGACGCGGCAGTTCGGCATGATCGACTCGCACGTCGAGCCGCTGGCGATCTCGCCGGAGGGCGACCGCCTCAAGGTCGACGTACACCAGGTCGTTCGCGACCTCGACGGCAACCTCGTCTCCGACGGGCAGGTCGAGCACGTGTACGCATTTCGCGGGGGGCTGGTCGCCCACATGGAGATTCGCGAGACGATGAGCTAGAGCGGCACGAGCTCGAACGAGATCGAGCCGTGCTCGACGTGTGCGAGCCCCATCGAGTGGCGTGGGGCCCGGCGGCGCTCCGTGGGGCTTCCCGGGTTGAAGATCTGAAAGTCACCGTCGCGCTCGTGGAGCGGGATGTGGGAGTGGCCGAAGACGACGGCGTCGGAGTCGGGAAAACGCAGCCGCAGCCGCCGGATCCTGCCGGTTGAGGGCCCCGAGTCGTGGACCATCGCAAGTGCGACTTCGCCCGGTAGCGCGATCACCCGCTCGGGCGGCAGGCGGCGGCGAAGCTCGAACGAGTCCATGTTGCCGAGCACCGCTCTGACCGGGGGCCCGATCGCCTCGACCTCGGCCAGCGCCTCTTCGGTCATGACGTCCCCCGCGTGCAGGATCAGGTCACAGCTCCGAAGGCGTTCGACGCAGGCGGCCGGCAGCTTGCGGGTGCCGCCGGTCATGTGGGTGTCCGAAATGAGCCCTACCAGCACCAGGCCATCTACACCGGCTGCCGGGCGCGCACCGCCGCGGCCGCATCTTCGGCCTCGGAGGACGTAAGCGGCACGGACGTGAAGCGAAGCCGCATCCTGGTGCCGCCGCCGTCGGCGCGCTCGGCGACGACCTCGCCACGGTGGGACTCCGCGACCTGGCGCACGATCGCGAGGCCAAGGCCCGATCCCGGGAGCCCGCGGGCCGTCGGGGCCCGGTAGAAACGATCGAAGACGAACGGCAGGTCGGCCTCGTCGATCCCGGGCCCGTGATCGCGTACGGTTACCTCGCCGTCTCGGGCGGTGACCTCGATCTCGCCCCCAGGCGGGCTCCACTTGGCCGCGTTGTCGAGCAGGTTGCTGACGGCGCGATCGAGGCGTGCCGCCACGCCGACGACGAGGGCCGGCTCGAGATCTGTGGTGAAGCGCTTGTCGCCTGCGTGGCGCCGGGCGCGCTCGACCGCCTGCGCAACCAGCAGGTCGAGCCGC
The DNA here is from genome assembly GCA_046725795.1 of Actinomycetota bacterium. GTDB lineage: Bacteria > Actinomycetota > Thermoleophilia > Solirubrobacterales > JBBDJG01 > JBBQKG01. The sequence continues at coordinate 8,814 of JBKOZI010000064.1, forward strand.
ACGTCCTGCGTGATATCGGCGGGCTCGTCGCCGCGGGCGAGATCGACCAGGTCCGTGACCAGCACGGTCAGCTCGTCGAGCTGAGCGACCACGTCGCGCAGCAACCGCTCGCGGTCCTCGCGAGGCAGTGCGTCGACCTCGGTGAGCACCTCCATGTTCGTGCGGAGGCTGGTCAGCGGCGTTCGTAGCTCGTGCGAGGCGTCCGCGACGAGCTGGCGTTGCGCGCGCTGGGATTCGTCGAGGGCCTCGAGCATCGTGTTGAAGCTGGCGCCGAGCCGGCTGAGCTCGTCCGTTCCGTCGGCGCTGATCCGCCGGCTCAGGTCGCGCGTGCGCGCGACGTGCTCCGCTGCCTCGGTCAGGGTCCGCACAGGCCCGAGCGCGGCGCGAGCCACGATCCATCCGAGCCAGACTGCGATCGCGATCCCGCCGAAGGACACGATCAGCAGTGCGATCGCGAGCCGTCTGAGCGTGTGATCGACGTCATCCAGCCTGGTGACCGCCTGCGCCGCAATGCCGGTCTCGAGCGGCGCCGTGTAGGTGCGGGCGTGCACGCCGTTGACCGTCATGTCGCGGAAGAATGCGCCGCGCTCACCGGCCGCGACATCGAGCGTGGGCTGGTCGACGGGAAGCTTGACGCGCGCCCCGGGCGGGCGGATCACGGTACCGTCGAGCTGCACGAGCTGGGCATAGCCCTCATCGACGCCGAGTGGCGCAGAGGGAAGCCTGAGCACGCGCTCGCCGGTGAGCGGGTTCGAGAGCTCGAGCTTCACGTGGCCGACGAGACCCTGCAGCTGTTCGTCGACCTGGCCGCGCAACTGGTTCCGGACGACCAGGTAGGCGATCCCGGACGCAGTTATCACCGCGACCGCCACCGCCGTGGCCGCGAGCAGCACCAGCCGTCTCCGAAAGGACGTCGAACCGAGGCTGGAGCTCAACTTCCTCATTGCTCGCGCAGCACGTACCCGACTCCCCGCACGGTATGCAGCAGCCGCGGCTCGTCCGCCGCCTCCAGCTTCCGCCTCAGATAGCTCACGTAGACCTCGAGCGAGTTCGAGTCGGGCCCAAAGTCGTATCCCCACACGCGCTCGAAGATCACCGAGCGGGTCAGGACCTGTCGGGGGTGAAGCATGAAGAGCTCCAGCAGCAGGAACTCGGTCCTGGTCAGGTCGATCTCGCGGTCGCCACGCTTCACCTGGTACGCAACCGGGTCGAGCGTGAGGTCTGAGAAGCGCAGCACCTGGCCGGGAGCGCTTTCGCCGGAACGGCGAAGCAGCGCGCGCAGGCGCGCAAGCAGCTCGTCGAGGGCGAACGGCTTGACCAGGTAGTCGTCTGCTCCCGCGTCGAGGCCCTTGACGCGATCCGATACAGCGTCGCGGGCCGTCAGCACCAGCACGGGCGTGCGGTCACCGGCAGCTCGCATCCGACGGCACACCTCGAGCCCGTCCACGCGCGGCATCATGAGGTCGAGCACGACCGCGTCGGGGCTGTCGCCGGAGAGAGCGTTCAAGGCCTCGGCGCCGTCGGCCGCGAGCTCGACCTCGTAGCCCTCCAGGCGGAGAGCACGGTCGAGCGAGTCGCGCACCGCCGGTTCGTCGTCCACCACCAGGATCTGCATGCCTCAAGTGTGACGCGGTTTGCTGAAGATGGCTTAAGGATCGGTGGGCCGAACATTCGTCGAATCGCGGTTTCCGGCGTGCGGATCCGCCCATAACCAGAGTTGCATGGTTCTCCTGGCGCGTCTCGTTGCGACTGTCGCCGTGTCGCTCGGCACGCTGCTGGCGTTTCCCGCCGGCACGTGGTCGGCCGGGCCCCTGCCGGATCCGCCCGCGACCGTTCCGGCCCTGCCCGCCGCTCCGACGATCGGCGTCACGCCCGGCAACGGCGGCGCGACCGTGGACGTCGGCGTCGGCGACACGAACCTCCGGGTAGGCGTCGGTCCCGGCGGAGTGAGCGTCGGTCCGCGGCCGAAAGCATCCAGTCCTGGGGCAGGTGGTTCCGAGCCCGGCCTGCCGGTGAGCACCCCGGGTGACCCGCCGGGTCGAAACGCATCGCCGATCGGAGTTGGGCCTGGCGGCGTCGTCTTCGGTCCCAGATCGAGTGGTGCGACCTCCGCAAGATCGAGTGGTGCGACCTCCGCCGCCGGAGGGAGGCGTTCCCGCGCACGTCCACCCAGCACGAGCCGGCCGGAGAAGGGACGCGACTCTTCCGCCACCCAGGACGCTTTGTCCGGCCGCAAGTCCACAGGCCTACCTCCATCTCTCGAGTTCATCAACCACATCCCGCCCATCGTGTGGGCCGGGATCGTCGCGCTGGCGCTCATTGCACTCGCGATCTGGGCGGCGTGGGTGCGTCAGCGGCGCCGGTTCGAGCAGAACGCCTTCGTCGACCCTGTCACCGGAATCGCCAACGCGCCCGCTTTCGACGGGCTCCTCGAGCGCGAGCTGGAGCGCGCAAGACGCTACAAGCGTCCGCTCGCACTCCTGTTGCTGGAGCTGAGCGACGTGCACCAGTCGGTCCTGCCTCTGCGCGATCAGACCCTTCGGGACGCGACCGGGGCGATTCGAGACACCTTGCGCGAGGGCGACGTCATTGCTCGCCTTGGCCCGTCGCGGTTCGCCGTCATCTCTCCCGAGGCAACGGCCACGTCGGGGGAGACGCTCGCCCGGGCGATCGAGCGGCGCCTCGAAGAGCTGCGCCTCCACGTCGCCGTCGGGACGGTGGAACGTCAGCCGACGGACCTGACCGCGGGTCACCTCCTGGTTCGCGCCCAGTCGGCGATGACTCCGCCCGACCCGCAGCCGGAACCAGCACGCGGACGGAATTTCCTCAGAGCCGCCTGACGCTCGTCGGCTAGGCCGACGTTGCGAAGAGGCGCGGATCGTTCGTGATCACGCCAGAGACGCCGAGCTGCTCGAGCTCTCGGATCCGAGGCGCGTGGTCGACAGTCCAGACGTAGAGCTCGCCGCCCGCGTCGTCGACCGCCGTCACGAGCGCTCTGGAAACGAGCCGCCAATGCGCCGACACGGCGTCGCACAGCCCCTCGCGTAACGCGGCCGCGGCGCGCCTGGGAAGCGTCCGCCGCATCACCGTCAGCACCGCCAGTGCCGGTGCCGCCCACAGGATCGAGCTGGTGTAGTCGCGCCGCGCGCGGGGCACAGACCATGCGACGCGAACGTGCGGGTCCGCCTCCCGTAGCCGCACGAGGCTCTCGCGATAAGTCGTGGAGACCAGCGCCCGCTCCTTCAGGCCGGTCCGGCCAAGCGTCTCGACGACGTGGTCCTCGTAGCCGGGAAGCTTCAGGTCGATGATGAACTCGAGCTCCGAGAACGGATCGGATGAGAGGTGCAAGAGCCCTTCCTCCAGCGTCAGCGGCTCGCGCTCGGCCGCGTCCTCATAGTCGTGCGCCAGGATCAGGCGGCCGCTTTCCTCTGCCGGATGGCGCTCGGGGAGCACGTCGAGCTCGATCATGTCGACGCCATGCTGGAGTGCCGCGTCGAAGCTCGCCAGCGTGTTGCCGGGCTCGATCAGGTCCGCTCCCTTGTGGCCGATGCGTCTCACCATGTCCAATGATCTACGATCGCGGCCATGAGCAAGCTGATTCACACCTGCTATCGCATCACGGACATCGACCGATCGACCGAGTTCTACAAGGCGCTCGGCTTCGAGGAGATGGGACGCGTTCCGATCCGGGACGAAGCTGTCAACGTCTTCATGAACCTGCCGGGGGACGGCGACATGCCGCGGCTCGAGCTCACCCACAACTTCGGTGTCGACTCTTACGACATCGGTACCGGCTACGGCCACATCGCGATCACGGCGGACGACTTGGATGGGACGCTCGAGCGCCTACAGGCCCAGGGGATCGAGCCCGAGAAGCCGCCGTACACAGTGCGTGAGGGCGGCTCGCGCCTGTGCTTCGTTCGCGACCCCGACGGCTACCGCATTGAGTTAATAGAGAAGCCGTAGGTCCCTGCCCATCCACAGGGCGCGATCCTATTACTCAGCTCAAGTACGTCGACCCCGACCGCCCGCGCAGCTGGTTCAGCCGCGCCTATGCCGCGTTTTCCAGCACCCGCCTGGGAAGGTTCATCTCGGCCAACGTCGTTTGGAAGGTCGATCCATATCTGTTGCGGGCAACCCGCGGCCGGGTCGGAATGGGCCTCGTCCTCCCCACTGCCCTGCTCGAAACCCGGGGCGCGCAGACCGGCGCGGTGCGACGCAACGCGGTTATCTACTTCCACGACGAGGACCGAGTCACGATCATCGCCTCAAAGGCCGGCTACGAAAAACACCCGGCGTGGTTTCACAATCTTCGGGCCCATCCCGACGTCACGTTCGGTGGTATACCCATGCGGGCGACGGTGGTTAGCGACGAAAATGAGCGCCACAGGCTCTGGACGCTCGCCGACCGTGTCTTCGCGCCCTACGCGACGTACCGTCGAGACGCGGCAAAGGCGAACCGAACGATCCCGATCGTCCAACTCACCGCGCGCGAGTCAGACGCCGTCGCGTAGCCGTTCCTGCCACTCACCAAGGTCGCTCGAGTTGATCGAGAAGGGCGGTTAGGGCTGATCGGCGAGACCGGCGGCTTCGAGGGCCTGCTCGACGTCGAGATAACTCTGGCCGTGCACGATCCTTCCATCCCGGATCCGCAGCCTGAGCGCCAGCGGGGCGCTGATTTCGACTCCGCTTTCCTTTCCGCGTGCTGTGCACATGCAGATGGCGATCACCTCGTCTCCCAGCTGCCGAAGGT
>JBKOZI010000065.1:0-16779 GCA_046725795.1 Actinomycetota bacterium
GATCGACCCGCCTGACCCCTCAAAGCAACGGTTTTCTGGCCCGCCCGTCGGCCCGTTGGCCGCGTCAGCGAGTTAATCCGCAGAGCCCCGTTAGACTTTTGGGTGCTCGATTGCGGATCCGGCAGGGTCAGCGGGGGTCAGCATCGAACACTTACGAATCGGTCGGCACGGAATCCCGATGACCTTCGCCCTCTTCGGAATCGAGAACGACGGCTTGAACCTTGCCGTCAACCTGCTGGTTTTCTTCCTGGTCGTGATCTGGGTCGCGCTCGTCTACTGGACGTACGCCGACGCGACCCGCCGGCTCGACGATCCCCTGCTGATCGGGTGCGCGACCGTAGCCTCACTGTTTCCGTTCATCGGCACGATCGTTTACACGATCGTCCGCCCGCCGGATTACCTGGAGGACTCGCACGAGCGGGAGCTCGAGATCAAGGCGGCCGAGAAGCGCCTCGCGCTGCTCGAGAACCGCACCTGCCGCAACTGCGGCAGCGAGATCGAGCCCAGCTTCCTGCGTTGCCCCAGCTGCATGCGAAAGCTCAAGGAACCTTGCCGCAGCTGTGGACGGCCGCTCGATCCTCGCTGGAGGGTGTGTCCGTATTGCGAGGCGGAGGTGTCCTCTTCGACGCGGGACGAGCGTGGCGAGCGGCGCCGCCGATCGCGACGCGACGCCGACCGACCACCGCGGGTCACGCGCGCGGGCTCGAGCACGCCTGCACGGACCGAGGACCCGATTGCCGAGCCGACCGCGTCGCTCGGTGGCGAGCGCCGCGCATCACAGCCGCCGCCGGACCGTTGAGGGCCGCGCGTGCCTGAGCGCACGCTGATTCTTGTCAAGCCCGACGCCTTCGAGCGCGGGCTCACGGGCGAGGTGATCGCACGCTTCGAGCGCAAGGGCCTCGAGCTCGTCGCGCTCAAGCTGATGCACGTCGACCGTGAGCTGGCAGAGCGCCACTACGACGAGCACAAGGCGAGGCCGTTCTTTCCCGAGTTGGTCGACTTCATCACACGCGGCTCGCTGGTCGCGATCGTGTTGGAGGGTGAGGGGGCGATCGAGGCCGCACGTCAGGTGATCGGCGCGACCAACCCGCTCGAGGCCGCGCCGGGCTCGATCCGCGGCGACTTCGCGACCGAGATCACCTTCAACCTCGTGCACGGCTCCGACTCGCCCAACTCGGCCGCGCGCGAGATCGAGATCTTCTTCCCGGAGCTCGGATAGAGCCGGGATTCCTCGTACTGGCTTCCCGCTCGCCGCAGCGGAAAGCGATCCTGGAGCAACTCGGCATCCCGTTCGACGTCCGCCCTCAGGATGTGGAAGAGCTGGCCGGCGGCGGGGATCCCGAGGCCGTTGTGCTCGAGAACGCGCGCCGCAAGGCCCACGCGGCTGCGGGCGAAGGCGGTCTCGTCCTGGGCGTCGACACGGAGGTCCTGATCGACGGAGAGCTGCTCGGCAAGGCATCCGGCGAGCACGACGCGCGGGCCTTTCTCGAGCGCCTGTCCGGGCGTACTCACACGGTGCTCAGCGGCCTGTCGCTGATCGACGCCGACAGGGAGCGAAGCGGCGTCGCCGGGACCCTCGTTACGTTCCGCACGCTGCCGGAGCGGACGATCGCCTGGTATCTCGCCACCGGCGAATGGCGCGAGCGCGCCGGCGCCTACGCGGTCCAGGGTCACGGCGCCGCGCTGGTCGAGAAGATCGAGGGCGACTACTGGAACGTCGTGGGTCTGCCGGTGCCGTTGTTGCTGGACCTCGCGCCCGAGCTGCTGACACGGTGTGACCAGGCTTGAGATCTGGCGTGCATCCCGTCCGACGCCTCTTACAGGTCCGATACCATTCGCCGCTACACCGCCTCGCTAGCGGAAGCCGGCAGCGCCGACGCGAGACACGTGGCGCCTGGTGAGGCCCTCGGAGAGTCAGCCGGCCGGTCGCTGTGGGCCGCGACCGGGGTTCAGCACGACAGGACTGTCAGCGAATTGGGTTTCTTCAGCGCTCTAACAGGCCTTGGCGGCCGCGACATGGCCGTCGATCTGGGCACCGCGAATACGCTGGTCTACGTTCGCGGCCGCGGCATCGTGCTGTCGGAGCCCTCGGTCGTGGCGATCGACGCCCGCTCGGGCGAGGTTCACGCGGTCGGGCTCGAGGCAAAGCGCATGCTCGGCCGGACGCCGGGCACGATCCAGGCGATCAGGCCCTTGAAGGATGGCGTGATCGCCGACTTCGACGTGACGGAGCAGATGCTCCGGCACTTCATCCAGAAAGTGCACCAGAACCGATGGGCGCATCCCCGCGTAGTCGTCTGCGTTCCCTCGGGCGTCACGGGCGTCGAGAAGCGCGCGGTCGAGGAGGCCTGTCTCTCGGCGGGCGCACGGCAGGCGTATCTGATCGAGGAACCGATGGCGGCCGCGATCGGCGCGGGCCTGCCGGTCGGCGAGCCGACGGGCAACATCGTCGTGGACATCGGCGGCGGCACCAGCGAGGTCGCGGTGATCTCGCTCGGGGGGATCGTCGTCTCCCAGTCGATCCGGGTGGGCGGCGACGAGATGGACGACGCGATCGTGAACTACGTGAAGCGCGAGTACAAGCTCATGATCGGCCAGCAGACCGCGGAGGAGATCAAGCTCGAGATCGGCTCCGCCTTCTCCCTGCCCGAGGAGGTACAGGCCGAGGTTCGAGGCCGCGACCTCGTGTCCGGCCTTCCGAAGACCGTCGTGCTCACGTCCGAGGAGGTGCGCGGCGCGCTCGAGGAACCGGTGGGTCAGATAATCGGCGCGGTCAAGGAGACGCTGGACCGGACGCCGCCGGAGCTCGCGTCCGACATCATGGATCGTGGCATCATGCTGGCGGGCGGCGGTGCGCTGCTGCAGGGCCTCGACGAGCGCCTGCGCGACGAGACGCAGATGCCGTGCCACCTGGCCGAATCGCCGCTCACGTGCGTGGCGGTCGGCTCCGGCCGGTCGCTCGAGGAGTTCGAGGCGATCCACCGCGCGAGCAAGAACTCGCGCAACCGCAGGAGAAACTAATGGCAAGCCCGGGAGTAGGAGACCTCTGTAAGCAGGGAGCAGAGGTCCTTTCGCGGCTCCGGTGCGGCAATAGCCGCCTGAGGCATCAGACTTGAGGACTTCACGGTGTACAAGAGATCGGTCCGAAGGCGCCGAGCGGTGCTTGCGCTGCTCGTCAGCCTCTCCATAGCGCTTCTCACCGCCTACTTCGGCGAGTCGGCCTCGGGTGGCCTCCACGCGATCCAGCGTGGCTTCCTCGAGGCACTCGCGCCGCTGCAGGAGGGCGCCAGCCGCGCGCTCAAGCCGGCTCGCGACTTCGTCGGCTGGGCGGGAGACGTTTTCGACGCAAAGTCCGAGAACAAGAAGCTCCGCGGGCAGGTCCGCGACCTGCGTGCCCGGCTCGCCGCATCCGAGACGGCCTCACGCGACGCGAGGGAGCTGCGCGCGCTCGTCGGGTTCAACCGCTCGGCGGACTTCCCGGCGGGCTATCAGGCCGTCGCGGCCCGCGTGATCGCGCGCTCGCCGACCGTCTGGTACTCGACCATCACGATCGACAAGGGCTCGGACCAGGGCGTGCGGGTCAATCAACCGGTCACCAGCGGCACCGGCCTGGTGGGGAAGGTGTCAGACGTCGCCGGAGACGCTTCCCGCGTGACGCTCCTGACCGACCACACGAGCGGCGTCTCGGCGCAGGTCCTTCCCGACGGTGCGAACGGCCTCGTGAAGGCGACGGTGGGAAACCCGTCGGACCTCATCCTCGACTTCGTGCAGAAGGGCCGCCCGGTCCCGAGGCGCGCGACCGTGATCACTTCAGGTTGGAAGTCGTCCCATCTGGAGTCGCTCTTTCCGCGCGGGATCCCGATCGGCGAGGTCACCCATGTCGACTCCGACGAGCGCGAGCTCTATCAGCGCGTGCACCTCCGGCCCTATGCCGACCTCCGTGACCTCGACTTCGTCGAGGTGCTCACGCGCGGGGGCTCGACCGGCGGCGAGAGGGCCCAGCTCACGCCGTGAACGTCACGCCCGGCACGATCGTGCGGATCGCGTTGCTCGTGCTAGCGACCGTGGTCCTCCAGCTCGCCGTCGTGACTCAGATCACCGTGCTCGACGCCGACGCGGACCTGTTCCCCCTTGTCACGCTGTCGATCGGGCTCCTGGCCGGCCCGATTCCGGGGGCGACCTCCGGTTTCCTGCTCGGGCTGGTCGCCGACATGGCGCTGCTACAGACGCTGGGAGTGACCTCTCTGCTCCTGGTCGGGGTGGGTTATCTGGCGGGCCGCTACCGAGAGATGCGCGATGCGTCGCACAAGCTCGTCCCGGTCGCGGGGGCCGCGATCGCGACCCTTGCCTACGCGACCGCGTTCTCGCTCGTGCAGTTCCTGCTCGGCGTCGAGTCGCCGGTCAGCCCGCTTGTGATTCGAGAGATCCTGATCGGGGCCCTGATCAACGCGGCTGTCGTGATACCGGTCTTCGCGGGCGTGCGGGCGCTGCTGCGGCCCGATCTCATCGACGACCTGCGTCCGCGCCGGCGCCGGCACACGACGACCCGGCGAGGCCCACTCACGGGCGCTCCGCTCACCAGCTCGGCGGTCACGATCACCGGCCCGGCGTCCCGGCAGCGAAAGAAGAACTGACGCGTGTATCTGCCCTCTGGCGACAAGCGCATGATCGTCACGCCGGGGCTCGCCCTCCGCGTCGCGATCCTGGGCGGGATCGCGCTGGTGCTGTTCGCGATCATCTTCTTTCGCCTGTGGTACCTGCAGGTGCTGTCGGGGGACCGCTACCTGGCGGAGGCCAACGACAACCGCGTGCGCCAGGTCAAGGTCGAGGCGCCGCGCGGGGAGATAGTCGATCGCAACGGCACCGTGATGGTCGACAACCGAACCGCGCTCGCCGTGCAGGTGATGCCTGAGCGGCTTGCCGAGGACCCCGCCCGGCGCGCGCGGGAGACGCGGCGCCTCGCGGAGGTTCTCGGCACGCGGCCGGGGAAGCTGCGCAAGAAGATCCGCCGCGAGTCGAAGCTGCTGCCCTTCAGCCCTGTCACGCTGAAGACAGACGTCTCGCTCGACACGGTTTTTTACCTCCAGGAGAACCAGCCCCGCTTCCCGGGCGTCGAGGTCGAACGCATCTTCCTGCGCAAGTACCCGCACAAGACGATCGGCGCGCACCTGTTCGGGACGCTCGGCGAGGTCACCGAGAAGCAGCTGAAGGAATCGCGCTACAACGGCGTCCAGCTGGGCGACCGCGTGGGTCAGTCGGGCATCGAGTACCAGTACGACCGCTATCTGCGCGGCCGAAACGGCGCATCGCGGATCCAGGTGGACGCGCTCGGGCGCCCGAAGGGAGAGCTCTCCGTCCGCGATCCGCTGCGTGGCAAGCAGCTGCGGCTCTCGATCGACTTCGGCGTGCAGAAGGTCGGCCAGGATGCGCTCGCGAGCTTCGGCAAGCCGGGCGGCTTCGTCGCGATGGATCCCCGCAGCGGCGAGGTGCTCGGTCTCGGCTCCAACCCGAGCTTCGACCCGAACGTGTTCGCGAAGAGCATCCCGGCCGGTGTCTACAAGCGCCTCCAGGACCCGGACAACGGCGCCCCGCTCGCAGACCGCGCGATCCAGGGCCTCTATCCGACCGGCTCGACGTTCAAGTTGATCACCGCGACCGCCGCGCTCCAGTCGGGCCTGTTGACCCCTTCGACCGTGCTCTTCGACGGCGGGTCGCTCAACGTCGGCGGGATCTCGTTCAAGAACGCCGGCGGCGCCTCCTACGGGGCGCTCGCGCTGCCGCGCGCGCTCCAGGTCTCCTCGGACGTCTTCTTCTACCGCGTCGGCCTGATGGCGGATCAGCGCGGGGGGGACATCATCCAGAAGTGGGCGCGTCGCCTCGGGATCGGTCGCCCGACCGGGATCGACCTTCCCGGCGAGGTCGCCGGCCTCGTGCCTTCGCCGGCATGGCGCAACCGGCTCTTCCGCAAGCACCTGACCGACCGCCCGTGGACTCCCGGCGACAACATCAACTTCGCGGTCGGCCAGGGCGACCTTCAGGCCGACCCGCTGCAGATGGCGGTCGCGTACAGCACGATCGCCAACGGCGGCCGCGTCGTCACGCCGCACATCGGGATGCGGGTCGAGGACTCCGGCGGCCGGGTGTTGCAGGAGATCGATCCGGGCCCGAAGCGCAGGCTGGACATCTCGCCGGTGACGCGCGGCGCGATCATCTCCGGCCTCCGCGCCGCCGCAAACGACCCCGGTGGGACCTCGGCGCCGGTGTTCCAGGGCTTTCCGATCGAGGTCGCGGGCAAGACCGGCACCGCCGAGCGCGGGGCGCAGGGCGACCAGTCGTGGTACGTCGTGATGGCGCCGTACAACGATCCCCGGATCGTGGTCGCGGTCACGATCGAGCGTGGCGGGTTCGGCGCGGAGGCGGCCGCGCCGGCGGCACGGCGGATCCTGGCCGCCTATTTCGGCATCAAGGGCAAGAAGGCCACGGGCGCCGCCGGGAGCGCGCCCAACTAATGGCGATGCGTTGATGCAGCAGCACCGCGACACCCCCTTCGGCACCGGCGTCCAGCCATTCAGCGAGCCGCGCGTGCGGATCTTCAGGCTCGACTTCCTACTGCTGCTCGCGACGCTGGGGCTGATCGTGTTCAGCCTCGTGACGCTCGACTCCGCGACGGCGAGCGCGACCTCCTCGTCCCACTACTACGCCACGCGGCAGGGGATCTACGCGGTCATCGGGCTGATCCTGATGATCGCGATCGCGTCGATCGACTACTCCCGCTTCCGGGAGCTGAAGACAGGCCTCTACGTCGGCATGATGGGCCTGATCGTGATGGTGCTCGCGCTCGGGGGCGCGACGCGCGGTTCCCGGCGCTGGATCGAGCTGCCGTTCTTCCGCTTTCAGCCCTCGGAGCTCGGGAAGGTGTTGCTGGTGCTGGCGCTGTCGGCCTTCGTGCTCGATCGGCTCCGGTACGTGAACGACCGGCAGACGACGTCAAGGATCATGTTGCTGGCGCTCGCCCCGACATTGTTGGTGATGGCCCAGCCCGACCTCGGCACGAGCATCATCTTCATCAACATCGCGCTCGCGCTGCTGTTCGTCGCCGGTACGAAATGGACTCACTTCGCCGCGCTGGCGGGCCTGGCGGCCGCCGCCGCGACGGTCGTGCTGGTGATCGCACCCGCGGTCGGCACGCCGCTCCTGAAGGGCTACCAGAAGGACCGTCTCACGGCCTTCCTGCACAAGGACGACGCGGACCCGAGGAGCCAGGGCTATCAGCTGAACCAGGCCCAGACGGCGATCGGCTCGGGCCGGCAGACGGGCCGGGGCGGCAAGCGCGCCACGCAGACACGTCTTGGCTTTCTGCCCGAGAGTCACACCGACTTCGTCTTCGCCGTGGTCGGTGAGCGGTTCGGCTTTGTGGGCGCGGCGATCGTGCTGTCGCTCTATGCGTTGCTGATCTGGCGGGCGCTACGCATCCTCACGATCGCGAAGAATCTCTACGGGGCGCTGCTTGCCGCCGGCGTCGGCGCGATGCTCATGACACAGGTATTCGTGAACGTAGGCGGTAACGTCGGGATCATGCCTATTACGGGAATCCCACTGCCGCTGATGAGCTACGGCGGGTCTTCCGTGATCGTCACGCTGATTGCGCTGGGGATTCTGCAGAGCGTTTACGTGCAGGCGCGGGAGGCGGCTGCAGGCAAATCGGAGAGCCTCGCATGAGGCAAAAGGACCACATGGTCAAGAAAGGAACTTTCATTGCGTAAGCAGGTACTCGTATCGGTCGACCGCGGAGAGACCCGCGTGGCGATCGTCGAAGGAAGGGGCGCCCCCACGAAGGGCGGGCGCCGCGGACGCGCGAGCATTCCGCGCGTCGACAGCGGCTGGCGCGTCGCGGAGCTCTACATCGAGCGCCGCGGCCGGCGGTCCATCGTCGGAAACGTCTACAAGGGCCGCGTCGACAACGTGCTTGCCGGGATGGAGGCGGCGTTCGTGGACATCGGCCTGGAGAAGAACGGGTTCCTCCACGTCGACGAGATCGTGTTGAGGGACGAGAAGGGCAAGCCCGTGCGGGCCAGCTCGTCACAGCGCCGCGGCCGCGGCCGCGGCGGCGGCACGCGGATCTCAGAGCTCCTGAAGTCCAAGCAGGAGGTGGTCGTCCAGGTCACCAAGGACCCGATCGGAACGAAGGGCGCACGCCTTTCGATGGAGATCTCGATCCCGGGCCGCTACCTCGTGTACGTGCCGGACGGCGAGGGCGTCGGTGTCTCCCGACGGCTTCCCGACTCGGAGCGGGAGCGTCTTCGCAAGCTCGCTGCCGGCCTCAAGGTCAAGCAGGGCGGGCTGATCATCCGCACCGCCGCCCACGGCGCGCGCAAGAGCGACATGGAGCGCGAGCTGCAGTACCTCTACAGGCTTCACGAGGTGTTGCAGGCGCGCGTCAAGGACTCGCCCGCGCCGTCGATGGTCTTCCAGGAGGCAGACCTCCCGGTGCGCGTCGTGCGCGACGTCTTCTCGCGCGAGTTCGACCGAGCAATCATCGACGACCCCAAGCAGCATCACCGTGTGCGCAGCTTCTTCGAGCGGACGGCACCCGAGCTGGTCGAGCGAGTCGAGCTCTACGAGGACTCGGAGCCGCTCTTCGAGCGTGCCGGGATCGAGGAGGCGTTCAACTCGACGCTTTCCCGCCGCGTCGACCTGCCGCACGGCGGCTACCTGATGATCGACCACGCCGAGGCCCTCACGGTCATCGACGTGAACACCGGCAGCTACACAGGCAGGGGCCGCGGCAGCCTCGAGGACACGATCGTGAAGACGAACCTCCAGGCGGCCGAAGAGGTCGTGCGCCAGCTGCGGCTGCGGGACATCGGCGGCATCATCGTCATCGACTTCATCGACATGGCGTACACGCGGAACCGCGACAACGTCCTGAGCGTGCTGCGAAAGGCGCTCGACGAGGACCGCACCCGCACGCACGTGGTCGAGATCTCCCCGCTCGGACTGGTCGAGATGACGCGCCAGAACGTGTCCGAGGGTGTGCGGGAGATCATGAACAAGACCTGCCCGACTTGCCACGGCGAGGGCGTCGTGCGCTCTGAGGAGACGACCGCGATCGACGTCGAGCGCCGGCTGCGCGCGCTCGTCAAGGGCTCGAAGTCGGAGGCGTTCCTGGTGCAGGTCCACCCGCGGGTGGCGGCGATCCTGATCGGCGGCGGCGGCAAGCCGCTTCGCGAGCTCGAGGATGAAACCGGGAAGGTCTTCCATTTCCACGGCACCGAGGGCAGCCCGCTCGACACGTTCGCGATCACCGCCGAAGGTACGCGCGACGACATCGAGCACCGCGCGCTCCCCTTCAAGCAGGGCGAGGAGGTCCTGATCCGGATCGAGGAGCCCCACATGTACAACGTCGACGACGCGATCGCCAAGATCGACGGCTACGTGATCTCGATCTCCGGCGGAGGGCCCTTCGTGGGAGAGAAGAAGCTGATCCGGATCGAGGAGGTGAAGCGCACGGCAGCCTACGCGAGCTTGATCAGCGAGAACGGCGCTGAGGGGTCGAGCGATGCGGAAGTCGAGGACGCCGAGGTGGTCGAGGAGGCCGCCGACGAGGAGACCTCGGGCACCGACGACAAGCAGCTAGAATCGAACGGCTCCAAGAGCAAGCGCCGCCGGGGCCGCAGAGGCGGACGGCGGCGTTCTCGCGCTCGGCCACGGGAAGGGTCCGGGTCCACGAGCAGCAGCTAGAAGGGTCTATGGCGTACGCGGTCATCGAGATGGGCGGCAAGCAGTACCGGGTCGAGAAGGGTGACTCGGTCCTGGTCGACCGCGTGCGCGAGGACGAGGGCGCGAAGCTCTCGCCGCGCGCTCTGCTCTACAGCGGCGACGGCGAGGGCCAGACCGTCTTCGAAGGCGCCGACCTGGACAAGGTCAAGGTCGAGGCGGTGGTCGCCGAGCACGTCAAGGGCGAGAAGGTTCGGGTCTTCAAGTACCGTCCGAAGAAGCGCTACCGCAAGACCCAGGGGCACCGGTCCCTCTTGTCGCGGATTGAAATCCGCGACATAAAATTGCCGGCCGCCGCCAAGGCGGCGACCGGGTCGCGGGCAGGACGAGCTAAGAAGCAGGACGAGGAAGGGACGGAGTAGGACATGGCACACAAGAAAGGTTTGGGATCGAGCCGCAACGGCCGCGATTCCGAAGCCAAGCGGCTCGGCGTGAAGGTCTTCGCCGGGCAGTCCGTGACCGGCGGCGAGATCATCGTCCGCCAGCGCGGAACCCGCTTCAAGGCGGGGCCGGGCACGGGCCTCGGCCGCGACGACACGATCTTCGCCACGCGTCCCGGAACGGTCGAGTTCCGCACCGGCCGCAAGGGCCGGCTTATTTCAGTCCTGGCGGACTGAGACTCCGCATTTCCGCAAGCGGGATGCGGGCTTGTGGCTACGCCGCTCCGCTTTGGGTCCGGCTAGGCTCAGACCGTGCTCTATGACCGGGTAAAGATTCACGTGCAGGCCGGCGCGGGCGGGAACGGCTGTGTGAGCTTCCGCCGTGAGGCCCACGTGCCGCGGGGCGGGCCGGACGGCGGCGACGGCGGCCGGGGCGGCGACGTGGTCGTCGTGGCCGATCCTGACCTGCGCGATCTCTCGTTCTACCGCAGCCGTCGCCAGTTCAAGGCCGAGCGTGGCGGTCACGGCCAGGGGGCCAAGCGCCACGGCGCCTCCGGCGACGAGCTCGTCCTGCGCGTCCCCGTGGGAACGGTCGTGGAGATCGAGGAGACCGGAACCCGGTTCGACCTGACCAATCCCGGCCAGCGGGTGGTCGTCGCGCAGGCTGGAAGCGGCGGCTCCGGCAACCGGCGCTTCGCGACTTCCACACGGCAGGCCCCGCGCTTCGCCGAGCGTGGCCTTCCTGGACAGGAGGCGTCACTCGAGCTACGGCTGAAGCTGCTCGCCGACGTCGGCATCGTAGGTGCGCCGAACGCCGGCAAGTCCTCGCTCCTGCGGCGGCTGACGCGCGCCCGGCCAAAGGTGGGGGACTACCCGTTCACGACGCTCGAGCCGGCGCTCGGGACGATCGAGGACGACGAGGGCCGCCAGCTCGTGCTCGCCGACATCCCCGGGCTGATCGAAGGCGCCGGAACCGGCGCCGGCCTCGGGCACGAGTTTCTCGCGCACGTCGAGCGGACGCGGCTCCTCGCCCATCTGGTGGACGTCGCACCGCCCGACGGCAGCGACCCGTGGGAGACGTTCGAGGAGGTACGCGGGGAACTCGAGCAGTACGGCGCCGGGCTCGAGGAGCGCCCCTTCATGGTCGTGTTGAGCAAGATCGACCTGATGCCCCCGGAGATGGCCCCCGGTCTGGCGGTCGAGTGGCAGCGCCGGCTTGCGAGCGCGGGCCATGCTGTTCGCGGCAAGGATCAGCCCCTGGTGCTCGCAGCCTCGTCGGCGACTGGCGTAGGGATCGAGCGTCTCGAGCGCGCGATCTTCGCCCACACGCCCCCGACCGCAACGTCGGAGGCCGGCGAGGAAGCGGTCGCGGAGCATGCGCTCTACCGGCCCGGAGCAGCGGACGGCTTTCGCATCGAGCGCGCCGGTGACCACGTCTTCCGCATCTCCGGGCCGGGGGTCGAGCTGCTGGTCGGCCGGCACGACGTGGAGAACCGGGATGCGCTCGAGTACATCGAGGAACGCCTGCGCACGATGGGGGTCGTGCGGGAGCTCGAGTCGAAGGGATTCGAGCCCGGCGACGAGATCGAGATCGGCGAAGTCGCCTTCGCGCTCTACCCCGGCATCCCGCAGCCCGAGTAACGTCATCCACGCATGGCCGTCTGTGTCGTAAAGCTGGGCTCGACGCTCGTCGCGGACGAGCGGGGCGACGTGCGGGAGCCGGTTCTGCGCGAGATCTGCAGGCAGGTCGCGGCGCTCTGCGCCGCCGGCCACTCGCCGGTGCTCGTTACCTCGGGTGCGATCGCCCGGGGGATGCGTCTCATGGGGATGCCCGTGCGGCCGACCGCGATGGAGGAGCTCCAGGCCGCCTCGGCGGTCGGACAGGGCCCGCTGTACGACGTCTATACGGACCTGCTTGCCGAGCACGGCGTCAAGACCGCGCAGGTCCTGCTCACCTTCTTCGACATCTCCGGACGGATGCAGTACCTGAACGCGCGACGAACGCTCGGCAAGCTGATCGAGTGGGGCGTCGTACCGGTCATCAACGAAAACGACACGACCGCGACGGATGAGATCAGCTTCGGCGACAACGACGTGCTCGCCGCGCAGGTCTCGATCCTGCTGCCGGCCGACCTGCTCGTCGTGCTCTCCGACGTGGACGCGCTCTTTACGACCGACCCGCGCAGGAACGCCGCCGCGCGCCGCGTCGCCGAGGTCCGCGACCTGTCCGAGCTGGGGGACTACGAGATCGGGATGTCAAGCTCCCACCTCGGCTCCGGGGGCATGAGGAGCAAGGTGCTGGCGGCCGAGATGGCCACCGCGGCGGGGATCCCGGTGGTGATCTGCAACGGCACCGAGCCGGGGACGATGGAGCGCGCGGTGACGGGCGAGTCGGTCGGCACCCGTTTCCATCCGCAGGCCAGGCGGGAGTCGAGCTTCAAGCTGTGGCTTAAGTACGCGAAGAGCTCGAGCGGCCTGGTGCTGGTCGACAAGGGCGCCGAGCGGGCGCTTCGCGAGCAGGGCACCAGCCTGCTTCCGGTCGGCGTCGTCGGGGTCGAGGGCGATTTCGAAGCGGGGGACGCCGTCGACGTCGCATCGGCGGCCGACGGCCGGCGCACCGTGGGGAAAGGGATATCGAACTACTCCGCGGAGGAGCTTCGAAAGGTGCAGGGCCTGAAGTCGGCCGACGTGCGCGAGGTGCTTCCTCGCGCGAGCGAAGAAGCCGTGCACCGCGATTACTTCGTGCTGGCCTGACCGAGGGCGGTCGCGCACCGGCGAAAGATTCCGGCTGCCGTTACCCTTTCTTCATGGCGATCCGCACCCAGTCCGTAGCTGAGGTATGCGAGCGCGCCAAGCGCGCGTCACGTCAGCTCGCGACTCTCGACACGGCGACCAAGAACCGTGCGCTCGAAGCGATCGCCCGTGAGCTGGAAGCCCGCGTGGACGAGATCATCGAGGCCAACGCCGGTGATCTCGACGACGGCCGCGCCGCCGGGCTCGACGCGGCGCTGATCGACCGGCTCGCACTCGATCAGGAGCGCGTGAAGGCGATGGCGGACGGCGTCCGCGACATCGTGTCGCTGCCGGACCCGGTCGGCGAGGAGCTCGAGTCCCGCACGCTTGCGAACGGCCTCGAGCTGCGGAAGGTGCGCGTGCCGCTCGGCGTCGTCGCGATCGTCTACGAGGCACGCCCGAACGTGACCGTGGACGCGGCCGCGCTGGCGATCAAATCCGGCAACGCGGTCGTGCTGCGTGGCTCTTCGGCAGCCGCTCGTTCTAACGGCGTGCTCGCACAGATCGTCGCGGAGGCCGGCGAGGGTGCGGGTCTGCCCGAGGGCTCCGTCTCATTGGTGGCCGGCGGCGGACGCGAGGAGCTCGCCGAGCTGGCGCAGCAGGAGGGTCTCGTGGACTTGATCATCCCCCGCGGCGGCGAGGGGCTGAAGAAGGCGCTGAAGGCGAGCGCCACCGTGCCGGTGATCTACGCTGCGGCCGGGAACTGCCACGTCTACGTCGACGCCAGCGCAGACCCCGAGATGGGCAAGGAGATCGCGTACAACTCGAAAGTCCAGCGGCCGGGCGTCTGCAACGCGGCGGAGACGCTGCTGGTCCACTCCGAGGTCGCGCCAGCGGTTCTCCCCGAGCTCTTTGCGTTGCTTCGCGAGGCGGGCGTCGAGCTGGTCGTCGACGGCCGCACGCGCGCGCTTGCGGGCCCGGATGGCGACTTGCTGGACGAGGCCACGGACGATGACTGGGACACCGAGTACCTGGGCCTGAAGATGGCCGTCAAAACCGTGGACAGCGTCGAAGAGGCGATCGAGCACGTGAATCGGCACGGCACCGGACACTCGGAGGCGATCGTCACGCAGGACGAGAGTGCGGCGGAAGCCTTTACGAGCGGAGTCGACGCGGCCTGCGTCTACGTGAACGCCTCGACGCGCTTTACCGACGGCGGTGTGTTCGGCATGGGTGCGGAGATGGGGAACTCGACTCAGAAGCTTCACGCCCGCGGGCCGATTGCGCTGCGTGAGCTGACCACGTCCAAGTACGTGGTGCGCGGCACGGGCCAGGTGCGCGGGTAGTAAAGCTGAAGTTAGGCATTCTCGGAGGAGCTTTCAACCCGCCCCACATCGGGCACCTGGTCTGCGCGCAGGAGGCGTTCTGGCAGCTCGAGCTCGATTGCGTCTGGCTGATGCCGGCCGGCGAGGCCCCGCACAAGACGATGGAGCAGGACCCCGGGAGAGAAGAGCGCTTGAAACTGTGCGAGGCTGCGGCGGCGGGTGCACCGTGGCTCGAGGCTTCGCGCCTCGAAATCGATCGACGTGGACCGTCGTACACGGTGGACACGCTGCGCCGGCTGCGCGAAGAGCGCTCCGGCGACGAGATCGTGCTGCTGCTCGGCGCAGACCGGGCGGCGAGCCTGCCTCAGTGGCGCGAGCCCGAGGAGGCCCTGCGTCTCGCGAGCCTCGCGGTCACCCCGCGAGGCGGCGTGGGGGAGCACGAGGTGCGGGAGGCGCTCGCCGGTTTGGGCGGCGGCGAGCGGGTGACCCTGTTCGACATGCCCTCGATCGAGGTCTCATCGACGATGGTGCGCGAGCGCGTGGCGGCCGGGCGGCCGTACCGGTTCCTCGTGCCGGCGGGTGTGGCGGACCGGATCGAGGAGCGTCGCCTCTACCGCGGAGGAGGCGTTTGAAGGCCGACGTGGAATCGCGCTCCTCGGAGGCGCTCGCCCGGCGAATCGCCGCTGTCGCGCTCGACAAGAAGGCGCGTGATGTGACCGTGCTCGACATGCGGGGCGTCGTCGCCTACACGGACTTTCTCGTGATTGCCACGGGCAACACCGAGCGCCAGACACAGGCGATCGAGGATGCGATCTACCACGAGATGAAGTCCTCGGAGGGATGGACCCCGGAGCGGGTGGAGGGCCTGCCGGAGGCCCGCTGGATCCTGATGGACTACCTCGACTGCGTCGTCCACGTGTTCACGCCCGGCGCGCGCGACTACTACCGCCTGGAGAGGCTGTGGGGCGAGGTGCCGGCGCTGGAGGTCGAGGAGGCGTAGCCAGGCCGTCCGTCCGGCGATCGAACTAGTGTTCGTATTGCCATGGAGGGTCTTAGTCCAAGTCAAAAGGGTGCGGTCGCTGAGCTGGCATTCACGTTCGAAGCGGTGAAGTTAGGTCTGCGCGTATACCGGCCCGTTGCAGAGGGCGGTCGATGCGATCTGATCCTCGGAGTCGATGATCGACTGATCCGGGTGCAGTGCAAGCTCGGCGTGCAGATCGGTGAAGTGGTGAGCGTTCGGCCCGTGACCTCATGCCGTGCACCAGGAGGTGGCTACATCCGCCGAAGCTACAACGAGCAGGAGGTGGATGCGATCGGCGTTTACTGGCCCGTGGGGGGAAAGTGCTACCTCATTCCCATATCGGTTGCGGCTGGCCGAAAACAGATCTACCTCCGCTTGTCGCCTGCCAAGAACCGGCAGAGACTCGGGGTACACTTGGCGGAGCAGTACGAGCTTGGGGCTATAGCTCAGTTGGGAGAGCGCCTGCATGGCATGCAGGAGGTCGCCGGTTCGAGCCCGGCTAGCTCCACCTAAGGCCGACCTCAGGCGGCGCTTTGCAGCTCATCCCGCTCGAGCACGTGGATGAACGTCTCCACGACGATCTCGTCGAACTGCCTGCCCTTGTTCCGGCGCAGCTCGGCGACCGCGCGTTCGTGCCCGATCGCGGTGCGGTAGCAGCGGTCATTCGTCATCGCCTCGTAGGAGTCGGCGACCGCGAGGATCTTCGCCTCGAGCGGAATCTCTTCGTTGCTCAACCCAAGCGGGTAGCCCTCGCCGTCCGGGCGCTCGTGGTGGGCCAGGACCCAACGGTGGACGTCCTCCAGTCCCGCGTCCTCGAGAATGGCGGCTCCGATGCGGGGGTGGTCGCGCATCTCCAGCCACTCGGGATCGCTCAATGGTCCGCACTTGCCGACGATCGAGCTGGGAACCCCGATCTTGCCGACGTCGTGGAGCAGGCCGGCAAGTCGCACCGACTCGACGACATGCTCTTCCAGGTCGAGCTCGCGCGCGATCGACTCCGCGTAGCAGGCCACGGTCTGGCAGTGGCGCGCGGTACCGACGTCACGGGAGTCGAGCTCCTGCGCGATTCCGATCAAGCGCTCCATCGCCTCGGCGCGCCGCGAACGGCGCCCTGAGAGCCCACGAGTCGTCTCATCCATGAAAACGGTCATACGACTGGAACCTGCCTAATCCTCCGCATGTTCCCTGCTGGTCCGCGAATCCCAACTCCGGAAGAGCGAAAAACCTCCTGCTTTGCGCCATAAATGGGGGAGGGCCCGCCTTGCGGCGGGCCCTCGGGCCATGGGAAGCGCGGATGTCCGCGCGAGCGGATATGTGGTTGTTCGCCGGCCTAGCCGGCGTAGCTCCTCGGTCGGATGCCGAAGCTGCTCGGACCCGCGGCCCTCACAACCACGGACCTCGCCACCGCTGACAACGGAGTGGGCAGTTCGGCGTCCATGGGATCAACAACGAGACACGCAACGGACACCGTCGCCGTTTTCATGCAATAGGACGTTTGTGCGAGTGGGCGGCTGGGTCCGCTACCGCGCGCGGACCTTGAGCA
>JBKOZI010000066.1:0-18276 GCA_046725795.1 Actinomycetota bacterium
GAGCCAGCGAGCGGCCGGCGCCTCGATCGCCTCCTTGAAGTGCAGCACGGCACCGTATGAGAGCGCCACGCATGCGATCTGAAGGAGAGCCCGTGACAGGCGGAAGAAGTAGAACGCATAGAGCGCGATCCAGACGTAGAACATCGTGTAGGCGCTCGTCGGGTCGCCGCTCACGTAGATCACGAGACTGATCAGCGCGGTGCCCGCGGCCGAAGTCAGCTGGAACGTCCAGAGGGGCAAGCGGTCGAAGTTGAGAAGCAGGATCGCGACCACCGCGACGGCAGCGGCCACGTAGCCAGCCTGGGGAATGAAGACGTCGGCTGCCCTTACGTCGGCGCTGTCCGGCAGCGCGAGCGACACCAACGCGAGCGCCGCCCCGGCGCCGAAGAGGTACGCGAGGCAGCGTGCCATCAGCGCGCGGTCCGGGCCGTGCGCGACCAGACCCGCCGGGCGTGGTGGCGCGGCCAGGCCCGCCGGCAACTCCGCATGCGCCGGCTTGTCCATCGCTTCTGCGGCGGCGCGAGTGGGCAGGCTGAAGCTCATCACCTGTTCTAATCGGCACGCGGGTTTGGGCTCCTGAGGGTTGCGTGGCCGGATGGTGCGCGGGCGGCAGCCGGAGCGCTACTCGCCCGGGTCCGAGGACCGTTGCAGCATGCGCCTGCGCCTGATCGGCAGCACGTACCAGAGCAGCGCGAACAGCGACGCCGTCGCCGCGGTGGCGATCGCTGTCGCGATCACACCGAAGATGAAGTCCGTGACCAGCAATACCACCCCGGTCATCGCAAGCGCGAGAAATGCGAGGCCGATGATCGCGAAGCGGTTCGCGAGCAGCACGATGTAGCGCTTGTCGCGCAGGCGGAACTCGATGCGGTGGTGCGCCGACGGCGCGATCAGAAACGCTGTCGCGGCGGCCGCGCAGATCAACGTGCCGAAGTAGATGTCCTCCTGATACGCCGCGAGCGCTGCAAACCGCTGCGTGAACGGCACCCCCAGGAGGAACGCGAAGAGCACCTGAACGCCGGGCAGGGCGACGCGAAGCTCGTTGAGCAGCTCTGCCAGGTTGCGATCGAGCCGCTCCTCCTCCGTCTCATCTCTTCCGGCGCCGGCATTTGTGGGGTTCATCGCACCAGGGTACGGGGCGAGCAGCACTAGCTGCTTGTGCTTGTTCAGTGAACCGGTGTTGGGCTTCGAGCGACACCGCTGAGCTCGAAGATCCAGAAGTCCTGACCCATCACCGGGACTGAGACATTGAACACCGGGACCTCACCGATCGCGCCCTCGAAGCGGCCGGCGTGGGCGTGCCCGTGCACGACCAGGTCGGGCCCGTGCTCGACGATCGGGGCCGCGAGGCGATCGGTCCCGAGGAACGCCCAGATTCCGGGCGGCTCTCCCTCGAGTGTCGTGGCGGTGGGCGCGTAGTGGAGCAGGACCACCCGTACCGGGCACAGGGCGACGGCTTTGAGCCCCTCGCATAGCGCGTCGACCTCGGCGGTCGTGTCCGCGTAGACCTGCCGCAGGGACCGTTCGCCGAAGTCCGGCAGGTGCGATCCTGGAAATCCTCCAACGAAGCCCTTCGCGCCGACGATGCCGGTCTCGACGCCGGCGGTTTCGCAGATCGCCGATCCGCGGTCCAGCACGCGCACCGCCGCGTCCTCCAGCACGGCCGTGATCGCCTCCTGCTCCCCGAGGTGGAAATCGTGGTTGCCGAGAACCGCGAACACGGGCATCGACAGTTGCCGGCAGGCGTCCGCGAGCACGGCCGCCTCATCGGCCGTTCCGTGCATGGTGAGGTCGCCGGCGAGCAGGAGCAGATCCGCGCGCGAGTCCAGCGCGGCGAACGCCTCTTTCGTCTCGTCGCGCTCTGCCTTGCGGCAATGCACGTCTCCCGCCGCCGCGATTCGCACCGTCGCGGGCTCGCCGGGGCTGCGACGCCTGTTCCCGTTCCGTGAGCTCATCTAGCCCTGCGAGACGCGTACCCCTTTTCCCGAGAGTTGAAAATCGGCCCTCTCGGGTAACACGATCACGTGCCCGGTTGTGGCGACGAGTTCCAGCGGATCCAGGCGACCTTGAAGAAGACGGCCGCCGCGCTTCGCGACGGCGAGATCCCCTTCGCCCTCGGCGGGAGCCTCGCAGCCTGGGCGCGCGGCGGGCCGGAGTCCTGCAACGACCTCGACCTCGTGATCTGCGAAAAGGATGCCGAGCACGCCCTCGGGACGCTCGTAGAGGTCGGGATGCGCGCCGAGCGCCCGCCCGAGGGCTGGCTGCTCAAGGCCTGGGACGGTGACGTGCTCGTCGATCTCATCCACCATGCCGCCGGCGTGCCGATCAACGACGAGGTGCTCGATCGCGCCGACGAGCTGAGCGTGTTCTCGGTAACGATGCGGGTGCTCGCGCTCGAGGATGTGATTGCCTCCAAGTTGCTTGCGTTGAACGAGCACGAGCTCGACTACGAGCCGGCGTTGACCATCGTGCGGGCGGTGCGCGAGCAGGTGGACTGGCCCGAGGTCCGTACGCGGACTGCTCACTCTCCCTACGCGCGCGCGTTCTTCGCCCTGCTTGAGGAGCTCGGCCTGGAAGCGGGTGGCCGATCGGCGGAGCGTCCCGCTTCGACCCGCGGCAGAATCAGGGTCCTGCCACCGGCCTAGCTAGGGCGCATCGCGTGGCTCGAGTTGGATCTCTCGGTGCGCCCGGTGGTCGCCGGACTCGAGCTCGCGCTCCCGCTCCAACTCGGCATTGAGCTCCTGCCCAAGCAGCACCGCGATGTTCGAGATCCAGAGCCAGATGAGGCCGATCACGACGCCGCCGAGGCTGCCGTAGGTCTTGTTGTAGGAGCCAAAGTTGGCCACGTAGACGGCGAACGCGGCGGACGCAAGGATCCAGATGATCACCGCCGCGACGCTGCCCGGCGTGATCCAGCGGAACTTGGGCTGGCGTACGTTCGGGGCCCAGTAGTAGAGGATCGCGAGCATCAGCATCACGACGCCCAGCAGCACGGGCCACTTCGCAATGTCCCAAACCGTGACCGCGGTGTCGCCCAACCCGATCGGGTCGGCGATCGCACTGGCAAGCGGCCCCGTCACGACGACAGCGATTCCCACGAGCGCCAGCAGCAGGACCATCATGAGCGTGAGAGCGACCTGTACGGGGCGCAGCTTCCAAAACGGTCGTCCCTCCTCGCGCTCGTAGATCGCGTTTGACGCGCGTGAGAACGCGCCGATGTAGCTGGACGCCGACCAGAGCGCCGTCGCAAGACCGATGACGAGTGCGATCC
The DNA here is from genome assembly GCA_046725795.1 of Actinomycetota bacterium. Lineage (GTDB taxonomy): Bacteria > Actinomycetota > Thermoleophilia > Solirubrobacterales > JBBDJG01 > JBBQKG01. Next base: position 3,272 of record JBKOZI010000066.1, read on the forward strand.
CGGCGCCGCTCTTGTTCGTGATCAGCGACTCGATCGGGCCCCTTAAGGTGTCGACCGCGCTCGAGGGACCGATCTTGTCGATTATGTCGAGCAGGGCGTTGGTTGTCTGCGGGTTTTGCCCGACCAGGCCGAGAATCGATACCAGCGCGATCAGGGCGGGAAAGATCGACAGAATCGTGTAATAGGTGAGCGCCGCCGCCCAGTCGGTCAGATCGTCCTCCTTGAACTCCGTCACGGTGCGCTTCAGGACCGCCACCCATCCGCGGGCGCGCAGATCGCCAGGGCGTTCCGGTGCCTTGACATGGCCGTTTCGCTCCGGCGTGCCGGCGTCTTGCCGCTCGCGTGTCTCTGCCATCGCCTCTCCCCTCACCGGTCTCTAACGTCTGCGCAAAAGTCCCATCAGCACCACGACGCCGCCAACGGCAGCCGCGATCGCGATCGCGCGGCCCTTCCTCCGGTCGATCGCCTCGCGGGTCTCGGAGAGCTTGCGCTGCGTCTGGCCCTTGACGTCCGTCTTCTCTACAAGCGCGGCAACGGTCTCGCCGATCTCGCGCCGCTCGCGCGCTATCTCCGCGCGGAGCGCGCTTGTCTCTTGATCCATTCGACGTCCTCCTTCACGCTTTCGCTCGCCTGCTCGGGCACGAGCGGCGATGCCTTGCGGATGCTCTGCCGGCCGGCGAGCGCGAGCGCGCCCGCAACGGCCAGATACAGGGCGCCGACGATCAGTGCCGCGACCCAGCCCTCGTCGACGACCTTGGCTAGCCCCAGGATCAGGGCTGCCGTGAGCGCGCCGAGGCCGAGCACGGCGACGAGCGCGGCGGCTCCGAACATCCCGCCGCCGATCCCGAAGACCTTGCCCTTCTGTGACAGCTCCGCTTTCGCAAGCTCGACTTCGTTGCGGGCGAGCGTCGAGACCTGTTTGGTCAGCAGCTGGACGAGCTCGCCGACGGAGCGGTCGTGCACATCGCCGGAAGCACCGTTGACGTGCTCGGTGCCGATCTGTCTCGTTGCCACAGGACCTCCTCCTCGTTCACCAGCCAACCCTCGGGTTACCCCACGCCCGCGGTAGCTAACCTCGACCGCTTTTCACGACGGGCAGCATTTCCTCTGCATAGACCGGAAGAAGCGGGCGATCGAAAGCCGAGCGCAACCTTTCGTCGCCTCGGACGTCTATAGGAGTGATGGGCTTCGACACGATACGCAGGCGGCGTTCCCTCCGGCCCGGCATTTAGTTTTGGACGAGAGGGGTAAGAACCAGAAGGGAGACACCCCGAGATGAGGTCCACCACTCCCAGTGGCACACCAATTGCACACAGCTCCTCGACGGGGTTCCGTGAGGGCACGTATCTGACCGACGGCATGCGTCTGCTCAGGGTCATGAGGGTCGACGCCGACGGCGCCGAGGTCGAGGATGCCCGCACCGAGCAGCTCGAGTGGCACCCGGTCGGCGAGCTTGCCTCCGCCACGCGAGCGGTCGAACCGCTTTCGATCCCTTAGCCTGGGCCAGCCGGGGCCGGCCGCCGGAGGGCTTTGGCTCTTCGGGTTCCTCGGTCACATCCGTCGATTACCCATGACGGCCCGCGCGGCCTGAACTGTCTCATCCCACCAGCCAACCCCTGCTTATCGCCGTCCGGGGTAGTGCTAGGTTGCACAATGTGGAGGGAGTGAGCATGGGCACGGAGATCCGGCGTCGGCGTGCGCGCTGGTTCGCCACCGGAATCGCGGCGGCAACGGCCGTGTTCGTACTGGACACGGCGACTTCCGAGAGAGTCGTCACGCTGATCGCGCTCTTCGCGGTTCCGCCCTTCATCGCCGCCGTCGGGGCCAGCCGGACCCAGACCCTCGTGGTCGCGCTCTACTCGAGCGTCCTGACGATCCCGAGCGGCCTGATCGACAACATCTTCGGTGACTTCGAGCACGTGCTGAAAACCGCGGTCGTGGCCGGGGCCGCGCTCACCGCGGTGGGGGTCGCGGCGGTGCGAGACCGGGCCGAGCTCGGCAACGCGCTCGACTACACCGTCGCGAACGCCCTCGCCGAGAGCGCGACGCTGTCCCAGGCAACGCCACGGCTTCTCGAGGGAATCGGCGATCTGCTGGGCTGGCAGGCGGGCTCGCTTTGGGAGATCGCACCGGGCGACAGCAAGCTTCGGTGTGTCGCGACCTGGCTGGCGCCGGGGGCCGAGGTCGACCGGTTCGAGAACTTCAGGCGCCCCCGCGAGTTCGTGCCGGGTGTCGGGCTTCCCGGAATGGTGTGGAAGAGCGGCAAGCCGGAATGGATCTCCGACATCGGGTCCGACACACGCCTACCGCGAGCGCCCGCGGCGGCAGAGGCAGGGCTTCGCAGCGCACTGGCGTTCCCGATCGTCGGAACGCAGGGCGTGCGTGGCGTGGTCGAGTTCTTCGCGACCTCCAAGCGGCAGCCGGACCAGGCCCTGATGACGGTCATGGAACGGCTCGGCCGCCAGATCGGCCAGCAGGTCGAGCGCCGCCGCGCGGAGGAAGCCGTGCGGCAGAGCGAAGCACTCAGGGGTGCGGTGCTGGAATCGGCACTCGACTGCGTGGTCACGATGAACCACGAAGGTCGCATCGTCGAGTTCAACCCGGCGGCGCAAACAACGTTCGGATACAGTCGCAGGGAGGTCGTCGGCCAGCCACTTGGCGATCTGATCGTCCCGCCATCTCTTCGCAAGGCGCACCGGGCCGGCCTCGCACGCTACCTGGAGACCGGGCAGGCGACGGTCATCGGAAAGCGCCTCGAGCTGACCGGCATGCGGTCGGATGGGAGCGAGTTCCCGGTCGAGGTGGCGATCACGCGCATCGGTACTCAGGAGCCGCCGATGTTCGCCGGGTACATGCGTGACCTGAGCGAGAGGAAGCGGGCCGAGCAGAGCGTCCAGCGGCTCGCGGCGATCATCGAGCACTCCAACGACGCGATCATCGCAGTCAAGCCGGGCGGCGAGGTGATTGCCTGGAATCCGGGTGCAGAGACGCTGTACGGCTACTCCGCCGAGGAGGCAATCGGCCGGCATGTCTCGTTCACGGTTCCCCCTCACTACAAGGAGGAGTCGGTCGAGCTCGTGCGTCGAGCGGATCGCGGCGAGGCGGTCCAGAACTATCAGACGCAGCGGCTCCGAAGGGACGGCACGCTGATCGACGTCTCGCTGACCCTGTCTCCGCTCCGGGATTCGGACGGAACATTGATGGGGACCGCGGGGATCATCCGTGACATAACCAACCAAAAGCGTGATGAGCGCCGCACCGCGTTCATCGCCGACGCGGTGCAGATTCTCGACGGCTCGCTCGACCTCGACGTGGTCGTCCGCAACCTGGTCCGGCTCATCGTGCCGCGCCTCGCCGACTGGTGTGCGATCCACGTGCCCGAGGCCGACGGCTCGATCCGGTTGCTGGCGGTGAGACACACCATTACCGAGCGCGAGCGGCTCGCCTGGGATCTCGAGCAGCGTTACCCAACCCACTTCGACCAACCCGAGGGGGTGCCCAAAGTCTTGAGAACGGGCGAGGCGATCCTCCTGCGGGAGATCTCCGACGAGGTGCTGAAGGAGTCGGCGCGGGACGAGGAGCATCTGCGGCTGGTGCGCGAGCTCGGCCTCCGCTCGGGAATGGTCGTCCCGCTCCGCGCACGCGGCGAGACCTTCGGCGTAATCACGTTCGCGTCGGCGGAGTCGGAACGCTTCTTCGACGAGGATGACCTGGCCTTCGCCAACGAGCTCGCGCGAAGAGCGGCACTCTCGATCGACAATGCCCGGCTCTATGCCGATCTGGAGGAGCGCCGCCGGGAGCTCGAGTTCCTCGCGAGCACAAGTGCCGAGCTCGACGCCTCGCTCGACCTGGATCTGACGCTGCAGCGTGTGGCCGACCTCACGGTTCCGTATCTGGCGGATGGATGCATGGTCGACCTGCTGGACGAGAACGACCTCATCCGCCGGGTCGCATCGTCATCGGCCGACGAGGCCGTCAGCGTTGTTCTCGACCGGCTCCGCACACACCACCTCGAGCTCGAGGGGCCTCACCCGATCTCAACCGCGATCCGGACCGGCCGTACGCAGGTCGTCGAGGAGGTCACGGACGAGCTGCGCCGGCAATGGTCGCCCGACGACGCATACCTCGAGGACATTCGCGCCTGGCCCGCGCGCGCAGCCGTGGTGGCGCCGTTGCGCGCGCGCGGACGGACGCTCGGCGCGATCGCGCTCGCTTCGTTCAGCGACCGGGAGTTCGGGCCGCGGGTGATCGCGACGATCGAGGAGCTCGCACGCAGGGCAGCGGTTGCGGCCGACAATGCACGCCTCTACAGCGAGCGCAGCTACATCGCCGCGCGGCTTCAGCAGAGCCTCCTGCCGCCGCACCTGCCCGACGTGCCGGGGCTCGAGATCGCGGCGCGGTTTCGCCCCGCGGGCGAGGCCTACGACGTGGGCGGTGACTTCTACGACATCTTCGAGACCGGCACGGGCAGCTGGGCGATCGCGATGGGCGACGTGTGCGGCAAGGGCGCGGACGCCGCTGCGCTGACCGCAATGGCCCGTTACACGATCCGGGCTACCGGGATTCGCGCCGCGCAGACTCCGGAGCGCGTGCTTTCGCTGCTGAATGAGGTGCTCCTGACAGAGGCGCCGAGGGAGCAGTTCCTGACCGTCGCTTACGCGAACCTGAGTGTCCACGAGAACGGCACCGAGCTCGCGGTGGCAAGTGCCGGGCATCCGCTGCCGCTCCTCCTGCACGCGGACGGGCGGCTCGACCAGGTCGGCCAGCCCGGCACCCTTCTCGGAGTCGTGCCGGAGATCGAGCTTCATTCGGAGCGCCTCGAGCTTCAGGCCGGCGACACGCTCGTCTTCTATACGGACGGAGTGACCGAGGCGCGCACGGACACCGGCGCGATGTTCGGGCTCGAAGGTCTCCGGTCGGCGGTCCTGGCATGCGTCGGGTGCGACGCCGCCGAGGTCGCGGAGCGGATCGAGAACTCACTCACCGACGCACGGGTCGAACGACCGCGCGACGACATCGCGATCGTCGTCGTGCAGGTGTCCGGCTCGGGTGCCGACGTCGCCAGTCTGGAGCCGGCAACCGCCGTCGCCGCCGGCACCCCGCACTAGGCCTGTACCGGCTGCCTCGGCAGGGCCGCGCCCTCGGTGAGCGTCTCGTGCCGGTGCACGTCGCCGCCCGCCATCTCCTCGAGGCGGGCGATCCGGTCCTCGGTCGGCGGATGTGTCGAGAAGAGCTTCGAGGCTCGCCCGGTCGCGCCCAGCTGCGGCGCGATCATCATGTGCGCGATCGACGGATTCGAGAGGGTGCGCGAGGGCTTCGCGTTCGCCGAGATAATCCGCAGCGCCGAGGCGAGCCCCTGCGGATAGCGCGTCAGCTCGGCGCCGGACGCGTCGGCGACGTACTCGCGGCGGCGGCTGATCGCGAGCTGGATCACGACCGCGGCGATCGGCGCGAGCACCGCTCCGAGCACGATCGCGATCAGGACCAGCACGTTCCCGCCGCCGCCGCGATCACGGTCTCCGCCGCCGAACCAGAGGGTACGGAGCAGGATGTTCGCGAGCAGGGCGATCGAACCCGCCAGCACCGCGGCCCAGGTCATCAGGCGCACGTCGTAGTTGCGGATGTGGCTGAGCTCGTGCGCGAGCACTCCCTCCAGCTCCTCTTCGTCGAGCCGGGCCAGCAGCCCGGTCGTCGCGCACACGATCGCCTGCTTGGGATTGCGGCCGGCCGCGAACGCGTTCGGTGCGTCGTCGTTGACCACATAGACCCTCGGCATCGGGATGCCGCCGGTAATCGCCAGGTTCTCGACGCGGCGCCAGAGCTCGGGCGCTTCTTCTTTGCGCTCGATCCGGCGGGCGCCTGAGACGAGCGCGACGAGGTCGTCGCCCATGAAGAGGTTGATGATCACCATGAAGACCGCGATCCCCACTGCGAGGAAGAACGCCGCCTCGCCCAGCCACAGGGAGAACAGCCAGCCGAGCGCTCCGTACAGCAAGAGAAACCCGACCAGCAGCAGAATCGAGTTCCGCTTGTTGGCGCTGATCTGCTTGTACACCGCTTGCCTGCCGGTCCGCCGAGAGCGGCGGGGTCGACGTTACGACGTCGACGGGGCTCCGAATGAGACCGTCGGCACCGCCCGGTCGGCGGGCTCGTCGAGCTCGAAGAACGGCCGCTCGTGGATGCTGCGCATGTTCGCGATCACGCTCGACGGGAACGACTGAATCTTGATGTTGAGATCGCGCACGGTCATGTTGTAGAAGCGGCGTGCCGCCTGGATCTTGTCCTCCGTGTCCGTGATCTCGTTCTGCAGCTCGAGGAAGTTCTGGCTCGCCTTCAGGTCCGGATAGTTCTCGGCTACCGCGAAGAGCTGTCGAAGCGCGCCGGTGAGCTGGTTCTCGGCCTGGGCCTGGGCCTCGGGGCCGGTCGCGGCAACCGCGGCATTACGAGCGTTCGTCACGTTCTCGAGCGTCTGCCGCTCATGCGCCGCGTAGCCCTTGACCGTCTCGACCAGATTCGGAATCAAGTCGTGGCGGCGCTTGAGTTGCACGTCGATGTCGGAGAAGCCTTCGTTCGCGCGGTTCTGGAGGCGGATCAGGCGGTTGAAGGTGGCGATCGTGTACACGATCGCGATCACGACGATGGCAAGGATCACGATGATGGCGATGGTCATGGGAGCACCTCGGCGCTCGGGGTAGGGAGGGTCCTCAAAGGTTAGCGGCGAGCCGCCACTAGGCGTCCTTCACATCGGCCACCAGCTTGTTGACCGACTCCTTGGCGTCGCCGAACAGCATCACGGTCTGGGGCTCGTAGTACAGGTTGTTTTCGATCCCGGCGAACCCGGGGTTCATGCTGCGCTTCAGCACGACCACGTTCCGGGCCTTGTCGACCTCGAGGATCGGCATGCCGTAGATCGGGCTCGACTGGTCCTCGCGCGCGGCCGGGTTCGTGACGTCGTTCGCGCCGATCACGAGCGCGACGTCGGTCTGCGGAAACTCGGGGTTGATCTCGTCCATCTCCTTCAGCTGCGGGTACGGCACGTCGGCCTCTGCGAGCAGCACGTTCATGTGGCCGGGCATGCGGCCCGCGACGGGATGGATCGCGTAGCTCACTTCCACACCCCGCTTCTCGAGCTCGTTGGCCAGCTCGCGCACGGCGTGCTGCGCCTGGGCCACCGCGAGCCCGTAGCCCGGTACGACGATCACCTTGTCGGCGTAGGCGAGCATCGTCGCGACGTCGTTGGCGCCCGCCGAGCGGACCTCCCGGTCGCCGTCCGCGGCCGCACCGGCCCCCGCCGTCGGCGCGGCGCCGAACCCGCTGAACAGGACGTTCGCGAGCGAGCGATTCATCGCGCGCCCCATCATGACCGTGAGCAGCGTTCCCGAGGAACCGACCAGCGAGCCGGCGATGATCAGGGAGGTGTTGTCGAGCGCGAAGCCGGCGGCCGCGGCGGACAGCCCGGTGAACGCGTTCAGCATCGAGATCACGACCGGCATGTCGGCGCCACCGATGGGGATGATCAGGAGCACTCCGAATACCAGGGCGGTGCACAGCATGAGCGTGAACAGAGTCTCGCTCTCCGGTCCCGCGGCCAGATAGACCACCAGGAACAGGATCCCGGCGAACAGCCCGGCGTTGACGAACTTGCTGCCCGGGAACACGATCGGGCGCCCGGTCATGAGCTCCTGGAGCTTCGCGAACGCGATCAGCGAGCCCGCGAAGCTGACCGCTCCGATCACGCACCCGATCAGGATCGGGATCAGGGTGTCCGCGGCGATGTTGCCCGTGGCCGGCAGCCGTTCGTGGTACTCCGACAGCGCCACCATCGCGACCGCGCCGCCGCCGACGCCGTTGAACAGCGCCACCATCTGTGGCATCGCGGTCATCTTCACCGCGCGCGCCGAGAACGCGCCGATGATCGCGCCGACCGCGATCCCGGCGATGATCAGCCCGTAGTTGTGGATGCGGCGGTCCAGCAGCGTCGCGACGACCGCGATCAGCATCCCGACCGCGGCCAGCTCGTTGCCGCGGCGCGCCGTGCGCGGGTGGCTCAGGCCCTTGATGCCGAGGATGAACAGGACCGACGCCACGATGTAGCAGGCGCCGATGAAGTCCGGGTCCCGAAGGGAGAAGCTTGCGGTGGTCACTCGGTCTTTTGCGGGCTGCGCTCTCCGCGGCCCTTGAACATCTCGAGCATGCGGTCGGTGACGAGGAAGCCACCGACGATGTTGATCGTGCCGAACGCGACCGCGACGGTACCGGCGACCTTCACGAGCGTGTCCGTGCCGGAGTGCCCGACCACCAGCAGACCGCCCAGCAGCACGATTCCGTGGATCGCGTTGGTCCCCGACATCAGTGGGGTGTGGAGCATCGTCGGCACCTTCGAGATCACCTCGAAGCCCACGAAGACGGCCAGCACGAAGATCGTCACTTCGCTGATCAGGGTCATACGTTCACGGGCCCTTCGATCGCCTCCCTCACGCGGTCGTTCACGATCCGGCCGTCGTGCGTGACGCAACAGCCGGCGACGATCTCGTCCTCGAAGTCCGGCTCGACGCGACCGTCGATGGTCATGTGCACCAGCAGGTTCGCGACGTTGTTCGCGTACAGCAGGCTGGCGTGGAACGGCATCTGGCTCGGCAGGTTGAGCGTGCCGTCGATCGTGACGCCGTTCCGGTTCGTGACCGCGCCTGGCTCCGTGAGCACGCAGTTGCCGCCGGTCTCCGCCGCGATGTCGACGATCACCGAACCCGGCCGCATCGCCTGCACCATCTCCTCGGTGATCAGCTTGGGGGCCGGCCGGCCGGGAACCGCGGCCGTGGTGATGACGCAGTCGGCCGCCGCCACACGCTGTGCGAGCAACTCGCGCTGGCGGCGCTGCTGCTCCTCGGAGAGCTCCTTGGCGTACTGCCCGGAGCCGCCGCCCTCGTCCTCCTGCTCCATCTCGATCTGGACGAACTTGGCGCCGAGGCTCTCGACCTCCTCCTTCACCGCCGGCCGTACGTCATAGGCCTCGACGATCGCCCCCAGCCGCTTCGCGGTTGCGATTGCCTGGAGACCCGCTACGCCGGCCCCGAGCACCAGCACACGGCTCGGCGCGGCCGTACCCGCCGCCGTGATCAGCATCGGGAAGAACTTGCCGAGGTGCGTGGCGGCCGCGAGCGTCGCGCGATAGCCCGCCACCACGGCCTGTGACGAGAGCGCGTCCATCACCTGCGCGCGAGTCGTGCGAGGGATCGCCTCGACCGCGAAGGCCGTGACGCCGCCCTCCGCCAGTCGCTTGACGAGATCGTGGTTGGTGAGCGGCGACAGGAACCCGATCAGGATTGCGCCCCGCGGGATCGCATCGAGCTCGGGTCCTTCCGGCGCCGCGACCTTCAGCACCACGTCGGCCTGGCGCAGCAGCTCACCCGCCTCCGGCACGACGGTCGCCCCTTTCTCGGCGTACTGCTCGTCGGACAGGTGGGCCTCGGCGCCCGCGCCGGCCTGGACCAGCACCTCGAGACCGGCATCGACGAGCTTGCCGGCGACATCGGGCACCAGCGCGACCCGGCGCTCACCCGGCGTCATCTCTTTTGGAACGGAGACCTTCACGTGCAGGGATGGCCGTCCCGAATGGAGGCCGGGGCGACCCGCGGCGCTGGACTCTACCCCATCGATAAACGTCCGAGCATGCGCGAAGTTGGCCGATTTGCACGCGCGCCGGGAGGCGCTTCGCAATTAGACTTTTCTTGGTGCCGACCTTTACACACGCGGGGCAGAGACTCTCCTACGAGGTTCACGGCGAAGGAAGCCGCAGCCTCGTGCTGTTGCCCGGGCTGCTGTTCCCGAGCCGCATGCACGAGCCGCTCGCCCTCGCGCTCGCCGATCGCGGTAACCGGGTCATCACTTTCGATCTTCTCGGGCACGGGGATTCCGAGCGCCCCCGTGACATGTGGCGATACTCGATGCCGATCTTCGCCCGGGAAGTCGTCGCGCTTCTGGATCACCTCGAGCTGGACGAGGCGGTGGTAGGCGGCACGTCCCTGGGGGCAAACGTGACGCTCGAGGTCGCCTCGCTGGCGCCCGCTCGGCTGCGCGGGATGGTGGTCGAGATGCCGGTGCTGGACAACGCGCTGCTGGCGTGCGCGATCGCGTTCACGCCGCTGCTGATCTCGATGACGTTCGGCGCGCCCCTCGCGCGCCCCTTCGCGGCTGTCGTTCGCAACGTGCCGCGCGTGTTCGGCCACTACCCGAACGTGTTCCTGGACATCTTGAGCCGGGAGCCCGACTCCTCCGCGGCGGTGCTTCAAGGCCTCTTCTTTGGCCGCACGGCCCCACCGCGGGAGGAGCGAAAGACGTTCGCGACCCCCACCCTGGTACTGGGCCACCCGCGTGACGCGATCCACCCGTTCTCGGATGCGAAGATGCTGGCCGAGGAGCTGCCCAACGGCAGGCTGATCGAGGCCGACTCGATCTTCGAGCTGCGCCTGCGACCGGAGCGCCTCACGAACGAGATCGCTGTTTTCCTCGACGAGTGCTGGATGCCACGCCGGGCCGGGCAGCGGCGCCGCGCGGCAACGGCGTAGCGCTTCGCCGCCGACTCTTAGACGCCGGCCTCGACCGGCTCCGGCGCGGTCGTCGGCACGAGCGCCGAAAGCACCTCGCGGGCAGCCCGCTCGCCGGACTGGATCGCGCCGTCCATGTAGCCGTTCCAGACCGTCGCGGTCTCCGTGCCCGCCCAGTGGATCGGCCCAATCGGCTCGCGGATTGCGGGCCCGTAGGCGGTGAGCACGCCTGGCGCGGTGTAGCCCACATAGCAGCCGCGGCTCCACTCCTCCTCTACCCAGTTGCGTTCGAGATAGCGCTCGGGACTGGCGGCGCGCGGACCGAAGAGCCTCGTGAGGCTTGCGAGCACGGCGGTCCGGCGCTCCTCCTCGCCGACACGGCCCAGCTCGCGCGCCCAGTGGCCTTCGAGGAACCCCACGATGATCCCGGGTGAGCCGTCCGGCGGCGAGTTGTCGAAGATGATCGAGAGCGGACCGGGATCGCTCACGGCGCTCCCCGAGAGGCCCTCGGCGCGCCAGAACGGCTCCTCGTAGAAGGCCATGCACTTCACGCAGGCGCCCATCGGGAACCGCTGGGTCAGCTGGTCCCGGTAGCCGGGCAGCGGCGGGTCGTACGCGATCCGCCCCGCGAGCGTCGGCGGGACCGCGACGATCGCCCGCTTCGCCCGCACGATCGCCTTGTCGGCGCGTAGCGTGACGCTCTCGGGACCGTACTCGATCCTCCTGACGGGAGAGCCCAGGACGACTCGATCGCCGAGCTCCTCGACCGCCTTCGCGGCGAGGTTCTGTGCACCCAGCACGAACCGGTCCTGCTGGGCGCCGCCCTCCGTGTCGAGCAGCAGGTCGAGTTTCCCCGCCGAGTGGATGTAGAAGAGCAGGTGCAAGAGCGAGACATCGGCTGGCATTGCGGCCCAGACGGCCTTCACCGCGAGCTCGAGCATCGTGCGGCCTGCGCTCGTCGCCATGTTGCGCCGCATCCAGGACCAGGTCGTCTGGCTGTCCCACTCCTTGGCGCGCGGCGCCTCCCATGGCGCCTCGCGCGGAACCTTCGACGCCATCCGGTCGAGCCGCAGCATCGCCTGCCCGATGTCGGCGATCACGTGCGGCCCCAGCCGCGGAATCGTGCCTGTGTACCGGATCTGCTTGGTGCCGAACTCGACGACGTTCTCGCCGGCCGCGTAGGTCGGGAACGTCTCGTGGCGGAGCGCGCGAGCGAGCGCCTCGACGCGGTCCTGCGTCGGGCCGATCCACTGGCCGCCGACGTCGACCCACTTGCCGTCGCCGATCTCGACCGACTCCAGGCGACCGCCCACGCGCTCGCGCGCTTCCACGAGCAGCGCAGACGCGCCGCCCCGTTGGATTGCGCGCGCCGCGGCGATGCCCGCAAGTCCCGCTCCGGCGACGGCAACGTCAGCCTCGAGCGTCGGCGCGTCGGTCGATCTGCGTCCGAACGGCACGCCCGACACCCTACCCGGGCGATGGGAGCCGATCCAGTGCCCGGCTAGAACTAGAAGTTGGTGGGCTGGGACTCGAGCGACTCGGGTGCCGCGCCCAGGTATCGACGCTTGAACGCCCGAATCACGTCGAAGGTCTTGTCGGTGACCTTCTTGCAGCCGGCGAGGTGGCCCCACGCCGTGACCGCGACCTTGTACGGCATCGACGCGTTGGGGAAGAGCACCGTGTACGAGGGCTCCTCGTTGTAGAGGCCGCCGAGCTGCGCCAGGCGCTTCGGATCGATCCCCGGCTTGTACTGAATCTCGACGCGCCCGTGCTCGAGGGTGTGGACAAGATGCGTCAGCGGTGGAGTCTTCGTGTAGACCCCGTCGTCCTGAGGGACTGGGTAGTGGTTGCCCGAGGTGGGCGGGTTCGTCTTGTACTTGACCTTGCCCGTGACGTGGGTGCGGCCCTCGATCGGGGGATTATCGAGCGTGCAGTTGGCCGCCTTCGCCGCCGCTTTCAGGTCGCTGGTCTGCTGCGGCGGCGGAGTGGCCGCATCCTCGGCCTTCTTGGTGAATCCGAACGCGGAGTTGGATTCACCGCCGCCACCGCCGGCCGCGACCACGACCACGACCGCGATCACCGCCCCCGCGGCGAGCACTGCGCCCGCCACGATCGAGTACAGCCGGCGCTTGCGGGCGTCCGCGAGCTGGGCGCGCTCGCGCGCGAGGCGCTCCTGACGCCGTCTGTCCTTCTCTTCGCGTCTGCTCGACATTCCCGGCCAGCTTAGCTAACACCCCCGGCCGATCCCGCGGGTCCCGAGCGAGGCGTCGGTCGAAGAGCACGACACGAAATACTTGCCGGAACCCGTGCCCGGCGTCTACGCAACCTCGAGCGAGATCGGGTGTTTCGAGCGAGGACGGTGGACTTTGGCCACGGTCGTTCCATGAGGGGAAGAAGGTCTTCCACAGCACTGCTTCTCGCTTCCGGCGTACTCGCCGGAGCGACCGGCGCACCGCTGCCGGCATCCGCTTCCCGGGTGCCCGAACCGGTCGAGTTCGAGCACGGGGCGCCCGCTGCCGCGGTGCAGTCCGCGGCACATCGGCGCGGGCCGATCAAGGGGACGGTGCGGACCGGGAGGCATTTCAACCTTGTCGGGCTCCGCTGGCGCGGGGACGCGGCGTCGTCGCTGGCGGTCAGGATCAGAACCAAGGGCGGATGGGGCCGCTGGACCGCGGTACCGGTCGATCCCGAGCACGGGCCGGACGTGGGAGCGCCGGAATCGGATTCGGCTGGCCGTGGATCCGATCCAGTCTGGGCGGGCGAAGCGAACGCGGTCCGGTACTCGCTGCGTTCCCGCGGCTCCGTCCGCGACCTGCGCCTCCGGTTCGTCAACACCGAGGGCACCGCCACCGCCGCTGCCCGCCGCCGTGGCGGAGCGCGGCCCCGCGTCGCACGACCCATCGTGCCGGCGCCGGGCGCGCCGCCGATCATCACCCGCGAAGAGTGGGGCGCCTCGAAGTGCCCGCCGCGGACCACGCCCGCGTACGGGGCGGTCAACGTCGCGTTCGTCCACCACACCGTGACCGCGAATAACTACGGCCCTGCGGACTCGGCCGCAATCGTCCGCGCGGTCTGCCTCTATCACCGCAACTCCAACGGCTGGAACGACATCGGCTACAACCTGCTCGTCGACAGGTACGGCCAGGTCTTCGAAGGCCGCGCCGGCGGGATCGACGCGCCGGTCGTCGGCGCGCAGGCCCAGGGCTACAACGCCCAGTCGACGGGCATCGCGAACCTCGGGACGTTCAGCACGACGGGTCAGACGCCTGCTGGACTTGACGCCCTCGCGGGAGTCCTGAGCTGGAAGATGGCCGTGCACGCGGTGCCACCGGTGGGAACCGTCCAGGTCACGTCGACCGGCGGATCGCTCAACCGGTATCCGGCCGGCGCAAAGGTGACGCTGAACCGGATCTCGGGCCACCGCGACGGCGACGCGACGTCGTGCCCGGGCGACGGCCTGTACGCGCAGCTGCCCCAGCTTCGGCAGATGGTCTCGGCAGGACCGCTGCCCGCGCGCGCATCGCTCTCCTTCACCGCACGGTCCCGCAACATCACCTACGGGTCGAAGGCGGTGTTGACGGCAAGGCTCAGCGGTCCGAGCGGCCTACCGCTCGCCGGTTTGCGGATCGGCGTCCAGCTGCTGGGGCGCTTCGGCGCCTGGAACACCCTCCACCAGCTCACGACCGACGCGTCGGGCTTGGTCACGACGAACGTGCGCCTCGCGTACAACCACGCGCTACGAGCGAGCTTCGCCGGTGGCCTGGGCCTGACCGCGGCACAGTCGAAGCCGGTCGCGATCGGCGTGCGCCCCCGCGTCACTGCCCGCCTCGAGCCGAGCTCGGCGGCCGTCCTGCACCGCGGGAGCCGCGTGGTCGTGCGAGGCAAGGTCAAGCCGGCCAAGCGCTACGTGCTCCTGGTCGTGGATCGGTTCGGCGCTGATGGGACCAAGCGACGGGTCGGGCGACGCGTGGTTCGTGTTCGCGCGGGGCGCGCCCGCGGCAGCTTCCTGTTCGCCCGGAGCGGCAGCTACACGATGCGCTTCGCGGTGACCGCCGACACCAAGAACCTCGCGGCGCGTTCCGATGCGATCCCGATCACGGTGCGCTAGCGGGCTGGTGGCCTGATGTGGGTTTGGCGTCCGTAACTGCCCGAGCGCTCGGCCGGAGGGCCGGCGGGCAGGAAAATCGGCACTGACGGGGGTGAGGCTGGGCCGATCAGTATCGCGAGTGGCCTCATTGCGGCGCGGCCACACACGGAGCGGTCAAGAAGGGCCCATTGACACAGACCCGTTCCCCGTCACTGGTGCATTGGGGCCCCTATCGGGTACTCAACTGACCATTGGACGATTGCGGCACGATCAGCGGCCATGTCGCGGTGTCAATCCGCGCGGGTCACATGCGAATCGATCAAGCGCCTCAGCCTGACCCCTTGTCGATGCCGATTTTCTGGTCCGCCGCCGAC
>JBKOZI010000067.1:0-15816 GCA_046725795.1 Actinomycetota bacterium
CCACTGGAAGAGCTGGCCGACCGGGTCGTCGAGCGGTACTCGTAGAAAGGAGGGGTTCTCGAACAACTGCCGCCGATCTGCAAGCAGATCGACGGGTCTTCCTAGAAGTCTTCGGGGAGGATGTGGTCGCGCGCGAGGGCGTGCGCGAAGCGCTCGATGTCCTCTTCCATGTTGGCGTGGATCAAGCGCTTGAGGTCGTCGACGAGGCTGTCCGTGCCGCGATCGAGCTCTTCGTCGAATCGCTCGACCGTTTCCTGGTCGAAGACCGAGGTCTGTCCCCACTCGCAGTTCGGGCAGCGGAGCGTGACCTCCCAGCTTGCACGGTCGACCTCGGTCCAGTGGACCGGGTAGACGAGCTGGGCGTCGCAATCGGGACAGATGTGAAGCTCCAGCTTCGCCGGGGCTTCGAGGTCAGCGGTGTGGTCGAAATAGACGACCTCGATCGTCTTTCCGCTGGGAAGCGCGACGCGCTTGACCCGCTGGCCCGGCCTCTCGTTGTGCTGTTCCTTTTTCTGCTCGCCGGCGGCCATCTCTCTTGACGGGACGTATCGGCGGCCGGCGGGCGAAGCTTTAGGGCGGTTGCGATCCGCCCGAACGGCCGGATCGGCGGGGTCGTCATCTAGACTGGCGCGCGGCCCGTGGTCTTGAGCGATCGCAGCATCAAGTCGGAGATCGCCGCCGGCCGGATCGTCATCGAGCCGTATGACGAGTCGCTCGTGCAGCCCTCCAGCGTCGACGTACGCGTCGACCGCAAGTTCCGCGTGTTCCACAACTCGCGTTATCCCTATATCGACGTGCGCAAGCCGATGGAGGGCCTCACCGAGCTGGTCGAGGTGACCGACGAGCCCTTCGTCCTGCACCCCGGCGAGTTCGTGCTGGGCCAGACGCTCGAGTCGATTGTGCTCCCGGACGACATCGTGGCGCGGCTCGAAGGGAAGAGCTCACTGGGGCGCCTCGGCCTGTTGATCCACTCCACGGCCGGCTTCGTCGATCCCTCCTGGGAAGGGAACCTCACGCTCGAGCTCTCGAACGTCGCAAACCTGCCGATCACGATCTACCACGCGATGCCGATCGGCCAGATCTCTTTCATGCGGATGGACGCTCCGGTCGAGCACCCGTACGGCGCGTCCGAGGTCGGCAGCAAGTATCAGGGTCAGGCGGAGCCCACGCCGTCCCGCTTCTACCGTAACTTCGAGAGATGATCCGGCGCTACCATTCAATGGTTCCTCGAGAAGGGTGAGCAGATGCCCAATATTGGACCGCTCGAAATCGTTGTCATCCTGATCATCGCTCTGATCGTCTTCGGGCCGAAGCGCCTGCCCGAGCTCGGCCGGTCGATGGGGAAGGGAATGCGGGAGTTCAAGAACTCCCTCACGGGCGACAACAAGGACGACGACGACGATGACGTTCGCGAGCTCGAGCGAGCGAAGCGTGAGACCTCAGTCCGCGAGGAGGAACCTCCGCTCGAGGGCGAAGTCGTCCACGACCGCAGGACCTAGGAGCCCATCCGGGCCGGAGCGGTCCGGCGACCGCGAGCGGTGACGTGGCGCGCATAAAGCCCGTACAGCACGACGAGCACTTGACGCTCGTCGAGCATCTCGACGAGCTCCGCACGCGGATCATCATCTCGCTGGCGGCCTTTGCCGTCTCCTTCGGTCTCTGCTTCTGGCAGAACCATCGGATCCTCGACCTCCTGGACGAGCCGCTGCCCGGCGGCCGCCATCCGATCACGCTCGGAGTGACCGAGCCGTTCATGACCACGATCACCGTCAGCGCCTACGCTGCGCTGCTGGTCGCGCTGCCGGTGATCCTCTACCAGCTCTACGCGTTCGTATTGCCGGCCTTCAGCCCAACCGAGCGGCGCGTCGCGTTTCCGCTCCTGCTCATGGTCCCGCTGCTGTTCATCGGCGGAGTCGTGTTCGGGTACTTCCTGGTCCTCGATCCAGCCGTCCACTTCCTCCTGAACTTCAACGACAACCAGTTCAACATCCAGGTCCGTGCGCGGGACTACTACAGCTTCGTCACGATGACTCTGCTGGCGATGGGGATCATCTTTCAGATCCCGATGGGAATCCTCGCCGTCACGCGGCTCGGGATCGCCACACCCCGCCAGCTGCGCCAATGGCGGCGCTACGCTTATCTGGCAATCGCGGTCGTGGCGGCGCTCCTCCCAAGCGTTGATCCGGTCAGCATGTTGATCGAGATGGTGCCGCTCATCATCCTGTTCGAGTTGAGTATCGTCTTGGCGAGCCTGTTCGGGCAACCGGGTGGCCGCACCGCCCCGAGCGCGCCCTCCGCCGAGGGCTCCGGCCAGGCAGCCGGCGGTTGATGTGCACCGACTGAAGTAGGCGATTTTCGATGCTGTTCGATCTAAAAGGCAAGCGCAAGCGCGTGGTGCAGGTCACGTACCTGGGGCTTGCCATCTTGTTTGGCGGGAGCCTCGTGCTGTTCGGGACCGGCAGCAGTGTGAGCGGCGGCCTGGTCGACGCGATCACGGGCAACAGCGGCGGTGGTAGCACGAGCGTCTTCGAGGACCAGGTCGATCGGACGCGGAAAGCCGTTCGCACCAACCCGAAAAGCGAGCAGGCCTGGCTGGACCTCACCCGCGCGGAGTTCAACCTCGCGGCCTCGCCGGACGGTTCTGACGCGGAAACCGGGCAGCTGTCCGACGAGGGCAAGCAGGCGGTGCTCGACACGATCACCGCGTGGGAGCGCTATCTGAAGCTCAAGCCCAAGAAGCCCGATGCGGCCACGGCCCAGTTCGCGGCGCTTGCCTATGGAGCGACGCAGGACTATCGCAAGGCGGTGAAGACGCAGGCGCTCGCCGCGAAGGCTCGCCCGAGTGCGAACTCGTACTTCCAGCTGGCTCAGTTCGCCTACGCTGGAGGCCAGGTGAAGACGGGCGACCGAGCCGCCGCGGAGTCGATTCGGCGAACTCCGGCGGACCTGCGGAACTCCGTGCGCTCCCAGGTCAAAGAGACCAAGAAGCAGGGAGCCGAGCTCGCGAAGGCGATCAAGCAACAGGAGAAGGCGAGCAAGCAGGCGAGCAAGGGCCAGCCGAGCGGCACCGCATTTGGGCCGCTGCCGGGAGGCTCAACGGGCGCCTCCGGCGCTTCTCCATAGCCCCTGGCGTCGCCGCTACCATGCGCGCTCGGGGCCGTTAGCTCAACTGGCAGAGCAGGGGACTCTTAATCCCAAGGTTGAAGGTTCGAGTCCTTCACGGCCCACCTCGTAGAGGCTTCGCTCCTCCACACCGACCGCGGCCTTGCCGGGTGCGCTCGAATTACACTCAGCCGAACGTGCGGGGACGCATTCTCGACCTTATGCTCTTCCTGTTGGTGGCCGCCGTGGTCCTCGGAGTAGGGGGCTGCGGGGGCGATGACGACAGACCCGCTGGCGGGTCTGGTGCCTCGCAGACCCAGGCGGACACGTCGACCCCGGAGAAGTCCGGCGGCGAGCGGTCCGATCGAGATCAGTCTGGAGGACGGACGTCCGGGGGTTCCGGCACGTCCCGGAACGACGGCGCCTCGTCCGGCGGAGGCTCGGGTGGCGCCCGGGCTCCGAAGGCCACTCGCCCGCTTCGCAAGAAGTCTCTGCAGCGCTACCTCGCCAAGCACTACAGGCTCACCCCGTGGTATGGAGAGCTGAAGAGAATAGGGGTCAGCGACGGGCACGTGCGCGTCTATACGACGCTCTCACCCGAGTCCGACGACGAGTCGCCGCCGGTCCTTGCCTGCACAGCGGTCCGGTCCTACGGGCACCAGGTCAAGAAGGTGACCGTCTACGGCTCGAGCGCCTCGCTGGTGCCGACCAATGTGCTGGCGGATTGCTGAGGCTTACCTGCGAGGCTTGAGCGCGGTCGAGCAGACGAGCAGTCCGAAAGCGACTCCGATCGCGAGGCCGATTCCAAAACGACCGAGCACGGGCTGAAGTGTGCCGAGAAGATCCGCACCGAGGCTGCCGCGCGGCTCCAGCTCCGCGGTGCCCCACATCGCCCACCAGAGGCCCGCGAGACCGCCGATCGCGCAGGAAGCGCCGAAGACGAGCTTCCGAAGCTCGTGCAGGATCGTGTCCCAGCGACGCTTTTCCATGTTCTATGGGTCGGCGCCCGGACACGAGGGCTTGAGTTCGTGTCAGTACGAGCGCGGCAGCCCGAGTGAGTGTTCGGCGACGTAGTTCAGAATCATCTCGCGGGAGACGGGCGCGGTACGTACCAGCCGGATTCCCCAGTACATGTCGGTGAGCCCGTACTCGAGTGCGAACCCGTTGCCGCCGTGGGTTTGGATCGCCTGGTCGATGCAGTGCACGCCGGCCTCGGCGGCCGCGTACTTGGCCATGTTGCTCGCCTCGCCGGCCGGTGCGCCGGCGTCGTAGAGCGCAGCCGCTTTCTGCGTCATCAGCCGTGCCAGCTCGAGCTCGATCTTGGCCTGGGCGAGCGGGTGCGAGATGCCCTGGTGCGCGCCGATCGGGACGTTCCAGACGATCCGCTCGCGGGCATAGGCGGCGGCGAGATCGAGCGCCCGGCGTGCGCCGCCGTTGCAGACTGCCGCCCCCATGATCCGCTCCGGATTGAGGCCGTCGAACGCTGCCTTCAGGCCACCGGTCTCGGAGCCGATGAGGCGGTCGGCCGGGACCTCGACGTCGTCGAAGAAGAGCTGCCACTGCTTATCGGGCGCGCGCAGCGCGGTCGGGATGTGCTGCCTTTCGAGGCCGGGTGCGTCGGTGTCGACGATCAGCAGGAGCGGCAGGCCCAGATTGCCCTCGGCATCTCGATCGCGGGCGACGACGAGGATCTCATCAGCGTCCTCGACGCCCGAGATGAACGTCTTCGTGCCCCGCAAGACGTAGCCTCCGTTCGTCCGGCGCGCTGCGGTCGAGATGTTGTGCGAGTTCGAGCCGGCGTCGGGCTCGGTGATCGCGAACGCGATCTTCGTCGTGCCGGCCGCGATCCCGGGCAGCCAGCGTTCCTTCTGCTCTTCGGTTCCGTGCCTCGTGACGATGCTCCCGACGATCGCCGGGGAGACCACGATCAGCAACAGCGAGCAGCCCGCTGCCGAGATCTCCTCGCCGACCGCGGCCAGCGCGGACATGCCCAGGCCGCCGCCTCCGTACTGTTCCGGAAGGTTGACGCCGAGGAAGCCGCGGCTCGCGAGCGCGTTCCAGAGCTCGGTCGGCGGTTCGCCCTCGGCCGTCTTCCTGCGCGAGTACTCGGGACCGTAGTCACCGCAGATCGCACTGACGGTCTCGCGCAAGAGCTGCGCCTCCTGCGAAGGGACGAGCTCGAGGGTCGGGGTGGTGTCGACGGTCGCCATCAGTGTCCTTTCCCTGCATCGCCTCCGAGATCCCGCTCGGTGAACCGATCGGACCAGTCCTCACCGGCGCAATACTCGCCGAAGACTGCGCGCGCGGTCCCGAGTGCCCGCTCGGCGATCCACCGGTCCGACTCGCCGGGGTAGCGAGCCTTCGCGGCCGCCCACGCGACGCCATAGGCAAACCCCCAATCGTTCAGATCGCACTCGAGCTCGGTAAGCAGTTCGGGTACGTCGTCGGGTCCGCCGGGAAGCGCGCTCCACATGCCTCGGTGCGCCGCGTCGTCCGCGAGCGCAGCCCGCACGACTCGCTCGAGCTCGGCCTCGGCTGTCTCGTCGCGGGGCGGCTCCGCTTGCGGCACCGCCGCCGGGCTTGCACGCGCAGCCGATGCAACCAGCGGCAATCGACCGGCAAGCTGCAGGTTCAGCTCCGTGCCAAGGAGGATCGCGAGGTTCGAGAGCCAGAGCCACGCGAGGATGAGGGCGGCCAGTCCGGCAGCTCCGTAGACGGAATGGAACGGATCGAGCACCGCTGCGCATACGGCTACCCCGCCGGACACGGTCAGCCAGCCTCCCAATGCGAGGGCAAGGCCCGGCATCACCGTGCCGAACGCATCGATGCGCAAGCTCGGCGTCGCGTAGTAGAGGACGCTGAACAGCAACAGCCACAGCACCGAGACGGTCGATACGCCGAGGCTTCCGTAGGCGACGTAGAAGGCCAGGCCGCCGAGCGTGAGCCCCCACACCGCAACAACGAGTATCTGGCCTCCCGAAAGCGACGGCCCCTCGCTCGCCTCGGGTTTCACGACGGCGAAATGGAACAGCAGGAAGGCACCCGCGAAAATCGCGGCGATCAAAGGCCATTTGCCAATGTTCCAGAGGCCGAGCGTGTGGTCGCCCCCACCGAGCGCCTCGACCGCCGCCCGGGCTGTCGGACCCGTGAGCACGAGTGACACCCCTACGCCGGCGAACAGCACGACCAGCGCCGGCAGCGCGAGTGCCGATCGGGGGAGGACGACGGCTAACCGCAGGGCGGATCCGGGCATCCGGGCGTCGTTTTCTCTCTCTCCGGCCATCCGCTGGCCCCAAGAATGTCACCTATTTGCGGAGCCTGTCGTCGTCTCCCCGCGCGTACGGCATACTCCACGGGGCTTCCGCATCTTGCAAGCAGCGCGGAAGGATTCGCAGTTGCAGAAAAACGGCGCTTCAGCTTTTTTGCTGGGCGAAGAGAGGTGGATGGTGGCGACGGATGCCAGGAAGTCTGGAGAGGGAGTCCCAGGGACGGGGACGACCTCTTCGGCCCCGGTCGCGCCGCTAGGGCATGAGGATCGCTACCTCACCAGCCGGCACGACCTGACAAGGCTTCACCGCAAGGCACGACCTCTCCTTGACGAAGCTCTGAGTCCGGGAGAGGAGCCTCGGCTCGTAATCGCGGGACTTGCCTCGGCGGCGCTGGTCGCGGCCGAGAACTGCGCGTTTGTGTTCAAGGCCGGTGCGCGCGCGGGCCTACCGTTCAGCGCGAGACTGAAGGAGTTCGAGTACGAGACCGTGATGCGCGTCGATCTGCATTCCGGCGGCGAGGTGGACGTCATCGTGATCCACGCTCCGCTGCAGATCTCATCGTGTTCCAGCTACTGGGCCGACGGCCGTGACGACCCGTGGAAGGCACGGAACGCGATCCCGGTGCGTCGTGGGTCTGCGCAGGCCGAGCGCGGCGTACACGAGCTGGCGCGGCTCGTGGCCGAGTTTCGCAGCCGCAGCGCCGGGCGTACCGGTCGTGCGCCGCAGCATGCGCCGGTCACCAAGAAGGGCACGCCGGGCCTGGTCGAGCACATCGCTGGGCTCGAGGAGAGCAGGGCGCGCACCGAGATTCTCCCGGTCCCGCGCGAACAGTCGGACGAGCAAACCGGCGGCGCGGCGGCGGAAGAGTGTCCCCGTTGTGGAAACCAGCTCAGCGCAGGGTGGCAGTTCTGCCCTCGCTGCGGCACGCGGGCAGGGCTCAAGCGGCCAGCGCGCTATTCGTAGAACCTGCCGTAATACCCGGCGAGCGCGAGTCGGTACTCCTGTTCGGCGTATCCGGAGGGGTCGTACTCGGGCGCATTCTTGATGTCGTCCTTCGTACGGTCCACGTAGATCGTCTTCGAGTCGGGGTCGATCCGCTCGATCGTTCCGACCGGCAGGATGACCTTTCTGCCGAACACGAGCGGCCCGGTGTCGACGATGATCGAATCGCTGCCCAACTCGAAGGTCGCGGGATCGACCTTGCCGATCTCGCCGTCGATCGCCGCGACCTGATAGTCACTGAGATCGACTTCGTCCACTGTTTCGCGGTACGCCCAGATGTCGGCGGCCATGACGCCCTCCTATCGCTTCCTGGCGTCGACGGCGCGCTGCAGCTGCGACTTGGTCATCTGCGAACGGCCTTCGACGCCCAGGCGCTTTGCCTCGTTGTAGAGCTGTTCGCGCGTACGTCCCTTCGGGCGATTGGTGCCCGACCGCTGGCCGCCACGCCGACTCGGCGACGAACCGCTGGTCGATGTGCGCGACCGCGTGCGCGACTCGCCGGAACGTGCACGCTCCTTGTTGACCGTGCGCGCCGCGATTTCCTTCGCGCGGCCGGTCGACGCCCCGCGCGACTTCGCACTGTCCTTCACGTGCTCGTATTGCCGAGCGCGCTTTGTGCCCTTCTTCACTCCGCGTGGCGGCATGCTTCCTCCCGTGTTCGTTTACCGCGTCGTGCCTTGACTACCCGCAAGCAAAGGCAGCGAAAACGCGTGCACGTTCACGGACAAAAGCGGAGGCCCGTCGTGTGACGGGCCTCTTCAGCTCCCCAAGTCCCCTCAGCCGAGGATTTTGCGGCCGCCCTCTGGTGCGCGTTGACCATGTGCGGCTGCTGCTCGGAGGCTCCCTGCCCGTCGAGCTAGCCGGATTTTTAACGTGGCGAGCCGCACAAGTCAACCCGCAGTCTGCGGACGGCGTCCCTGGCGCGGCGCCGATGGGGTTCCTCTAGCATTGACGCGGCAGTCACTCAGGATTCACGGGAGGACAGTCGCTTGAAGAGAGTCGCCGCTGCAGGTGCCCTGCTCGCTTCGCTTTGTGCGGTCGCGGTTGCGCAGGGCGCGGTCGTGCAGGAGTTCAGCTACCAGGTCAAGGACGTGAAGTCTGATGGCCGCTACACGGTCGTCTTCAACTCGCGCAGCTACGACCCGAGCGGAGGCATCCCGGACGAGCTCGACGAGCTCTACCAGCGACTGCCGAAGGGCGCGACGGTCCCCAAGGCGTTCCGCAAAAAGCGCTTCTACTGCGACGCCAAGAAGCTTGTCGACAAGGTTCGCCTGGAAAAGGGGAGCGGGCGCTTCACCCCCTACCTGGAGAAGCTGCTGAAGGGCAAGAAGAAGCCGCCCCGTACGGCGAAGGACAACGTCGCGGTGTGCAGGTTCGCGCGGATCGGCAAGGGCCGCGTGCTGGTCGACGCGCGTCCGTTCGAGGAGCGTCCGATTCCCGCCGACCTGCAGTTGTTCTGGACCAAGCCGGCTCGTGGGGCGGTAGCCGCATTCTCGATCATCGGCATCCCCGACGAACGATTCCCGGTCGTCGCCGAGAACCCGACCATACGCGAGACCGTCCCGACCCTGAACGCCAACTTCTACAGCGACCCGACGCCGGACGGCCTCTACGACTACAAGCTCGTGCTGCCCTCCGGTCCGGTGAACGGCATCAGGGTCTCGGTCGCCGAGGTCAACGTGACGGTCACCGGCCTCACCCTCGTCC
Organism: Actinomycetota bacterium; assembly: GCA_046725795.1. Taxonomy (GTDB): domain Bacteria; phylum Actinomycetota; class Thermoleophilia; order Solirubrobacterales; family JBBDJG01; genus JBBQKG01. The sequence goes on from JBKOZI010000067.1 coordinate 9,081, forward strand.
AGAAAAAGCGGAAGTGCACGAAGCGCAAGCGCGGGAAGTGCGTCAAGCGCAAGACCACGACGAAGCGCATATTCTGGTTCACGGAGCCGACCTGCCCACCCAGCGGCCAGCTCAGCTTCGAGTCGTTTTTCGGGTACAAGGACCCGGCCGTTCAGGATCAGTTCAAGAAGGTGCAGGTTCCTTGTCCGAAGTTCAGGTAGGCGTTAGGGCCTCCTCAGTGAGTCGAGAACCGAGGGAGGATTCGGTCCAGCCAGGCCGGGACTGCCCATGTGCGCTCGCCGAAGAGCCTGATCAGCGCAGGTAGAAGGATCAGCCTGACGACCGTTGCGTCCAGCACTACGGCGACGGTCAGGCCGATGCCGAATTGGCGAGTGTTTGCCACCGGGGAGACGGCGAAGGCCAGGAAGACGAATGCCATCACCGCGGCTGCGCCGGTGATGATCGTGGCGGTTTTCTCGAGGCTGTAGCGGATCGCCCCTTCGGTCGTGCCCGTGATCGCGCGCCCCTCCACGAGCCGGCTGATCAGAAACACCTCGTAGTCGATCGAGAGCCCGAAGATGATCGCGAAGATGCCGCTGAGCGCGATCGCATCGAGATAGCCGGGTCCCCCGAAAGGCGGCGGGTCGGTCTGGAAGCCGAGGATCAGCACACCTACCGCGGCCCCGACCGTGACGAGGTTGAGCAACACCGCGCAAAGGGCCAGGACGGGAGCTCTGAAGAGGACCAGCAACACGAGGAAGGTGACGATCACGAGCACCCCGACCAGCCATGGGAAGCGCGCCGAGGTCGCCTGATCGAAGTCGTCGAGCAGCACCGCAGGTCCGCCGACGACCGTCTCGGCGCCCATCCCTAGCCCCGTGTCCTTCGCCGCTCGCTCGAGCGTCGGGCGCAGCGCCTGGGTCTTCTCGTCGAAGGCTCCGCCGTCCGGTACGACGATCACACGTGCGGTGTTGCCGCCCCGCGGCGTGTTGATCGCGAACCCGACATTGGTCTGGGTCGCGGGCTTCGCGCCCTCGATGCCGGCCAGCACGAAGTAACCCGACGTCGAGGCCTTCTGGATGTTGGTTCCCTGACGCTGAAGCGAGCGCGTGTCACGGGCGTTGGCCTGGCGCACCGCGACGACGCCGTCCAGCAGGCGTGCGATGCCGCGCCCGATCCGGCTGCTGCCGGTAACGGTCTGGTCGAGCCCGGCCGACAGGCCACGGGCCCCGCCGCCGCTACCGCCCAGGAGCTGGTTGATGCCGGCGTCGAGCGACTGCGTGCCGGCGCTCAGGCGGCCGACACCCTCCGCGAGCTGCGAGGCACCCGCCGCCGTGCGGGCGATACCAGCGTCGAGCCGGCCGCTGCCGCCCGCGATCTGCGCGAGGCCCGCGGCGAGGCTTTCCATGCCGCGCAGCATCCGCCTCGCGGCGACCGCGTTGACGTCGAACTCGGTCGCGTAGCCCGCGAGGTTGGAGCTCAGCGGTCCGAGCTGTCCGAGCGCGTCCTGGATGTTCTGCTTGGCGCGGGCCACGGCGGGATCGGCGGCTGCCGCCGGGCTCGCGCTCCCGAGGTTGCGCAGCGCCGACTGAACCGACGACTGGGCGCTCCGAAGCGGCACCGTGAGCTTGTCGTCGGAGTCGCGGTTCTGGTCGACCAGGGTCGCCGTGAGCGTCCTGAGCGCGCGCAGGAGCCTCCGGCTACCGCGTTTGGCACGGCGGGCGGCCTTGGAGATGCGACGGGCGCCTTTGCCGGTCTGGCTCACGCCGGCCGCGAGCCGCTTGGTGCGGGGCGCGGCGGCGCTCGTGCCGGACGCGATCTGGCCGGAGCCGGTGGCGGCCTGCTCGAGCCCGGCGGTCAGCTGGTGCGCACCCCGAGAGCCCTGCTCGAGGCCACGATGAAGCCTGCCCGTCCCCACGAGCAGTCGCTCCAGCCCTCGCTCGAGCTGGGTCAACTGCCGGCCGCCGCTCGCAATCTGCCGCGTCAGGCGGCGGAGCACGGCGGTCCGGTCGAGCAGCGAGGCAGGGCCGAGCACCGCCTCGACGCCGGGCTGCCCTGCGATCTCGAGCTGAAAGCGCTTCAGGGCACGCAGGCGCTGCTCCGTGGTGATCGGGCCGCGTGTGTGGAACGAGACCTCGAACGGCGTCGCCCAGCCCGCACCGCGATCGCGTTCGAAGGCCTCGTAGCTCTTGCGCGACGCGTTGTCGGGCGGCAGGTTGGCAACGTTCGGCGGGCCGGTGTCGAGTGCCAGCGCCGGGGTCGACAGGAGCAGCAGGGGGAAGATCGCGAGCGCCGCGGCCACGCCAGGCTTGGCCGAAAGCCGCTCCGAGAGCCGCACCCAGGGGTTCTCGCGCCGCCCCGACCAGAGCTGCCAGCGGTTAACGTTCGTGCCGAGCAGCGCGAGCCCGGCCGGAATCACGAACAGCCCCGCCGTCACTGCGAGTACGCAGGCGACGATCACCCCGAATGTGGCCGACTCGAGGAGGGCGCCGGGGGCGATCATGAGCGCGCCGAGCATCCCCACCGCGAGCGCGGTGCCGGCAAAGATGACCGTGCGACCGGCGCGCGCCACCGCCTGCGTGATCGCCTCCTCGACGCTCGCACCGCCCGCCAGCTCCTCGCGGAAGCGGGAGACGATCAGCAGCGAGTAATCGACGCCGAGTGCGAGCCCGATCATCGTGAGCATGTTGAGCGCGAGCGCGTCGAGGGCGAAGTGGTGGTTGAGGACCCACATCACGGCCGTGCCGACGCGGGTCACGAGCAAGCCGCATGCGAGCGGCACCAGCGCCGCGATGGGACTCCGGAACACGAGCAGGAGCAGCACGATCAAGATCGGCAACGCGATCCGCTCCCCCTTGTCGAGCGAGTCCAGGGACGCGTCGTTCAAAGCGGTCACGAGCGGCGCACGCCCCGAGAGCTCCGCCTCCACCGGCGGGCGCACCTGGCGGAGCGCGTCCTCGACGGCCGGCACCGTCTCTTTCGAGACCTTCTCCTCGGGCTTGCTCACCTGAAGCGTCAGCAGCGCCTGTCCGGCAGGCTCGCGCAGCGCGGGATCGCCCCCGATCGCGTACGGGCTCAGGACCTGAACGCCGTCGATACGCTCGAGCCTGGAGATCAGCCGCGCCGCCTCCGTCCTCAGCGCCCGCTCGTCACCCGGGGGGCCTTTCAGGAGCACCGCGAGGCTGATCTCTGACCCGAATTGCCGCTGGGTCAGCTCAGCCGCGCGCTGCGAGTCGGTCCCCGGGATCTGGAGGTTCGTCTCGTGGAGGTTGTCCCGCGCCTTTCCGGCGAAGAAGAGCGAGACAACAAAAATGCCTGCCCAGACGAGCAGGATAGGCACGCGTCTGCGGATCGCAAACCGCGCGATCGAGCTCAAGGCATTACCCGCCGTCCCTCATCGAATTTCTTTATACAGGCCAAAACTGGACCCAAGCGCAGTTGCATGGGAGTGCTGCAACGCCCAGGGCGCGCGCTCTCGCCACGCGTCCAGCGGCTGCCGGCGGCCCCTGCTCCCCCGACCGGTTCTCCCGGATTGACCCGACTACGGCGCGGTCAGCGACTCATCTGGTAGGTGAGATACCTCAGGATGTGTCGCGCCACATTGACGCTCGTTTTGACAGTCTCCTGCGCCAGTTCCCGCATGCTTACCTCCTGCCCGGTACCCAGCGATCTTATCCGCGTTGATCAGCACGGACAACCGGTACTCCGTTGCGGATAGTCAGCCTCGTCGGAAACAGGCCTCAATTCGTCAAGGCCGCCGCCGTCTCGCGCCGGCTTCGCGAGCGTCACGAGGAGCTGCTCGTCCACAGCGGCCAGCACTACGACGACGAACTTTCGGACGTCTTCTTCCGGGAGCTTTCGCTGCCCGCGCCCGACCGGCGGCTGGGCATCGGCTCGGGCCCGAACGCGGAGCAGGTCACGCGCATCATGCACGCATTCGGACGGGTGCTCGAGTTCGAGCGGGCGGATCTGACGCTCGTCTACGGCGACACCAACACGACGCTCGCCGGCGCTTTGTCGTGCGCGCGCCTGGAGGCTCCGCTTGCCCATGTCGAGGCAGGCATGCGCTCCGGCGACTGGTCGATGCCCGAGGAGCGAAACCGTGTGCTGACCGATCACCTGAGCGATCTCTGCCTGTGCTCGACCCCGACCGCAGTCGCGAACCTCGAGCGCGAGGGCCTCGGCCCGCGTGCACGCCTGGCCGGGGACGTGATGGCCGATGTGAGCCTTGCGATGGCGCCGATCGCCGAGCGTGAATCGGACGCCCTCGAGCGGCTGGGCGTCGCCGGCGGCAAGTACCTGCTCATGACGGTTCACCGCGCGGGCAACGTTGACCGCGAGGAGCCGCTCGCACGTCTGGTGGAACTGCTCACGCGCCTCGAGATCCCGACGGTGTTTCCGGTTCACCCTCGCACGCATGCGGCGCTCGAGCGGGTGGGCGCGCTCGCCGCCCTGGAGGCCCTCGAGCACCTGCGGCTCGTGCCGCCGCTCGGCTATCTCGACTTCATGCGGCTGCTGCAGGGAGCGACCGCGGTCCTGACCGACTCCGGTGGCGTGCAAAAGGAGGCTTATCTGGCACGGGTGCCGTGCCTCACCCTGCGCGACACCACGGAATGGACGGAGACCGTTGAGCTGGGCTGGAACCGGCTCGTCGGCCTCGACCCGAATGGGGTCCTGGCGGCGGTCGAGGCGCTCGAGCGGCCGGCCGCGCATCCGGAGCTGTACGGGGGGGGCCACGCGGGGGAGGCGATCGTCTCCGAGCTCGAGCGGTTCGGGGCGAAGCCGGTGGCGTAAGCCACGGTCTTATAGTCCCGAGGCGTGAACGAGCCGCAGGGAAATCCCTCAGAACGGCCGCCTGTCGGCATCGTCGGACTCGGCTACGTCGGCCTCCCGCTTGCGCTGGGCTTCGCGCGCGAGGGTGACAGGGTCGTGGGCCTCGACGTCGACCCGCGCCGGGTCGAGCAGATCCGGGCCGGTCAGAGCTACGTCGAGGACGTCGATGCGGCCGAGCTTTCGCGCGTGGTCTCGGACGGCCTGCTGACAGCCACTACCAATTACGACGAGCTCGTGGAGGCGGAGGGGATCGTGGTTTGCGTGCCCACGCCCTTGACCGAGAACCGCCAGCCCGACCTGGGACCGGTCGTGGACGCCGCCACGTCGCTGTCGCGGGTGCTTCGGCGCGATCAGCTCGTGGTGCTCGAGTCCACGACCTATCCGGGGACGACTCGGGAGCGGCTTGTGCCGCTGCTGGAGGAGTCCGGGCTCGCCGCCGGGCGTGATTTCCATGTCGCGTACTCGCCGGAACGTGTTGATCCGGGTCGCTCCGACTTCACGCTTCGCAACACCGTGAAGATCCTGGGCGGGCTCACGCCCGCGTGCAGCGAACGCGCGAAGCAGCTCTACGACCGCGTGTGCGACCACGTGATGGTCGTCTCCACGACCGACGCGGCCGAGATGGCCAAGCTGCTCGAGAACATCTTCCGCTCGGTCAACATCGCGCTCGTGAACGAGCTCGCCGTGCTCTGCGACCGGATGGGGATCGACATCTGGGAGGTGATCGACGCCGCCGCCACGAAGCCGTTCGGCTTCATGCGGTTCGACCCCGGCCCGGGGATGGGCGGGCACTGCCTTCCGGTCGACCCGTTCTACCTCGCCTGGCGCGCTCGCGAGTTCGACTTCTACACCGAGTTCATCGAGCTCGCCGGGAAGATCAACCAGAGCATGCCGTACTTCTGCGTGGACAAGATCGAACGCACGCTGAACGACCAGGGCAAGCCGGTGCACGGTTCGCGCATCCTGCTGCTGGGCGTCGCCTACAAGCCCGGCGTGGGCGATCTGCGCGAGTCGCCCGCGCTCAAGATCCTGAAGCTGCTCGGCGAGCGGGGCGCCGAGCTCAGCTACCACGATCCGCATGTGCCCTCCTTGCCGGAGGCTCGCCTCGAGTCCGTCCCGTTCGAGCCCGAGCTCGTGGCGGCAGACCTCGTCGTGATCGTGACGGCCCATCCCGAGATCGACTATCGACGCGTCGCCTCGGAGGCACGGCTGGTCCTGGACTTTCGCGGCGTCACCCGCGGGATCGAGTCGAACAACCTGGTGCGCCTGTGAGCCCCGCGCGAGAGAGGTTCGCGGTCGGCGTCGTGGGCCTCGGCTACTGGGGGCCCAATCTCGCGCGCAACTTCGCCGGTCTCGATGGCTGCGAGCTTCGCTGGTGTTGCGATCGCTCGGAGGAGCAGCTCGAGCGGTGGCGCTCAGCGTTCCCCGGCACGCTCTTCACGCCCACGCTCGACGACCTGCTCGCGGACGACGGCCTCGACGCGGTGGTGGTCGCGACCGACGTGCCGTCGCACGCGCCGATCGCGCTGGCCGCGCTCGCCGCCGGCAAGCACTGCTTCGTCGAGAAGCCCTTGTCTCAGTCGTCGAGAGAAGCCTCCGAAGTTACAGCGGCGGCACAAGGAGCCGGTTTGACGCTGATGGTCGGCCATCTCCTCGAGTACCACCCGGGCGTCGCGAAGCTGAAGGAGATCGTCGACTCCGGCGAGCTCGGCGAGGTGCACTACGTCTATTCGAACCGGCTCAACCTGGGAAAGATCCGCGAAGTCGAGAACGCCCTCTGGAGCCTCGGCGCGCACGACGTCTCGGTGCTGCTGCACCTGCTCGAAGAGGAACCGGTCGACGTGCTGGCACGTGGTGAGTCGTTCGTGCGTGAGGGAGTCGAGGACGTCGTGTTCTGTTACCTGCGGTTTCCCTCGGGCCGCGT
>JBKOZI010000068.1:0-6476 GCA_046725795.1 Actinomycetota bacterium
TGCCGGTCTCGGGCTCGAGCTCGGCGGCGCCCTTATAGACGTCGTCGCGATTGACGCCCGCGGAGAAGCTCGGCTGCTTCAGCTTCTTCTTGACCGACTTGGGCTTCATGCCGCCGATCCCCTCCGGCCGGACATAGGCACAGGCCGCGATGAACCCGGCCAGCTCGTCGCACGCGAACAACGCCTTGTCGAGCTGCGTCTCGCGTGGCACGCCCATGAAGTCCGCGTGACCGAGGACCGCGTGGATCACCTCTTCGGGATAGCCGCGCTTGCGGAGCTCCTCGACTCCGAACCGCGGGTGACCAGTCTCGAGGTCCGGATAGCGCTCGTAGTCGAGGTCGTGCACCAGCCCGGCGATCCCCCAGAGCTCCTCGTCGCCGCCCAGGCGGCGTGCATAGGCGCGCGCCGCTGCTTCCACCGCGAGCATGTGCTTGCGCAGCGAGTCCGATTCGGTCCACTCGCACACGAGCTGCCAGGCTTCTTCGCGCGTGGGCATCGGCAGCAGTCTACGCAGTGTGATTTCCGCATGAATCAAACGGCCTCCGGGTAGTACAGAGGTGCGCGTTTTTCGCGCTTTCTTCAGAAAAAGGGCCATTTGGAAGGGAAGGAGCAACAGTGATCGGGATTCTCATAGCGGTGCTACTGGCAGCGCTTGTTTACGCCCTGTGCCTGGCGATCGGCCTACCCTCGATCGTCGCGATCATCGCCGCGATTCTCGTGTTGCTGGCCGGCATACCGCGCGGGGGTTACGGCTTCGGGCACTGGTGGGGCTCGCGCTATTTGCGCTTAGAACCGATCGCCGCCCGTGGGGGCGATCGGCGGTTTTAGACTGCGGCCGGTGGAGCGATCAAGCCCACCGGTCGCCGGCGTTTCGGAGCTCGTTCTGGAGGTGGCGGATCTCGAGCGCTCGGAACGTTTCTACGCGGACACGCTGGGCCTCCCGGTGGTCGAGCGGTGGCCGCACCGCGATGCGTTCTGGGTGCTGGCCGGCGCGACGCGCATTGGGCTGTGGAAGCCACAGGTCGGCCTCGAGGGAAGCCGGGGCGGCGAGCACGTCCACTTTGCGCTACGGGTCTCCGACGAGGCCTTCGAGGCGCGCGTGGCGGCCCTCCGCAGCGCCGGTCACGAGGCGCCCGTGCACGACTTCGGGCCGCTCGGATCCGGTGACCGCCCCAGTCGTTCCGTCTACGTGACCGACCCCGACGGCCACCTGGTCGAGTTCTGGACCGCGGACATGGCGGACTACGAAGGGCGGCCGCCGGAGCGGCCGCCCTCCATCAGCTGAGCCGAACTGTCGCTACGGGCAGGGCGGGAACGAGTCCGGGAACGAGGTTGCGTACGTGTTGTCGCTCCAGCAGTTGCCGATGCCGCTCAAGTCCCACGCGAGGTCCACCGCGAACACTCCCGGTACCGAGGGAGCCGGGTTCGACCCGTTGCCGGTGGCAACGTTGGACACGATGCGGTTGCCGTCAGAGAACAGGTCGATATCGCTCGGAGGCGGGCTGCACGGGTTGCCGGTGCAGTAGTTCGCAACTGCGATACCGAATGTGTTGTTGCCTGTCACTGCGTTGTTGTGCACGTTGTTGGTGTCGCCGGCGATGATCAGCAGGCCGGTGCCAGGCGGCACGGCGCAGACCGCATCCTCCGGCTCGACACACGTGTTCGGCTTGTCGTTGTCGTGGATGTTGTTGTTGGCGACTTCGTTGTCGTGGTTCGACTTGACATCGAGGCCGGGCAGCGTGAACGACAGCAGGCCACCGGTGTTGCCGAACGACTCGTTCTCGTGCGCGAACACGTTCGAGCTGTTCTCGATCTCGAAGCCGCTCACGTTTGCCGTGGCGGTGTTGTGATCGATCTCGACGTCGTGAGACTGGCCGATATAGATGCCCGTGTCGTTCGAGCCGGACGCAAACGAGTGGTCGACGCGTCCCTGCCCGACGTGAGAAGGGAAGATCCCGTACTCGAGGTTGTCCTTCGCGCTCACATGGGTAACCCGCCACCCGTCGACACAGAAGAGAAAGACTCCGTCACCTTCGAATCCGTTCACTTCGATGCGGGAGATCAGCGATCCATGCACACGCTGGCTCTCGTCAGTGAGACAGCTTGCATCGCCCGTGAGACCCACGGCGATACCCTGGTGCTGGTCGCCGCTGTGCTCCAGCACGACGGGCCGGTTCTTGTTGGGACGCCCGATCAGGGAGATGTTGTCCTTCTGGATGACCACGGCGCAGTCGCCTGATTCGGTGGGACACGGTCGTCCCGTCTCCCGGTAAATGCCCGGATGGATGAAGATCCGGTCGCCCTCGTGGGCACGATCGACCGCCTGTTGGATCGATTGCCCACGGTGCACGTTCAAAGTGCGGGCGCTCGAGGCAGCGGGCAGAAACAGCCCGACCAACAGCCCCGAAAACAGCAGAAGCAAGGTACTCCGACGCATAGAACCCCCCTGCTCTCGATTTTGGCAAACCCTCTCAGGGCCGCCGCGGGGTGTCAACCGCCGGTTGTCGGCTATGCCGCGAGCTGCTCGAGCTCCTCGTCGCTCAGCGCGATCGAGGCCGCCGCGACGTTCTCCTCGAGGTGCGCCCGGGACGAGGTCCCGGGGATCGGAAGCATCACCGGGGAGCGCTGCAGGAGCCAGGCAAGCGCCACCTGCATCGGCGTCGCATCGTGTGCGTGCGCGACCTCCTCGACGGGACCACCCTCGACGCTCCCTGCGTTCAGCGGGAACCACGGGATGAAGCCGATACCGTCTCGAGCACACGTCTCCAGCAGGTCCTCCGAGTCGTGCGCGCTCATGCTGTAGCGGTTCTGCACGGACACGATCGGGACGATCTGGCGCGCCTCTTCGAGCTGCGCGACGCCGACATTCGAGATTCCGACGTGGCGGACCTTGCCCTCGTCGCGAAGCTCGGCGAGCGCTCCCACCGACTCCGCGTAGGGCACCTTTGGGTCGATCGTGTGCAGCTGGTAGAGGTCGATCGTTTCCACCTTCAGCCGTCTCATGCTCTCCTCGCAGCACCTCTTCAGGCGCTCAGGGCGGCAATCGGCGTCCCAGCGCCCGGGGCCCGCTCGCGTCAGGCCGCCCTTCGTCGCGATCACGAGATCCTCTGGATAAGGCTGAAGCGCTTCGGCGATCAACTCCTCGCTCACCTCAGGACCGTAGGAGTCGGCGGTGTCGATGAGACTGACGCCGAGCTCCGCGGCGCGGCGAAGAACCTCGATCGCACCCTCGCGGTCCGGTGGATATCCCCAGATTCCCGGCCCGGTGAGCCGCATCGCGCCGAACCCCAGGCGGCGGACGGGAAGGTCGCCGCCGAGCGTGAACTCGCCCGCGGCCCTGGCAGATGCGCCGTCGGAGACCGACATGACGGCGGATGCTAACGCGGGTAGAGTCCTCGCATGAAGCGTGAGGATGCGTTTGCCCGGGCCGAGCTGCTGAACAACGAGCATCCCGATCGCGAGACGATCGCGAGACCCACGCCTGGATCCCGCGGAAGACGTCAGAGGGCGAATGGGAGGTCGCGAAGCTTCGGATGCCCGCTCTCCGTCGCGATCCGGTGAAGGCGACCACCGAGGCCAAGCCGAAGCCTCCGCAGTCCGATGACGCGCCACCCTGGCGCTCCGCGGGCGGCGTCCCACCCTTCGCGGCGGGCGGCTAGGCCACTGACTCCACCGACCACGAGGATGTGGGTGCGGCTAAACCGGCATCGACAGGGTCAGGCTGAGCCGTTTGATCGCTTCGTGAATGACTCGCGCGAAATGACACCGCAAAAGCGCCACCTGATTGCGGATCCATCGGTCAGCGAACATTTTGGGGGCTATGGACGCCTGGACGCGAGGTGGACGGCTACGGGATTGCGCCAATGGCGATTACTTGGCCTCTCCGTGCATCCCGGGACCGGCATGACGCCACTCGTGTGAATCGAACGGCTAAGCCTGACCCCTCGTCAGTGCCGGTTTTGCCCATCACTCAGCGTCGGTTGGCGTTGCGGTGCCGTATCCCACTCTGGGCCGTCCCAACTCCAAGCCTCAGACGAAAGCCGCCTCTTCGACGCGCCTCACGAGCGTCTCGACAGTATCGCCAAGGGTTGCGCCCATGCGGTCCCGCAGCGCGTCCGCATACGCGTCGGAGTCGTACTCCACCCTGCGCAGCTCGAAGTCGCTGCCGCCCCGCCACAGCGCGTAGGCGGCGCGCCGGTCCCCGTCGAAGGGCAGGCCGACGCTGCCCGGGTTGACCAGCGTGTGCCGGCCCGACGGCCGCAGGAACTGAAGGTGCGTGTGGCCGAACACGATCACGTCGGGGTCGTCATCATCGAGCAGCGCTTCGTCGGCCTGCGAGGGCGTCGGCATGAACGACTCCATGTCCGAGCGCGGCGAGGCGTGGCAGACCAGCGCTCCATCGAGGTGAGCCGTCGGAGGACGTGTCGCAAGCTCGTGAGCGACCTCGCCGAGGGCGTCGCGGCAGTGGGCGAGCGACCGCTCGATCAGCTCGCTCTGGGGCGCGTCGGAGGCGTCCTCGAGCCAACGATCGGTGTTTCCGCGGATCCAGACCGCGTCGAGCGCGTGAAGACGCACGACCGTCTCCACCGGGAATGCGCCGAACAGCGCGTAGTCGCCGCCGAGCAGGAAGTCCTCAGCCCCGGCGTCTCGCGCGTCGGCCAGTACCGCATCGAGCGCGGGTAGGTTCCCGTGGATGTCGTAGAGAACCGCTGTCATGTAATTGAGCTGCTTCAGCGCGGCTGCGACGGATGACCCTCGCCGGGCCACGGCGCGAGTACCAGCACCACCAGCGAGTCCTCTTTGGCGCGCACCTCGTGTCGCTCGTTGGGCGCGGCCAAGGCGAGCCCGCCGGGCCCCGCCTCGAATGAGCCGCCGTCCGCGTCGTCGATCTCGACCCGGCCATCCACGACGAATATCCAGGCGCGCTCGTGCACCTGGTGCTCCTGCAGCTCCTCGCCGGCGGGCAGGTTGATGAGGATCGTCCTGCCCTCCTCGTCGGAGTGCAGCACCTGCGGGTGGTGCGGCTCGACATCCAGCGATCTCGTGTCCCAAGTCTGCACGCGGCCTCCACAAGTCGCGATCGATGTCCGAATGGCGGTATGAAAGCATTTAGACGCTTGATCCCACGACCGCCCACGTACGGATGACGGCCGAGACGCAGGCGGCGAGGCCCGTCGAGCCGCCCGGCGACGCGGAGCTCGAGGTCCGAGGCCCGCAGCTCTCCCTTCGCTACGCGCGGCCCGATGATGCCGCGCGCCTCTTCGAGCTTGCCTCCGACGCGGAGGTGACGCGGTTCTTCTCCTGGGGGCCGTACACGAGTGCGGGCCAGGCAACGGATTACATCGCGAACCTCGCGCGGAAGCGCGCCGAAGGGTCACGACTCGAGTTCGTCATCGACCATCTCCAGGACGGCGTGATCGGAGTCACCGGGCTGTCGGAGTTCGCGCTGCGTGACCGGCATGCCGTCGTCGGGACGTGGCTCGGCCGCGAGTGGTGGGGAAGGGGGGCAAACCGCGAGTCCAAAGCGCTCGTGCTCGCGCTTGCGTTCGCGGGCCTGCATCTGGGGCGCGTCACGGCTTGGTGCGGGACTGACAACCGCCGCTCCCAGGCCGCCCTCGAGCGGCTCGGCTTCGTGCACGAGGGAGTCCTCCGCCAATGGCACGTGCACGCCGGTGAGCCGAAGGACGTGATCAGCTACTCGATGCTGCGAACCGAGTGGGAGCAGAGCGAGCTCGCGCGTGATCCGTTCGAGATCGCGGGCCGGATCCCGCGTCAGTTCCTGACGGTCTAGGGCCCTGAGAGCTCGGGCGTGCGTCCGCTTGGCCCCGTCTGGAACCAGGCGAAGATCAGGCAGCCGAGCCCCACGACGAACGCGGCGATCCCGTGCTTGACGTGGTGATGTGCCGACCCGGCGTCGTGACCGGGAATGAAGGAAGGCAGCGAGCCGGCCGAATCCACCCAGTAGAGGAAGGCGAGCGCCATGAACAGGACGCCCAGCGCGATTGCGGGGGCGATGAGGTTACGTCGTTTGGTCATACCGCCAGTGTCCCAGCGCGCCTCCGGGAACACATGAAAGAAATCTGAACGCTTGTCTGCGTCCCGCTCAGGTGGCGAGGAAGTAGACAAAGCAAGCCGCTCCGGCGGCAGCGCAGTAGTACGCGAAGGGCGTGAGCCGGTTCGTGTGGAAGTAGCGCATCAGGAAGCGCACAGACAGGTACGCCGTGACGGCGGCGCAGATCGCCGCCACCAGCGACTGTCCGCGGACGCCGTCTCCGTCTGCGCCGAACAGCACTGGCAGCTTCAGCACCGCTGCCGCGCCGATGATCGGGGTGGCCAGGAGGAACGCATAGCGGGCGGCGTCCTCGTTCGACAGTCCGGCGAGCAGGCCGCCACCCATGGTCGCTCCCGATCTCGAGATGCCCGGCACGAGCGCGAGCGCCTGGGAAAGGCCGACGCCAAGGCCCGCAGTCCACGTG
>JBKOZI010000069.1:0-12996 GCA_046725795.1 Actinomycetota bacterium
CCCCCCACACCCCCACGCTCTCGTTTTCGTCGGCAGCGTCAGATGTGTATAAGAGACAGGGCCTTGAGCACGTCGACGACATGACGGCCGACCCTCCCGGTCGCCCCCACTACCGCAATCTTCCTGGATGCTTGCATGAGTACTCTCCTTTCCAGGTGCTGTGCTCCCCCCGCCGGCCAGGTTGGTTCGTCACAATGCGCAACACGCTCCCTTTTGGGGATTGGTCGCCTGTAAGACGAACGGGAAGAGACGAAATCGACCGCTCCGCGCCAGGGATTGCGGCCACAGCACGGGCTCAGTCCTCCCGACCGCCTTGCCGCTCCGATCGTCTTGGAAGCGCCAGAGGGCCCGCCGTGGCGGGCCCTCTGCGAGCACGTCGATCGGGCTGCTGAGCGCTACGGCAACTGCCCGGGCGCGCCGTAGTAGTGGTCGCAGTTGTCTGGCGTGTTGAACGCCGGATCGCCGAATCCCGCCTTCGGGCCGCCCTTTGCGATGACACCGTTGGCGAACTGTTTCTGGTAGACGGCGCTGCAGTTGGCGCTTGCCTTCTCCTGTCCTGGCGCATTCGCGGAGTTGCCTCCACCGTTGGTTTCCGCGCTGGCACCGGGCACAGCGATGGCGAGCACGAGCGCCACCGCGATCAGCAACGACTTGATTCCGGACATGCCCAACCTTCCTTCCTTGAAAGAGAGCAGGACAGCTGCTCTCGGGAGCATCGGCACGATGGCTCCATGTAGCAAGAAACACGGAGTGCGACTTTGCCGGTTCGGCCGCGGGAAGACGCTATCCGCCCGTACGCGTCGCTGCAAGGTCGCCCACGCCGCCTTCGGGCAAGCGACCAATCGCCAATCAGCACGTCGACGAACTCCGATCCCGTCAGGGTCAGCGCTCACAGCTCTCGCTCGTAGAAGTAGTTGATCGGGCCGTCTGGGTTGCCTTCGCGGTTGCTGAACCCGAGGCTCTCGTAGAGGGCGCGGGCGGCGACGTCGTCCTCGCTGGTGCCGAGGTCCATGTGATCCGCACCCTCCCGGCGAGCGAGCTCGATTGCGGCCTCCATCAGCGCCCGCCCCAGCCCCTGCCCACGCCGGTCGGGGACCACGTAGAGCTCCGCGAGGTAACACTCGAGCGCTTCCGTCCAGATCGCCGGACGGAAGCGGAGCACCGCCAACCCGTGCGGCTTCTCTCCTCCGAGAAGGACCGTGATCTCGTCGGCGACGAGGAGCTCCCGGACTCGCTCGGCAAGCGCAGGCGGGCTTGGCGTACGCTCGTCGAACTCGCTGTTGAAGTCATGGAGGAGCCGGCCGATGGCCTCGGCGTCTGCGACGCCCGCGCGGCGTACGGCGAGGTCAGCGGGGCCGCTCATTGTTGACAGGGCCGAGCACGGGTTTCATGTCCACGATAGGCGTCCCGTTCAACGCCTTGAGACCATCGTGACTTTGCCCCGCGGAGCGCCGTGAGCGCGGCGAATGCATTGTCATCGTCTTCGAGAGCGACGTCTTCGGCGAGTCGGAGGTCTTCTATATCCGAAGCAGCGACGATGGGCTGAGCTTCGAGTCCCCCCGCAATCTGAGCGACGACTACGAGAGCACGAGTCTCGCAGGACGGCGAGCCTAGCCGAGCCCGGGGCCCGTGACGCGCCGCACCCCCTTGGCGGTGCGCACATATACCTGCCACGCGTAGTAGGTGAGGAACGAGCGGTCGTCGCGGCGCATGCGCGAGGCGAAGCGACGCACGGCGCGGACGTAGTGCATCGAGTGGTTGTAAGTGAACAGGGCGCGGTCGTAGTTGCGCGGCGCGCCCGAGCGCCGCAGGTAATTGGCGGCGGCCAGGATCGCGTCGTGCGGATCGTCGATGTCGCCGCCCATCCCGTAGATCTGCCAGGTCGACGGCAGGAACTGCATCGGGCCGCGCGCGCCCGCCTCGCTCGTGCTGCGCAGGCGACCGAACGCAGACTCGACGAAGTTCACCGCGGCCAGGACCGACCAGTGCACGCCGAAGCGGCGCTGAGCCGTGGCGTAGAGCTGCCGGAGTTTCGCCGCCGGCGCCGCGCCCGCGATCCGGATCCGCGGGAGCCGACCGGGCGCGTGAGGGATTGCGGCGAGCCGCCGGCGGGCGAGCACTGTGTCGCGCGCCTCGCCGCGGACATCCAGCGGCAGCCGCGCGAGGGTCGCATCGCCGAGGGCGTGGTGCGACGCCAGCTTGCGCAGGATGCGCTGATGGTGCAGCGCAAGGAGCGTGACGTCCTCGGGGATCGGGTCGGCCGGATCCCAGCGGTCCAGGGCGTCGCGCAGCTGCCGCGCCGTCGTGGTCAGCGTGGCTGCGAGGTCCGGTGGGTCAGCCGGAATCGCGGCGTTGGGCGCGGGAAGCGCCGGCCCCACCGGCGTCGTCGACGGCGTCGAGCGGGGAGACTCCGCGCCCTGCCGCGCAGTGGCCACCGTTAGCCCGGTGACTACCCATACGGCCAGCACGGTGGCGAGCACGCGACGCACGACGTCAGGTTAGTCGCGCGATGGCAGGGTGAAGCTGCCGCCCGCGACCAGACGCTTCAAGTGGTGACGTTTATTTGTGCGTTCCAGCGGAAAGACGAATGCCAACCCCGCGGGCAGGGGTCAGTTGCATACGGGCTGCGTGTGCAACGTCCTTTCTGTGCACGGATGCTCACCTGCGGTTCAGGTAAGGAATGACGGAGCACGGAGCACAGGAGGGAGGTGATAACTAATGTCAAAGCGACTGATCAGTCCTCAGGTTGGACTGATCGCGGTGCTCGCCCTCTTGATCTTCGGCGTCTTGGCCACTGGCGCTTACGCGCGGGGGCCCGGAGACGACCAGCTCGGTGGAGACTCCCAATCGGCTCACGGCCATGGGAAAGTCAAATGCCACGGTAATGAAGCCGGGGAAGTCGAGGCCGGGGCGCAGGTCGGCGTCGGCGGTCAAGTCACCGCCGGGGGCCAGGCCGGCCCTGGTGGCCAGGTCGGCGGGCACGTAGGAGAAAAGCACCAAGGCAAGGCCAAGGGCCACGCCGAAGGCCGCGGCAAGGAAGAAGGCCGTGGTGAAGAAGAAGGCGAAGTCGGAGCCGGTGGCCAAGCCGGTGTTGGCGGCCAGGTCGGCGCCGGCGGGCAAGTCGGTACGCAGGTCGGTGCCGGCGGCCAGGCCGGAGCTGGCGCCCATGTCGGCGGCCACGCAAGAGAAAAGAACCAAGGCGAGGCCGAAGGCAAGGGCAAGGGCCACTTCGAAAATCGCGGTAAGGAAGAAGGCCGTGGTGAAGAAGAGGGCCATGGCAAAGTCGGTGCCGGTGTTCGAGCCGGTGCTGGCGGGCAAGTAGGTGCCGGTGGCGAAGTCGGTGCCGGAGGTCATGTCGGTGCCGGTGGCCAGGTCGGCGGCCATGCAGGAGAAGAGAACCAAGGCGAGGCCGAAGGCAAGGCCGAAGGCGAGGCCGAAGGCAAGGCCGAAGGCGAGGCCGAAGGCAAGGGCCACGCCGAAGGCCGCGGCAAGGAAGAAGGCCGTGGTGAAGAAGAGAACGAAGGCGAGGCCGAAGGCAAGGGCAAGGGCCACGCCGAAGGCCGCGGCAAGGAAGAAGGCCGTGGTGAAGAAGAAGGTGAAGTCGGCGCCGGTGGCCAAGCCGGTGCTGGTGGCAAGGCCGGGGGCGGTGGCGAAGTCGGCGCCGGTGGCCAAGTCGGTACGCAGGTCGGTGCCGGCGGGCAGGTCGGTGCAGGTGGCCAAACCGGCGCCGGCGGCCAGGTCGGCGGACAGGTGGAATCGCTGGGTAACCAGGGCGCCCAGGAGGCTCCCCAGGCCCCGACTGAGCAGCAAGGCTTGGGTGGCCGCGAGGTTGCCCAGGCCCCGAGTCAGCAAGAGGCTGCAGTTACCGTCGCACAGGCGCCAAGCGGTGGTACAGCGGCCCGCAGCCGACTCGCGTCTACGGGAGTGAACCTCGCCGCTCTTGCAGTCATCGGAGTGCTTTGCATTGCCGCATCGCTACTCCTCATGCGACGCAAGGCGGATACTTGAGGTCTGCCTGACAGGGCGCGGGGGTGCGTCGCCCCCGCGTCCATCGTCAGTCGCCCTCCCCAGTTAGGGCCAAATGGTGAGCAACTTGATCAAGAACTCAGAGAGCCAGATCGTTCACCAGTCGACATTCGGAAGGGGACGATTGAGAATCGTCGCGGGCGTCTTGCTTCTGGTCGCCGGCCTGCTTCTGCTCTCGGAGGCGGTTGTCACCCTCGTTTGGCAAGAGCCCCTAAGCGCCATCCATACCCGCCACGAGCAGAGCGAGCTGAACGACAAGCTGCGCAAAGCTGAGGCAGAAGCGCTCGCCGCGCCCGCCGGCTTCGAAGCTGGGAGGGAGCTCAAACCGAGTCGCTTGGCCGTTGCTGCACGGGCATACGGAAGGCGGACGGCGGACGGCGAGCCACTCGGCAGGATCGAGATTCCTGAGCTGGGCGCGCGATTCGTCTTTGTGGCGGGCGTGTCAGCGGACGACCTAACCAAAGGCCCCGGCCACTACTCAGGTACGCCTTTGCCCGGCGAGTCCGGCACGGTGGGCATAGCGGGCCACCGAACGACTTATCTCGCCCCCTTCCGGCACATCGACGACCTCGAGCGGGGCGACCAGGTAGTGCTCAGGATGCCCTACGGCACCTTCCGCTACAGCGTCGAGGGATCGAGCGTGGTCTCGCCGACGGATACAGCGTCATTGCGCCGCGTCGGTCACGACCGCCTCGCGCTCACCACCTGCACGCCGCCCTTCAGCGCGGCCAAGCGGCTCGTCGTGAAGGCGCGGCTTAGGTCGACGGTGCTGCAGGAGCGGCAACCGATCGGCCTCGCACGACGATTGCATTCCTAGCGGCGACCGAACTCGACGGCCACTGTAAGGCCGCGGGCACCCGAAGGAGTATGCCTCACTAGCGCGATACCGACGTCGCTCCAGCAGCGGCACAGGGTATTGCGGCGGTGTGGGGGACTCGCCATCCACTTCTCGACCACTGCAGCCGCGGTCAGCGGCGTCGACCACGACAGAAGGTTCTCGCCGACGCTGATCTTGCGGCCGCCCCGATAACCAGCGGCGAGTGCCCTGTCCAGCGGATCGCTTCCCGTCGGTGACACATGACCGAAATACCCGCGGCTCACCATGTCTCGGGCATGCCTGATCGCCGCTTTGCCCAGCGCTCTCCGTGGTCCCAAGGAGTTCAGACCATGCCTTCGCCTTTCTATCGCCTGTAGGCAGAGCACCGCCCTCAGGAATCGCTTGCCATCGGCGGACGAGGTCCGTTCGCCCGGGCACCTGCTTCGGTGAGTGCGACGGGCGTCAGCTGTACCGGCGGAGATGGTGCCCACCAGGGCGATGGACGCGATCGCAAGCACCAGCCATCGACCGGCTCGGGGGAAGCCGGCATCCACTCTCGCGTTGCTCAAACCGCGCGTCAGCGAGCGCAAACCGAAACTCCTTCGTCGGCCGACGGGGTTAGCTGACGGGCTGGCGCTAAAGGAGCCTGCGCCCCCACGGAGCCGTGGGTTCGCCCCAAGAACTTGGTTCCCCCGCTCCCCGCTTGTTTGGCGGGGATTAGGCGTTTCTCGGTTACCAGCGCGGCAAGCTACAGGATTCCGATGGGCGGGGAAGCTTTCCTACCGGACTCAGGGGCGCCGCAGGCGTACGGCGGAGGTGGAATCAGCGAGCGCTAGGCGGCTCGCGACAAACGGGACAAGCGTCAGGTCAGACGAGCGGCGCCGGCGACGGCCCGGGCTGTCGGCACGTCACTCCTGCTCGCCCAGGTACTCCGATTCGAGCACCAGGTCTTTGATCAGCGACTGGTACTCGACGTGGGTGTCGTGCTCGATCGTGTGCCAGGTAGTGCCCTGCTGCGACTCGAGGTAGGCCCGGTACTGCGGCGCGCCGGGAAACCTCACGTTGTCGGCCACAACGATTGAACCGGGATGGAGCCAACGCTCCCCGAGGATGCGCTCGAGGTCCGGGAGATAGGCGGCCTTGTCGTGATCGACAAAAACGAAATCCACCATTCCCTCACCGAAACCGTGCTCGGTTCGAAGCCGGTCGATTGTCGATCCGCTGTCGCCGAGCGTCCCAACGACCAAGCTCAGCTGGTCGCCGATTCCGGCGTGGTGCCAGATGCGGCGCGCGATCGCCGCGTTGGCCGGGCTGAACTCGATCGAGCACAGTCGAGCGCCGGCGGGCATGAGGCGGGCCATGCGCAGCGCGCTGTACCCGCAGTAGGTGCCCAGCTCGAGCAGCAGGTGTGGCGCGGCCCGGCGGACCGCGCGGTCGAGAATCTCGCCCTTCTCGTCGCCCACGTTGATCATCACGCTGCGGTTCATGCAGAATTCGTCGATCGCCCGGATGACGTCCTCCGGGTCGCCCTGCCGGGCGTTGGCCAGCACGTAGTCGGCCAGGGCTTCCTCGCGCCCATCACCGACCTGCCAGTTCCTGGTCAGGTTGCGCCGACCCAGGGCCATGCGCAGCACCGACCAGCGCAGGAACGGAAGTCGCTTGCCTCCGATCTCGAGGATGTTTCTCATTGGCCCTCCCTCCCCCCTCGTCGGCCACACGTCGAGGCTAACTTAGCGCGCCGGATCGCGCGATGCGGGCGCGCAAACCAGAACCGAGGACCCGCGCCGTCATGTGCCCTCGCCGCCGGCCTGTCAGGTAGCCGGCAATCCGTCGGCCGCGCTGCGCAGCGAGGCGATGTCGAGCTTGCCCATCCCTAGCATCGCCTGCATCGCGCGCCGGGCCCGCTCTGCGTCCGGATCGGCGAACAACTCTTCCATCCCGGTCGGTACGACCTGCCAGGACAGGCCGTACCTGTCCTTGAGCCAGCCGCACGGCCCTTCCTCCCCGCCCTCGGACAGCAGCTCCCAGTAGTAGTCGACCTCGTCCTGGGTCTCACAGTTGATCTGGAAGGAGACGGCCTCGTCGAACGTGAACTGGGGGCCGCCGTTGATGGCGACGAACCGCTGACCGTCCAGCTCGAACTCCACGGTCATCACCATGCCGGCCGGTCGCGGCCCGGCCTCGGTGTAGTGGGTGACGTTCACGATGCGCGAGTTCTTGAAGACGGAGGTGTAGAAGCCCGCGGCCTCCTCGGCCTCGGTGTCGAACCACAGGTTCGGGGTGATCTTCTGCTGCATGCGCTGTGTCCTTTCGTACGGCGGGAATGGGTCCCCCCGCGATGGATACCGCACCTCTAGACCGTCGGACGGGGAGAAACTCATCGCCCGCGCCGATTCTGGCGGGATGGCAGAATTGTTGCGGCCTCGAACCGCCGACCTTCTGCACGGAATGCCGCGCTGACCCGGCGCGGTGCCCGCCAGAGGTCGCCGCATGGGGGAAAGCTAAGGTCTGTGATGTGTCTGTGAGTTCGCTGTCATCGCCGCCCACCGTTTCCGGTGCGCCCGGGATCCTCGAACGGTTCCATCCGGCAGTACGGGCGTGGTTCGAGCGGCGGTTTCCCGACGGACCAACCGAGGCCCAGGCCGGGGGCTGGCCGGCGATCGTCGCCGGGCAGCACACGCTGGTCTGCGCTCCCACGGGTTCGGGCAAGACGCTCGCCGGATTCCTTGCCGCGATCGACGCCCTCTACCACGCACACGAGGCCGGCCGATCGATCGAGGGCGCTACTCAGGTCGTGTACCTGAGCCCGCTGAAGGCCCTGGCCGTCGACGTCCACACCAACCTGGAAGAGCCCCTCGACGAGATCGCCGAGGTGGCCCGGGAGCTCGGCTACGAGCCGGCACCCATCACCGTCGCCGTGCGGACCGGCGATTCCACGTCATCCGAACGGCAGATGATGATCCGGCGACCGCCGAACCTCCTCGTCACCACGCCCGAATCGCTCTATCTGTATCTGACCGCCGAGCGGTCCCGGGCCACCCTCGACGCCGTTGAGACGGTGATCGTCGACGAGATCCACGCCCTCGCCCGCGACAAGCGCGGCTCCCATCTCACCCTCTCGCTCGAGCGGCTCCAGGCCGTGACCGACCGTCCGCCGGTCCGGATCGGCCTCTCGGCGACGGTCCGGCCGGTCGAGACGGCCGCCCGTTTGCTGGTGGGTGCGGGTGAACCTCTCCCCACCGTCGTCGACAGCGGCCACCGGCGGCGCCTCGAGCTGTCGCTGGAGCTGCCCGACGGCGAGCTCGAGGCCGCGATCTCGGGCGATCAGTTCAACGAGATCCTCGACCGGATCGGCGCCCATGTGGCCGACCATCGAACCACCCTCGTCTTCGTCAACACCAGAAAGCTGTCCGAGCGAGTCGCCCACGAGCTGGGCGAGCGGCTGGGCGAGGATCAGGTGGCCGCCCACCACGGATCGCTTTCGCGCGAACGCCGCCAGCGGGTGGAGCACCGCCTCCGGGCCGGCGACCTGCGGGCCCTCGTGGCGACCGCCTCGCTGGAGCTCGGCATCGACATCGGGCCGGTCGAGCTGGTGTGCCAGATCGGCTCACCGCACAGCATCGCCACCTTCCTCCAGCGCGTCGGCCGGGCCAACCACCACCGCACCGGCGTCCCCCGGGGAATCATGTACCCGACCACCCGGGACGAGCTGGTCGAATGCGCCGGGCTGCTGGCCGCGGTCGAGCGGGGGCGCCTCGATGCTCTCCATCCGCCGGAGCAGCCCCTCGACATCCTTGCCCAGCAGATCGTGGCCGAGACGGCGGCCAGAGGCGAAGACGGTGTGGACGAGGACGAGCTGTTCAGCTTGATCAAGCGGGCGTGGCCGTACCGGCTTCTCACTCGGGAGGAGTTCGAGGAGATCGTCGATCTGGTGTCCGTCGGCATCGAGACCGGGCGCGGACGGCGCTTGGCCTACCTCCATCGCGACCGGGTCAACGGGCGCCTCCGCGGCCGCCGGGGAGCCCGGCTGGCCACGCTCACCTCAGGCGGAGCGATTCCCGAAACCGGTGACTACCGCGTGCTGATGGAGCCGGGCGACGTGTTCATCGGCACGGTGAACGAAGACTTCGCGATCGAATCCATGCAGGGCGACGTGTTCCTCCTCGGCACCCACCCATGGCAGATCGTGCAGGTGACCAACGGCGTCATGCGAGTGCGCGACGCCGCCGGCAGGCACCCCACGATCCCGTTCTGGGTGGGCGAGGCGCCCGGCCGCACCGACGAGCTGTCCGAGGAGGTCTCGCGGCTGCGGAGCGCGGTGGCGGAACAGCTCGACGGCGACGGGCGGGAAGCTGCCATCGCCTTCGTGCAGGAGGTGTCCGGCGTCGACGCCGTGGCGGCCGCCCTGGTCGTCGACTATCTGAGCGCCGGCCGCGCCCAGCTCGGTGGGGTGCTGCCCACCCACGACGACATCGTGTTCGAGCGATTCTTCGACGAATCCGGCGGGATGCAGCTCATCGTCCACGCGCCGCTGGGCGCCAGGATCAACCGGGCGCTCGGCCTCGGACTGCGCAAGAAGTTCTGCCTGACGTTCGACTTCGAGCTCCAAGCGGCAGCCAGCAACGACGCCGCACTGCTGTCGCTCGGTCCCCAGCACTCGTTCCCGCTAGAGGACGTGCCCGCCTTCCTTCGCCCCAACAACGTCCAGGACGCCGTCTCCCAGGCGGTGCTTCGCAGCCCGATGTTCACCGCCCGCTGGCGGTGGAACCTCAACCGATCGCTCGCCGTTTTGCGCCGTAAGGGCGGCCGCCTCAACCCGTTCAACATCCAGCGCATGGAGTCGGACGACCTCATGGCAGCCGTGTTCCCGGATCTCGCCGCCTGTCAGGACAACGCCCCGGCCGGTCCCGTCGAGATTCCCGATCACCCGCTCGTGCGCGAGACGATGGGCGACTGCCTCAACGAGGCCATGGACATCGAAGGCCTCAAAGCGCTCGTCGGCCGTTTCGAGGAGGGAACCGTTCGCGTCCATTTTGTCGACACCGTCGAACCGAGCGTGCTGGCCCACGAGATCCTCAACGGCGCCCCCTTCACGTACCTCGACGAAGACACCGAGATCGGTGAGCGGCGGTCGCGCGCGGTGCCGCTGCGCCGCGGCCTGCCGGTGGAGCCTCGAGAGCTGGGCCGCCTCGACCCGGATGCGATCGACCGGGTGCGGGCCGAGGCGACCCCGGACGTGCGCGACGCCGACGAGCTCCACGACGTGCTCCTGTCCCTCGTCGCAACCCGACCGCGGGGCGAGTGGGCCGAGAATTTCCAAATCCTGGCGGCGGCGGGCCGGTCTTTCCAGGTGCACGGTCCCACCGACGCCCTATGGGCGGCGACGGAACGCCGCGCCGAGGTTGAGGCCCTCTTCCCCGGCGCCCGGTTCGTACCCGATCATCCGCTTCCGCCCGGCCTGGCTGGTGTGCTCGACGCGGCGGCCGCCGACGAGGCGGCGGTGACCCTCATCCAGGGCCATCTCGACGTCTCCGGTCCCGTCACCGTGGAGGATCTCGCCGGCGCCACCGGCCTGTCGCCGTCCTCGGTGACCATCGCCCTCGAGGCCCTTCGCGGGCGCGGGTTCGCGGTGAGCGGGCGGTTCGAGCCAGAGCGGGGCGAGCAGTGGTGCGCCCGCCGGCTGCTGGCCCGCATCCACGGCTACAGCCGCGAGCGGCGGCGGGCCGAGGTCCGTCCCATCAGCCAGGAGGAGTGGCAGGGTTTCCTGCAGTCCTGGTGGCACGCCGCTCCCGGGACGCGTCGCCAGGGCAGGGCCGGACTGGCAGAGGTGATCGAACAGTTTCAGGGCTTCGAGTGGCCGGCCGGCGATTGGGAACGACTCTTCGCCGAGCGGGTGGAGTCGTATCGTCCCGAATGGCTCGACGACCTTTGCCTGTCGGGCGAGGTGGTGTGGGGTCGGCTGTCGGTGGTCGAGCCGGCCGCCGACAGTGACGATCCCGCGGCGGGCGAGCCCCGCCGCTCGGGTAAGACGCCGTCCCGCCGCACGCCCATCACCTTCATGCTCCGGCAGGATCTGCCCTGGCTGCTCCAGGCCCACCGCGGCGCCGCGGCGCCGGCCGAACCCAGCGCCGGGTCCGGGCGAGAGGTGCTCGACGCCCTGCGTGGGGGCGGCGCCCTGTTCCATTCCGACCTGCAGGCCATCACCGGCCGCCTCCCCACCGAGGTCGAGGAAGGCCTGTGGGACGGCGTCGCCCGGGGACTCGTCGCCGCCGACGGATTCAACGCGGTTCGATCACTTCTCAACGCCCGCACCCGGTTCGCCCGCCGCCAGCGACCGTACCCGCGCCCCGGTTCCCGCGGCCGGCGGGGAACATGGCGGCAGGGCGTGGAGGGCCGCTGGACGCTGCTGCCCGCCGCCGAGCAGGTCGACGACGTCGAGGAGTTGGCCGAAACCGTCGCCTGGCAGCTCTTGCTGCGGTGGGGTGTGGTGTTCCGAGACGTCTACCTCAAGGAACGGCTTTCCGTTCCGTGGCGGGAGATCCTCTGGGCGCTGCGCCGCCTCGAGGCCCGGGGCCTGATCCGGGGTGGACACTTCATCACCGGCGTGACCGGCGAGCAGTTCGCCGACGAGACCACCGCGCCCCTGTTGCGCTCCAGCCGCGCCGCCTGAGCTTCGCCCGGCCGACTCGTCATCGCTCGAGCGTGACAATCACCAGCGATATCACCGATCCACTCACGGATGTACTGGTTGAGGAACGCATCACCTTCCTCTATCGGGACCGTGACAAGACCACCAGGATCAGTGGAATCTATGGTGGCTTACAAATCACAGACCGTGGTGCCGTGCGACTTTTGGTTCACAGAAGGTGGGGTGACTACAGCTATGACGTTCGGGCCATCAGTCAAGTAAAAAGAGGTAAGGCGGCTACGCCCTTTGCTGATGCCACCCGGATCGGCGCCCCTACCGCCAAGGCAGTCGAAAGGGCTGAACGGTACGAGGCCAGTCCGGTCCAGCAGGACGTGTACGAGTGTTGGCACTGCGGCAAGCTGTTCACTCCCAGTACTCCGGGCGGCACTCCAGTCTGTCGGTGCAGGAAAGCGCGCGCGTGAGCGGATCGCCTACACCTTGCTGAGCGGGCGATCGCCAATCCAGTAGCGCGGACCGGGTCCGAAGCCCGCCGCGCGGTCGCCGGGGTTCGAGAGTCTGCAGCGGTCCAGCGAGAGGCAACCGCACCCGATGCACTCGGTGAGCCCGTGCTTGAGGCGCTCGAGCTCGGCGATCCGCTCCTCGATCCGCGAGGTCCACTTGCGCGACAGGCGCGACCAGTCGGGACGAGTCGGGGCGCGATCGGGAGGTAGCTTGGCGAGCTCGGAGCCGATCTCGTCGAGCGTCAGCCCGACCCGCTGGGCGAAGACAATGAAGGCGATCCGCCGCAGCACCGGCCGCGGATAGCGCCGGTGACCCGAGCCGGCCCGCTCGGAGGTGATCAGGCCCCGCTCCTCGTAGAAGCGCAGCGCCGACGCGGCGACACCGCTGCGCCGCGAGACCTCGCCGATCGTCAGCAGGGTGTCCACAAAAAAAAGGAAATCAGGTTTGATCCTTGACTTCAAGCTAACTTGAACTTGTAACCTACCTACGGTTGTCCCCAATCCCGAGCTCGGAGGCACCAAAATGACCCAGACGGGAACAGCGAGCCAGCAGATCGTCGAGACGGTCACCTCCTGGCCAGGCGTCGAGGCTGGCCCCGGCCGCCGCGGCGAACTCTCCCTCAAGCTCGGCCGCCGGGAGATCGGCCACCTGCACGGCGACCACGCGGCCCACTTTTCCTTCCCGAAGCGGATTTGGCTCGAGTTGAGGGAGCAGGGGCGGATAGTCGACCACCCGGTCTTTCCAGGCAAGCAGGGGCCGGCGGCGCGCAGGATCGAGGATGACGCCGACGTCCGCGACGTAATCGAGCTGCTGCGCCTCAACTACGACCGTATCGTTGCGCGCCACGGCCTACCCGGCTCCAACGAGCCAGATGAGGCGTTGGGAGCCACGGCATGATCGCGGCTACTGGGGCAAAGGTGTCGGCGATTCCCCACGGAATGCACACCATCACTCCGCACATCGTGGTCCCCGATGCAGCGAGCGCGAGCGACTGGTACGGCCG
>JBKOZI010000070.1:0-15408 GCA_046725795.1 Actinomycetota bacterium
TCAAGTTCATAGTCTCGTGGGCTCGGAGATGTGTATAAGAGACAGGCCGTCGAGCGTGAAAGTGATCCACTGGCCGGTCATGCGGCTTCGCTGGGTAGCGGGACGTGCAGCTCTTCCGCATGCGCCGCCGCGATCTGGGCCTGTTGCATGTGCTGCTCGAACTCAGGCCGGAAGTGCTTGATCATCGAGCCGACCGGCATCGCCATCGAGTCGCCGAGCACGCACAGGCAGTTCCCGATGATGTTGGCCTGGACGTTCGCCATCACGTCGAGGTCCATCGGAGTGGCGTCGCCGGAGTCGATCCGCTCGAGCATCTTCACGGTCCAGTTGGTGCCCTCTCGGCAGGGCACGCACTTGCCGCAGGACTCGTGGCGGTAGAACTCGGCGAGCCGCAGCGCGACCTCCACGATCGGCACCGTCTCGTCCACGACGATGATCGAGCCCGATCCGAGCATCGAGCCCGCCTGCTGCATGCTCTCGAAGTCGTAGGGGAGGTCGAGGTGGTCCGCGGTCAGCACGGGCGATGATGAGCCGCCGGGGAACCAGGCCTTGACGCGCTCGCCCGGGTAGGGGCCGCCCGCGAGTCCGTAGATGATGTCGTGTGACGGGATCCCCAGTTCGACTTCGTAGTTGCCCGGCCGCTTGACGTTGCCCGAAACCGAGACGATCTTCGTGCCGGGCGACTTCTCGGTGCCGAAGCTGCGAAACCATTCGGCGCCGTTGAGGACGATGTGCGGCGTGTTGCTGAGCGTCTCGACGTTGTTGATCAGCGTCGGACCGTTGTAGAGACCCTGGTTGGCCGGGAACGGAGGCTTGAGGCGCGGGTTCCCGCGCTTGCCCTCGAGCGAGTCGAGCAGCGCGGTCTCCTCGCCGCAGATGTACGCGCCGGCGCCGCGGTGTATGACGACGGTGCACGAGAAGCCGGACCCGAGGATGTTGTCACCGGCATAGCCGCGCGCGTACGCCTCGCCCACGGCGGCGTCGAGGATGGCGGCCTCCTCTTGGTACTCGCCCCGGATGTAGATGAACGCGTGCCTGGCGTCCGCGGCAAGCGCTCCGATCAGCACGCCCTCCACGAGCTGGTGCGGGTTCTTGTGCATGAGCTCGCGGTCCTTGAAGGCGCCCGGCTCCGACTCGTCCGCGTTGCAACACAAGTATTTCTCGATGTCTCCGTGCGGCAGGAAGCTGGCCTTCTTGCCCATCGAGAAGCCCGCGCCGCCGCGGCCGCGCAGGCCGGACGCCTCGAGCTCCTTCAGGACCTCCTCGTGGCCCATCTCGGTGAGCGCCTTTCGCAAGCCGCGATAGCCGCCGAGGCGCTCGTAGACGTCGAGGCGCTGGAGTCCCGGTTCGTCGATGTGCGCGAAGAGGATGCCGCGACCCTCGGTCACGCCGCGCCTTCGGTAGACCCGTTCGTGGGCTTGCCCACGGACGGCTGTTGTTCCACGCGCCGTCCGTAGTCGCCCACGAATCGCTTCTCGGGCAGCACGTCCTCGGCCGCGCCGCCCGCGCGCAGATGCTCGGCCGCGACCTTCGCGTCCTCCTTCGTCAGCGGGCCACGGTAATGGCCCTCGATCGACGCCATCGGCGCGATGTCGCAGGCGCCGAGGCATTCGAACGCCCGGAGGCGGAAGAGCCCGTCGGGGCTCGACCCGTTGACGGGTGAGCCCGTCGCCTCGGAGAAGGCCTCGACCAGGTCGTGGGCTCCGCGCAGCTGGCAGGAGATGTTCGTGCACACATGGATCGCATTCCGGCCCACCGGCTCCAGCTCGAGCATGTCGTAGAAGCTCGCGACGGACTCGAGATAGGCCGGCGTGACGCGCATCACCGAGGCGACCTGGAGGATTGCCTCGTCCGACAGCCAGCCGTGCACCTCCTGCGCAGCGCGCAGCGCCGGCAGCACCGCCGAGCGGTAGTCGGGATAGAGCGACATGTTGTGCTCAATGATCGCCCGCAGCTCCGCGGGCACGCCGACCTCGTCCGGCTCCGGGATCTCGGCCGCCGGAGCGCCGACCTTGGCCCCTTCCCACACCTGAGCCGCGAGCCTGTTGCGGGACCCGGGGACGCCGCGGAGGTGGTCGAACTTGCTCATCGATCGATCCCTCCCAGAATCGGATCCAACATGGCGAGGTTCACGATCATGTCGGCGACGTAGCCGTCGACGCACATCTCGCGCAGCGACTGCAGGTTCACGAACGACGGATCGCGCATGTGGACGCGTACGGGCTTCGCCGACCCGTCCGCGACGACGAAGCAGCCGAGCTCGCCGCGCGGGCCCTCGATCGGCACGTACGCCTCGCCGGGAGGCACGCGAAAGCCCTCGGTGACGAGCTTGAAGTGGTGGATCAGGGCCTCCATCGACGTCGCCAGCTCGTGGCGGGGCGGCAGTGCGACCTTGCGGTTGTCCGTGATCCACGGACCCTCCGGCAGGCCCTCGACCGCCTGGCGGATGATCGCGCAGGACTCCCTGATCTCCGAGACGCGCACTCGATAGCGGTCGTAGCAGTCGCCAACGGTCCCGATCGGGACCTTGAACTCGAAATGGTCGTACGAGCTGTAGGGCTCCGCCTTGCGCAGGTCCCATGGGTTCCCCGCGGCGCGCAGCAGCGGCCCCGTGACGCCGAGCGCAAGCAGCCGGTCGGGAGGCACGATCCCCACGCCTTTGGTCCGGCGCAGGAAGATCTCGTTGCGGTCGAGGATCGCCTCGTACTGGCCGACGCGCTCGACCATCTCCTCGGTGAACGCGAGCACCTTGCGGTCCCACCCGGCGGGAATGTCCTCGAACACGCCGCCGACCTGGATGTATCGCGTGTGCATGCGCTGCCCCGACGAGGCTTCGAACAGGTCGAGCACCTTGTCGCGCTCGCGGAAGCAGTACCAGAGGATCGAGATCGCGCCGAGGTCGAGCGCCGATGTGCCGAGCCACACCAGGTGCGAGTGGATCCGGTTCAGCTCGCAGTGGATTACGCGCAGGTATTGCGCGCGGGCAGGGACCTCCTCGTCGAGCAGCCGCTCGACCGACATGCAATAGCTGAGCGCATTGAAGTAGTACGAGAGGTAGTCCATCCGCTCGACGAGCGGGATCACCTTCCAGTAGGACTTGTCCTCGCAGTTCTTCTCGATGCCGGTGTGGACGTAGCCGACGTACGGCCTCACGTCGTGCACGACCTCGCCCTCGAGCTCCACCAGCAGCCGCAGCACCCCGTGCGTGGCCGGATGGTGCGGGCCGAAATTGATCGTGAGCACGGCTTCCTCGCGCCCCTCTTCCACGTCGGGCGGCCGCATCGCGGCCTTTGGATGGGCCTCGGGAGCGGCCTCTGCGGTCACCCCGCTCGCGAGCTCCCGCACGCTTCCGTCCGGCTCGCGCTCGCTCACTCGTACCACCTGGGCATCTGGTGCTCGTTGTGGGTGAACAGCACCGGCTCGCCGCCGAGCGGGAAGTCCCGCCGCTGCGGCCACCCCTCGTACTCCTCCGGCATCAGGATCCGGCGCAGGTCCGGATGCCCCCGGAACGCGATTCCGAACATGTCGAACGCCTCGCGCTCCTGAAACTCCGCGGTCGGGAACACTGATACACAGGAGTCGATCTCCGGCAGTTCCGGCTCGCCCGGGTCGGCGAGCAGGGCCTTGACGTGAATGCGCTCAACCCGCTCCATGTTGAGCAGCTCGTAATGAACGCCGAAGCGAGG
This sequence comes from Actinomycetota bacterium, assembly GCA_046725795.1. Taxonomy (GTDB): domain Bacteria; phylum Actinomycetota; class Thermoleophilia; order Solirubrobacterales; family JBBDJG01; genus JBBQKG01. Next base: position 3,687 of record JBKOZI010000070.1, read on the forward strand.
CTCGTGCGGCAGGTAGTCACACGCGTGAAGGCTCGCCAGGAACCCGTACTGCTGTGCGGGGTCCTCGCGCAGCCAGCTCAGGACGTCGAGGATCCGGCTCGGCTCCACGACCAGCGTCGCGATGCCGCGATAGTGGAGGGTGTCGACGGTCGAGCCGGCGTGCTGCTCGCGAAGCTCGTTGGCGATCAGCTCGAGTCCGGTGGGGTCCGGCATCTAGTGGCCCTTCTCGGAACGTTCGCCAGGGAACGGCGTGGCTAGAGGGCCGCCAGCCAAGGACGCAGGGAGCCCGCGTACTCGGTGAGTACGTGGGCGACCGAGGACGCCGGGGGAGGCGCCGCTAGGCGCCGAGGGGGCGCAGCCCCCATGCGGTTCCGGAGACCGCCGTTTCCGGCGAGACGTTTCGGGGAGGGCCACTGGCGGCTACCCGGCCTCGGAAGTGGCCGGAGGGGCGATGGGAACATTCGGGTGGGGCAGCTCCTCGGTTCCCTCGGCCCGGTAACGCGCACGCCACCCCGCGTCAGGGTGGCCCTGGACCAGGCGCTGGAGCTTGAGGATGCCGTGAATCAGGGCCTCGGGACGCGGGGGGCAGCCTGGGACGTGGACGTCGACCGGCATGAACTTGTCCGCGGCGACCAGCGAGTAGTTGTTGAAGACACCGGTGCTCGAGGAGCAGGCGCCCATCGCGATCACCCACTTCGGCTCGAGCATCTGGTCGTAGATGCGGCGGACGACGGGCGCCATCTTGATCGACACGCGGCCGGACAGGATCAGCATGTCGGCCTGGCGGGGCGACGCGCGGAACACCTCGGCGCCGAAGCGCGCGCTGTCGTAGCGCGACGTGACCAGCGAAATCTGCTCGATCGCGCAGCAGGCGAGCCCGAAGGTGGCCGGCCAGAGCGCGTTGGAGCGGGCCCAGTCGAGCGCCTTTTCGAGCGTCGTGGTGAGAAGGCGTTCCTCGACGTGCTTTTCGAGGTCGGGTCCCTCGAGGTCGCCGCGCAGCAGGTCGCGAGCGCGCAGCTGGCGAATGCGGAAGTCGTCCTTGCCGGCTGAAGGTGGGCGTCCTTCCGCAGAGGGGAGCCCCGAAGGGGCGACCTTTCGTCGTTCTATCTCCATTCGAGGGCGCCCCGGCGCCACACGAACACGAACGCGACCGCGAGCAGCGCCACGAACACGAGGATCTCGCCCAACACGAACGCGCCGGCGGCCTTCAGGTGGACCGCGACCGGGTAGAGAAAGATCACCTCGATGTCGAAGAGGATGAACAGCATCGCGATCAGGTAGAAGCTGATCCCGAACCGGAATCCCCGCTGTACGTCGGACGGCAACCCGCACTCGTACGGAGAGGACTTCGTCTCGCTCGGCTTGTGGGGGCCGAGGATCCGGTTCAGCGTCGTGAACGCGATCCCGACGATCGAGCCGAGCCCGAGGAACACGAGCACTGGGAGGTAGCTACGCAGCAACGAGAGGGCTCAAGGGGCTCAAAGAAAGGCCGGATACAGGGGATGCCGTGGTGTTATACACCACTCTTGTAACAATGTGTTACATAGTGCTTTCCGTCGCAATCTTGGCTCCAGAGGCGGGCAGGCGGGGTGGCTGACGTTCATCTCGCGCTCGGGGTCGTGGTGCTCCTGGCGAACCTCGCCGCAGGCGTGTGGGGCGGGATCGCGTGGCTCATGAACCGGGCGTCCCTCTATTTCTGGTACGTGCTGCGAGCCGCGCAGATCTCGGTGGTGCTCCAGGTGGTGCTGGGGGCGATCCTGCTGGCGACCGGGCACGAGGCGGACGACCCGATCCACTACATGTACGGGACCGCGCCGCTGCTCGTGAACCTCTTTGCCGAGGGCATGCGCACGGGAGCCGCGCAGCGAGAGCTCCCGGAAGGTGTGGAGTTCGAGGCGTTGGGCGCAACCGAGCAGCGGGCCATCGCGCTTCGGATCGTGCGCCACGAGATGGCCGTGATGACGATCGGCGCGCTCCTGATAGTGGCGTTCGCCGTGCGCGCGGCCCAGACAAGCGGCGGGCTTTTCTAGGGACTCTCCGCCGACGAACCACCGCAATCGACGCTGTTTCGTGCGTTGCGTCACAGGAGAGCCGGCAGTAAGGAGGTCGATGGGGAGGTGCCATGACGGGGCGTGATCCTTGCTTGAACTCGCCGTTCAGCGAATGTCACGTTCGACCGTCTATCTCGACACCCTGGATGCCCCGCTAGCACGAGTACTACGTTGACCTCGATATACGAGGTCAACGTAGTAAGCGTCATCACACCGTCACGCGTGCATGGCGCCAACTTCGCCATACCGTGACGCGGGCGCCGCAGTGGACGCCCTTCCTGCTGGCAGTTCGTCGCCGGATCAAGGGCCCTCGAGAGCCTCGTCGACCTCGGGCGGGGCCGGCTCGCGCTCGGCGAGCGTCCAGAAATCGCCGCGATTGAACACCAGCGGCTCGCCGTTCCCGGTCCAGAGATCGACCACCTCGGCGACCGCGATCAGATGATCGCCGCCCGGAACGAGCTCTCGAAGCTCACACGCGAGCCCGCCCAGGCAGCCGCCGAGCGCCGGCACGCCGGCGCGGTCCGACCAGTCGACACCTTCGAACTTCTCGGCCTCGGGCAGCTTCGAGGCGAACCGGCTGGCGACGTCCTCCTGGTCGTGCGCCAGGAATTGGAGTGCGAGACGGCGAGAGTGCTCCACGGCCGCGAGCGTGCGGGCGGTCCGGTCGAAGCAGACGATCATCAGAGGAGGCGCGAGTGACAGCGAGGTGACTGCGTTCGCCGTCATGCCGGACGGCCCCTCTCCTCCGAAGCTCGTCACCACGCAGACGCCCGTGACAAACCGGCTGCAGACGTCGCGGAACGCGCGCGGGTCGATTTCGGCTCCGGACACGCCGGGCATGATCGACGATCGGGGCAGGATCCGGGCGCCGGCCCTTAGCCGCCGTCGTGCAGGCGCTACGGCCACCTGAAACTGGAGGCTCACGCGCCTGGGGCCGGCGCCGGATGCGTGGAGGATTCGCGCCCACGCCGTGCATCCCTTCTCACCCGCCCTCGGATGCACAGCGGTCCGCCTACGCCGGCCTTCGGGAATATGATGCCCGCCCGTGAAGCTGGCCCCCAAGGCTTTGGTCCTGGCGCCCGCGCTCTGCGCCGTGGCGGCGCTCGCGTCGGCATGCGGATCCGAGGGCGTCCAGGTGAAGGACCGCGGCGCGCAGCTCTTCGCCGAGCGCTGCGCGGGCTGCCATACGCTCGAGGCGGCGGGCACGCATGGCAGCGTGGGCGAGCGCATCAGCGGCCCCAATCTGAACTTCCGCAAGGAGACCAAGACGACGGTCCTCTACGCGATCCGCAACGGCGGGTTCTCCGGCGCGATCATGCCCCAGAACATCGTGGTCGGGAAGGACGCCGACGACGTCGCGGACTTCGTCGCCAAGTACGCCGGCCGGAAGGCGAAGAACCCGCCCGCGCCGCAGCCTCTCCCGGCGGGCTCGACGGGCGCCTCCGGCCAGTCCGCCAAATAGGAAAGGGCTCCACGCGCTAGACCTGAAGCTGATCCGCAGCGACCCCGACGGCGTGAAGGCCGCGCTCGCGCGACGCGGGGCAGCCGAGGCGATTGAGGAGCTGCTCGCACTCGACGAGCACCGTCGAAAAGTGCTCCCCGAGATCGAGGAGCTGCGCGGCCGGCGAAAGCGGGGTGGAAGCGACCCGGAGCAGGCACGCGCCTTGCGCGGGGAGATCAAGCGCCTCGAGCAGGAGCTGTCTGAGCTGGATGCGCAGATCCACAGCCTGCTTTCGTCGCTGCCGAACCTGCCCGACCCGTCGGTCCCGGACGGCGACTCGGAGGAGGACGCCGAGATCTTGCGCGAGGTGGGCGCCCCCACGAAGCTCGACTTCGAGCCACGCGACCACCTCCAGCTCGGCACGGCACTCGGGGTGATAGACATGGAGAGCGCCGCCCGGGCTTCGGGCTCCCGGTTCGCTTATCTCAAGGGCGATCTGGTGCGAGTCGAGCTGGCGCTCGTCCAGCTTGCTCTCGCAACCCTCTCCCCCGAAGGGTTCGTCCCCGTCGTGCCGCCCGTGCTGGTTCGGGAGGATCCGCTCTTCTGGACCGGTTTCCTTCCCACCGATCGGGCACAGATATACGAAGTCGCAGGCGACGACCTGTACCTGGTGGGCACCTCCGAGGTGAGCCTCGCTGCCCTTCACGCCGAGGAAGTCCTCGCCGAGGCCGACCTTCCGCTGCGCTACGGAGGCTTTTCGACGTGCTTCCGCCGCGAGGCGGGCGCGGCTGGACGGGACACGCGGGGGATCTTCCGCGTCCACCAGTTCGACAAGGTGGAGATGTTCTCGTTCGTGCGCCCCGAGGACTCATCCGCCGAGCACGAGCTGATCCTCTCGCTCCAGGAGCAGATCCTGCAGGCGCTCGAGATCCCCTACCGGGTGGTGAATATTCCGGCTGGAGACCTCGGCGCCTCCGCTGCCAAGAAGTACGACCTGGAGGCGTGGTTGCCCGGTCAGGGCCGCTACCGCGAGCTCACGTCGTGCTCGAACACGACCGACTACCAGGCCCGTCGCATGCGCTGCCGCTACCGGGCCGAGGGCGCGAAGTCGCCACGCCCGGTCCACACGCTGAACGGCACCGCTGTCGCGGTGGGCCGCACGATCGTCGCGATCGTGGAGAACTTTCAGCGCGCAGACGGTGGCGTGGACGTGCCCTCCGCGCTCCGCGCGCACGGCGCTCCGGACGAGATCCGGCCGCTTCGCTGAGCGCTTCCGGGCGCTGTCCAATTAAGCTCGACTGCCCGGGAAGGGCTCGTCTAGAATGGGTTTTGCCGATCCGCCGGCACCGGACTACGGACAACGACGTCTGGAGCCGCGGCGAAGCACGGAAACCCGTTGCATCGTAGTTCTTGGCTACGTCCCCGGAGGACCCGTTCGTCCTGCCGGCGGACCCTTCCCGACCTGTCACAGGCTTCGGCTGACACGACCAACGAAGAGCAAGTTTCGATCAAGGAGACCGTCTTAGGGATGGGACACCATGGGACTCGCAGCTCTGGCGGAAGCCACGTAAGGGACGTACGTGACGTGACCGATCTTCTTGGCAAGGAAATGGTCGCCCCGCCGACCGTCAATCGACTGCGCCGCCGGCTCGAGCTTCCACAGGCGATCCGGCCCGAGCGCGTTGCTTTCGGCGAGCGCGCCTACGAGCGGTTCTGGCCCGTCTTCCTGGACGTCGCCATGCTCGTGGTCGCCTCCATCGTCGTCCGCCTCGTCTCGCTGGCGGTCGCCAACCCGCTTTCACCCGTCGTCTGGGATTCGCTCTTCTTCGTGCTCGTGCTGGCCCTGTTCGGTCTGCGAGGGCTCTATCAACCTCGCATCCGGCCGAACCCGCTCGACGAGATCCGCGCCATCATGTCGGCGACCGCGGTCGCGACCATGGGCGTGATTTCCGTCCGCGTCGCGCTCACGGATGACATCCACCTCGCCGCACAGACTGCGCTGCTGTGGCTGGTCGCGGTCTGCTGCCTCGCCGCCGGCCGGGCCGGGCTGTTCTACGTCAGGCGGCGTGCGATCCGGCACGGCGCCGGGAAGGCAACTCTGATCGTCGGTGCCGGGCGGATCGGCAACATGATCGCGCGCCGCTTGATGCAGCGTCCCGAATTCGGCCTCCGGCCGGTCGGGTTCCTGGACAACGACCCGCTCGAGATCGAGGACGCGAAAGCGCCGTTGCCGGTGCTCGGCGCGAGTTGGAACCTCGAAGAGGTGATCGCCGGTCGTGGCGTCCAGCACGTGATCTTCACCTTCTCGACGGCACCCCACAACGTGCTGTTGGGAATGGTCCGGCGCTGCCAGGACCTGGGGATCACCACCTCGCTCGTCCCGCGGCTCTTCGAGGCGTCGACCGAGCGCGTCACCGTCGAGCACATCGGCGGGCTTCCGCTCTTCGCGATGCGGCCGGCCGACCCGAAGGGCTGGCAGTTCGCCGTCAAGTACGTGATCGACCGCATCGTGGCGGCGATCCTGCTGCTGCTGATCTCGCCGCTGATGATCTCGCTCGCACTCGCGACGAAGGTCTCGATCGGCAGCCCGATCTTCTTCCGTCAGCGGAGGGTCGGCCTGGACGGGCGCGAATTCGACATTCTCAAGTTCCGGTCGATGAAGAACCCGGACCCCTCTCCCAGCTGGAACGGCAACGGGAACGGCAGCATGAATGGAAACGGCAACGGCACCAAGGTCTCGCTCGACACCGCCCCCGGCGGCGTCGAGGGTCAGGACCGCCGCACCCGTGTGGGACGCTTTCTTCGCAGGACATCACTCGACGAGCTACCTCAGCTCATCAACGTCCTCCGCGGTGACATGAGCCTGATCGGCCCCCGGCCCGAGCGTCCTGAGTTCGTCGAGCTCTTCGGCCAGGACGTCCACCGCTACCGAGACCGCCACCGCGTGAAGTCGGGTATCACCGGCTGGGCGCAGATTCACGGTCTCCGCGGGCAGACGTCGATTTCCGACCGCGCCGAATGGGACAACTACTACATCGAGAACTGGTCCCTGTGGCTCGACTTCAAGATCGCCCTCATGACGCTCCCATGTCTGCTTCAAGGAACCGGCGAATAACTCCGCGCCGCCTCCGCGCGGCGCTCATCACGCTCACCGTCGCCCTTCTCCTCGCGGCAGGGCCGGCGAGTGCTGCTGCGGGCACCGGCTTCTCGTCGTCGGGCGGCGATACCGCCGCCAGCATTCCGAGTGACCAGTCGGCCGGCGATCAGTACGTGGAGACGCTGCCCACGACGAGGGGCCCGCGTGCCCCCGGTCGCGGCAAGCGCGCGAAGAGGCTCTCGCGCCGCGTCGCCAACAAGATTCAGAAACTCGGCGGCTCGGATGCCGCCGCGCTCGAAACCCTCGCGAGCTCGACGACGCTCGGCGCGCCAGACGCCGGCGGCGCGAGCAAGGGGTCGGGCGGCAGGGGCTCCAAGGGACACGCCTCTCGTAGCGGCAAGCGGCACGGCAGTTCAACGCCGGCCGTTCCGTCGGCAGCGATCAACGCGGTGGACGGAGGCGAGACAGGGCTAGGATGGCTGGTGCTCGCGATCCTCGCGATCACGGCACTCGCGCTTGGAGCGGTTGGCTATCAGCGGCGCAGGGACAAAGACTCCGCCGCCTAGCCCCGAGCGTGCGATCCCGGCCGACGCGCACGGGGCACCGCCCGTGTCCGCCCGCCAGGACCGGTCCAGGCTCTCCCGTAAGTCGCTCGCACGCTGGGTGGGCGCCATGGCGCCGATGCTCCTCGTCGCCGCAGGCGTATTCCTGCTGGCGTTGAACGACGGCACCTACCAGGTCACCGCGCGTACCTCGGTTGCGATTGCGCTCTGGTGGGCGGTCGGCCTCGGCGTGGTGCTGAGGCTGTGTCCACGGCGGCGGCTGGGCGCCGAGGCGTGGGTCGCGGCCGGCGCGCTCGCGCTGCTGGGCGTGTTCACCGCAATATCGATGGCCTGGGCGGACTCCGCCGAGGGCGCCTTCGCCGAGCTCGACCGCATCTTGATCTACCTCGGCGTCTTCTTGCTCGTGGTGACCGTGACCCGACCGGGTGACGCGGTGAGCTGGAGCGATGGCCTCGCGCTGGGAATCACGGCCGTGGGGCTCCTCGCGCTCACCAGCGAGCTCTTCCCGGGCTCGGTCGGTCCCGACGCGCCACCCGCGTTCTTCCCGGGCGAGAACCGCCTGAGCTATCCCGTCAACTACTGGAACGGGCTCGCGATCCTCGTCGGAATCGCATTCCCGCTGCTGCTGCGCGCCGCGACGGCTACACGGCCGGCCTGGGCCCGTGGCCTCGCCCTGGTGCCGTTCCCGGCGCTCACCGCTGTGATCTACCTCGCTTCGTCGCGTGGCGGCGCGGCGACGGCTCTGTTCGGCGTAGCGATCTTTCTCCTTCTGGCCGGCCGGCGCATCGCGGCGCTGTCCGCGACGGTGGTCGCCGGCGCGGGAACCGTGGGAGCGGTCATGGTGCTCGTTGCACGTCATGAGCTCTCCGACGGTCCGATCGGCTCCGCGGCGGCTTCGGGTCAAGGGCACAGCGCCGCGTTGCTGCTCGCGCTCCTCGGGCTGCTCTGCGCGGTCGTGTACGCCGCGTGGTGCACCGTGGAGCCTCGCAGGCCATTTCGACCGAGTCGTGGCACCGCACTCGGACTCGCGGTCGCCGGCCTTGCCGCGCTAGCCCTCGTGACCGCCGCCGCCGACCCGGTCCAGAAGTTCAACGACTTCAAGAAGCCGCCCTCGCAGGACAAGATCTCGGAAAGCGACTTCACGAAGGCCCATCTGCTGAGTGCGAACGGCAGCGGCCGCTGGCAGCTCTGGGAGTCCGCGGTAGACGAGTGGAAGCAGAGCCCCGTCGTGGGCGAGGGATCGAGCTCCTACGAAGCTTGGTGGGCCGAGCACGGCAGCCTGACGAAGTTCGTGCGCGACGCGCATTCCCTCTATCTCGAAACGCTCGGCGAGCTCGGTGTGGTGGGGCTGGCCCTGCTGCTGGCGACTTTTGGCGCCGGCTTCGCGGCCGCGGGGAGGCGACTCGTGCGCCTGGGCGCCGAGGACCGCACGACGGTCGCCGCGCTCGTGGGCGCGCTGGTGGCGTTCATGGTGGGGGCCGGCATCGACTGGATGTGGGAGCTCACGGTCGTGAGCGCGATCGGCGTCGTCTGCCTCGCCCTCCTCGCAGGCCCGGCGACCGACACGGGCACCCGGGCCGGCGCGCGCTCGCCGCGGGTGCGCCTCGTTCTCCGCGGGGCCGTAGTCGCTGCCTGCGCCGTCGCGGTCTGCCTCGAGGGCATCCTGCTCTTGTCTCACACGCGCCTCCAGCAGAGCCAGTCCGCCGCCGCGCGCGGCGACACCACGGGCGCAATGTCGGCAGCGCTCGACGCCAGGTCGCTTCAGCCGTGGGCCGCGTCGCCGTACCTTCAGCTTGCGTTGCTCTCCGAGCAGTCGCAGAACCTCTCCGCCGCTCGGGTCCGCATCGGCGAGGCGCTCGACCGGGAACAGTCGGACTGGCGTCTGTGGCTCGTATCGGCGCGCATCGAGACGGAGGCTGGGAACATCTCGAGGGCCCGGCGCGACCTTCGCCGAGCGAAGACGCTCAACCCGAGGTCTCCCCTCTTCGCGGAATGAGATCGGCATGCACCCAGCCGGCGCGCAGCTGCGCGCGGTCGACACTCGCTCGGCTGGCGCTGCTGGCGATTGCGCTCGTGCTGATCGCCCCCGGACCCGCGCGCGGCGCCTCGCGCCCGTTCGAGACCTCGCTTCAGGATGCGGCCGTGTACTCCGCCGATCCGGTCCATACCAACATCGCGCTTTCGCACATGCGGGAGGCAGGCGCGGGCTGGGTCCGGATCGATGTGACGTGGGACAACGTCGCTCCACAGGGAGCCGGCCGACCGGCCGGCTTCAACGCGACCGACCCCGCCGATCCCCACTATGACTGGAAACGCACCGATTGGGCCGTCCTGCGCGCGGTCGCCAACGGCCTGAAGCCCTTCATCAACATCAGCGAAGCGCCCACATGGGCGCAGCGCGGCGTGGGCGGCCGCCCCGGCACGACGAACCCAGACCCGACCGAGCTGGCGGCGTTCGCACGCGCGGCGGCATTGCGCTACAGCGGCAGCTACGGTGGGTTCCCGCGCGTGTCGGCGTGGGAGGCCTGGAACGAGGTCAACGCCAGCTTCTTCTTCATGCCCCAGTGGAAGGACGAATCGCACAAGGAGCCGCTGTCGCCGGTGCTGTACCGCCGGATGCTCAATGAGTTCGCAGCAGCGGTGCACGGCATAAATCCGGACAACCTCGTGATCGGCGGGTCGCTCTACCCGTTCGAGCTGGACCGCCCGACCGATCAGGCGATTCCGCCGCTGAGGTTCATGCGGTTCCTTTTCTGCCTCACCAAGAAGCTGCGCGTGATGCCCAAATGCGGCGAGCCGGTGCACTTCGACGCCTGGAGCCACCACCCGTACACCTCGGGGAGCCCCACGCACGACCCGCTGGGCCCGGAAAGCGTCTCGATCGGCCAGCTTCCGCGCATGGCGAGGCTCCTCCGCGCGGCGATCAAGCAGGGTCGCGCCGTCTCGAGCAGACGGGTCCAGTTCTGGGTCACCGAATGGGGATGGGACACGAATCCGCCCGACCCCCAGGGCGTGCCGGTGCGGCTGCAGGCCCGGTGGATCTCCGAGGCGGCCTTCCGGATGTGGCGGGCGGGCGTGACGGTCGCGACGTGGTTCCAGATGCGTGACGGATTCGGCAGCGGCGCGCGCTTTGCCGACGGTCTGTACCGGATCTGCGCGGACCAGCCCGCCAACCCCTCCTGTGATCGGCCGAAGATCTCGTTTGAGTCGTTCCGCTTCCCGTTCGTCGCCTTTCGCCGAGACCGGAGGCACGTTCTGGTCTGGGGCCGGACTCCCTGGAGCCTGCCCGGGAAGGTCGTGGTCGAGCAGAACCGCCGTGGCTTCAAGCCTCTCGCGAGGCTCTCGACCGATCGTTATGGGATCTTCGAGCGAAAGCTTCGAACCCGCAGCGGGGGTCGCCTGCGCGTGCGGCTCGCGGACGGCTCCATCAAGTCGCTGCCGTTCTCGCTCAAGCGGCCGCGCGATTTCCCGATAAGTCCCCCGGTGGGGTGAAGGTACAGCGGCGAAGACGCGGAACGATGGCCGAGGCAGCTGATCGGAACGGCGGGATCGACGTGAGCGTCCTCACGCCGGTTCTCAACGAGGAAGCCCACATCCGTGAGACGGTCGCCGCCATGCAGGCGCAGGACTTCGACGGCGCGGTCGAGTTCCTCTTCATGGATGGCGGCTCCGACGACGCCACGCGCGCGATCCTCGACGAGCTTGTGCTCGAGGACCCGAGGTTCCGGGTCCTCGACAATCCCCAGCGCGGAATTCCCCAGGGCCTCAACGTCGGCCTCCGCAATGCCCGCGGCGAATACGTGGCCCGGATGGACGCCCACACCCACTACCCGCGGGAGTACCTGACCCGGGGCGTCGAGCGGCTGCAATCGGGCGACGTCGCATGGGTAGCCGGGACCCCGATTCCCGCGGGCGCGGGCAGGTGGTCCCGTCGCGTCTCGATCGCGCTGCACTCGCCGCTCGGCGTGGGAGGCTCGCCGAAGTGGACCAGGACGGGCGAGATCGACCTCGACACGAGCGTCTTCGGCGGAGTCTGGCGGCGTAACACGCTGCAGAAACTGGACGGCTGGGACGAGGGCTGGGCGGTGAACGAGGATTCCGAGCTGGCCGCCCGCTTCCGCGCAGCCGGGATGCGGATCGTGGGGGTGCCCGCCCTCGCCGCGCGCTACATCCCGCGCGACAGCGTCCACGGCCTCGCTCGCCAGTACGCACGGTACGGCTTCTATCGCGCGAAGACCGCCCGTCGCCATCCAGGGAGCATGCGGCGCGCGCTGTGGCTTCCGCCGGCACTCGTGCTCACCATGGCGGCGGCGGTAGCGGCTCCTCGGCCTGTACGCCGCCTCGCTCGCGCGGGCATCGCCGTCTACGCGATCGCGCTTCTCGCCGGCAGCGCACGCGCCCCGGAAGCGGGCGCCGTCGACCGTGCGGCGCTGCCGCTCGTATTCGCGACGATGCACGCGTCCTGGGGCGCGGGCTTCCTGGCGGGCGCCGCCCGCTTCGGCCCAATGCGGCAGTACGGGGACTGCTCCCCGAGCAGCGGCTAGAATCCTCCGCTCGTCCACGGAAGGCC
>JBKOZI010000071.1:0-13283 GCA_046725795.1 Actinomycetota bacterium
GGCGACGATCAGCGGGCCGGCCATCCGACCACGTCGTGTTCCTTGCCGGGTCAGCGGCTTGTCGGAACCCGAGCGCATCTCGTAAGTATTAGCGGCGCCCGTCCGCCTCAGGGGGGCGATTTTGATACATTGCGCGGGCTCTGTGCTAAGAGGCGTGGCTTCACTGATCACGTCGTGAGCTCTCAACCGTTCCGGGGAGGAACGGTTGAACCAGTCGGTTTTGCCGGCGAAGACATTTCACGGTACTAGGGGAGGACTTCTATGTCGTGCGTACGCCTGAGGAACGCCAGTACCTTCCGTTTCATCGTGTCGGCGCTCGCCGGCGCCGCGCTTGTGTTGTTCGGCGCCCCCGCGGCTGACGCGGCGTCGAGCTTCAAGCAGAACCCGATCCTCTTTGTTCATGGGATCGAAGGCTCCGGCGCGCAGTTCGAGTCGCAGAAGATGCGCTTCATGAGCAACGGCTACCCGGACCCGTGGATCGACGAGGTCGACTACAACTCCACGCGGGCGGTGGGGGACAAAAGCGAAGTCGATCAGCAGATCGACGCTGCGATCGCCGCGCTCGAGCAGCGGACGGGCAAGTCCCAGGTGGATGTGGTCGCGCACTCGCTCGGTACGTCGGTGATGTACGACTACCTCACGAACGGGGCGATGGCCGCCCAGCGGAGGGCGAACGTTGCCCACTACATCAACGTCGACGGCCAAAGCCAGAATCCTGGCGTGCCGACGCTTGCGGTATGGGCGGGCAGGGGTACGCCCGGCCGGAACATGGCCGGTGCGAAGAACGTCACGATCCCGAACCAGACCCACGTCCAGACCTGTACGTCGTCCCAGTCGTTCGTCCAGTACTACAAGTTCTTGACCGGGCACCCGAAGGCACGCGACATCGTGCCGCAGAGCGGGGCGATCCAGATCGCGGGGAAGGCCCTCAACTTCCCGGAGAACAGCGGGGCGTCGGGGGCTACTGTTCAGATCTGGCCCGTAAACGACAGCGGTCAGCGGACGAGTAACTCACCGCTCGCTTCACTCGCGATCTCCGACGGCTCGACCGGCGGCGGCGCGTGGGGTCCAGTCACGGTGCAAGCGGGCACGCGGTACGAATTCGCGCTGGTGACTCCGGGGCTGCCAACACTCCACATCTACTACGAGCCGTTCGTGAGGAGCGACTACACGCTCCGCCTGCTCCAGTCGGTAGCAATCGAACATTATGTCGGCGACCGCGCCGGCAGCATGGCCGGGGTCCAAATCAGGTACAAAGAGCTGTGGGGTGACCAGGGCGCCGAGAGCGATCAGCTCCTCATCGACGGCACCAACGTGTGTACCCCGGGTTTGTGTCCGATCAGCAAGCAGGTCAACGCGTTCTTCGCGTTCGACCGGAACCGCGACGGCCAGACAGATCTGAGCTCGCCAGATCCCGTGCTCAGCGGACTGCCGTTCATCACGGGTGCGGACGTCTACATGCGCGCAAGCTCACCGCCTGACGACACGGTCTCGTTCCAGCTGATCTCGAGGGGCACAGGATCGACTCGGACGCTCAACGTCCCGAACTGGGACTCACTGACGGACGGGTTCACGATCCAGTGGAACGACTTCGAGTGACCGTAGCCATCTGATCGTGATGCGCGGCATCCGCTTGTTGGCTCGCTTAGCCCTGGTGGCGGCGCTGCTGGCGCTGCCGTCCCCCGCCGCCGGCGCGCCTGGCGAGCCCGACTGCGTAGGCCCGGCCGGCGACCCGCAGCCGGACACGCCCGAATGGCAGCTGCGCGAGGCCGTGAACGCGTACTGCGGCGAGCAGCGGGCCTACGACACGGCATCGAACCCGCTCTTCGCCGCCGGCTGGGCCGAGATGCAGGCCCGACATCCGGGCGAGGACTTCCGGGCCGACCCCTTCAGGGATCCGCTCGTCCTCGAGGGCTCCAGGTTCCGCTACCAGCGGGTCATCGTCCCCAGCCCGTCCGGGGGAACGATTCCCGGCATGTTGTTTCGTCCCTGCGACGCCAGCTGCTCCAACCGCCCGTCCGGCCTCGGCACCTACAAGCCCCCGTACCCCGGCGTGGTCGTCGTCCACGGCGGCGCCGCCAACCAGGAGATGTACCTCTGGGGCGCCGAGGGGCTGGCGGAGGCCGGCTACGAGGTGCTCACTTTCCAGCTCCCCGAGGCGGACAACCTGGGCGGAGGCGCGCACTACGACTACACCAAGGCCGCGCTCGACTACTTCACCGCAACGCCCGAGGGTCCGGCGCCCGGCGGCGCCGTCAACCCGGGCTACGCGGAGCTCGACCGGAGCCGGATCGGCCTCGCCGGGCACTCGGCGGGCGGGGTCGCGGTCAGCAGGCTGGGCCAGGAGGACTCGCGGATCTCGGCGATCGTCTCTTGGGATCGGGCTCAGTCGGGAGCGATGCCTCCCGACCTGGCGATGCGCACGCCGGTGATGTTCCAGATCGCCGACTACCTCTGCCAGCGGGTCCCGGTGTGCGTGCCGCAGCCTTACACGTCCCCGCCGAACCCGGATGGCCCCGGGAACAAAGGCGAGGACTTCCAGCGCGTGAGCGCCGCCGGAGTCGACAGCATGCAGATCGCCCTGCGAGCCTCGACGCATCTCGACTTCACCCAGTTCTCGCCGGGCACCGGCAGCCGCTACGGTGCCGCCGTCAGCTTCTACTACACGCTGGCCTGGTTCGACCGCTATCTGAAGCGCGGCAACGCGAGCAAGGCCGCGCTCGCCCGGCTTGTCGGGGCCAGGTTCGACGACTCGGGTGACATACACAGCATCAGCGGGGGCGTCTTCGACCCTGCCACGCTCGCCAACGTCCCGGCCTTCATCGGAGGGCAGCCCGTCTCCGACCGGCTCTCGTTCGAGTTCCGCTCCGCCTACTACCTCGACGGCGGCAGGCGGCGGTGCAGCGACATGCGGGCCGGCTGCCCCGCGACGGCGGGCTAGCGATTACAGCTAGCTGATACGCCCCCCGGGCGTAGCCGTAGCCGCGCGTACACCGGGACGCGCACGGAAAACAGTAGTTCGGCAGCCGACGACAAACGGCCTCCGCTGGTCGAGCATTCAGTCGTCGTGCAACGGACGAATCGAGACCCTCAGGACGTCGCATGCTGAGCCCCCGCGGGCATTGTCGCCTACTGCACGCTGGCCGCGCTCCAGGGCGTTCTCGCGGCCCTGCCGCGCCCAGCCGACTCGGCCGTCTGGAACCGGCTCCGGTCTCCCGGCTGGGCGCTCGTGCTCCCAGGGTCCCTGCTGGTCGGGACCTTCGGCGTCCTTGCCGTGCCCCGCTTCGCGACCGCCCTCGCCGTGCTGGCGACAATCACAACACCCGTTCTTGCCGCACTGGCGGTGACGAAGTTCGCGCGCGGCTCGCGGGTGGCGTGGCTCGTGGTTCTTCCGGCCCTGGGCGTGGGCATCGTCGGCCACTGGTCTTGGCCGGCGGCGCTTGCAGCCAGCATCCTGACAGCACTCGGATGCCTGACTCTCGGTGCGGCGCTCGTCCGCCTGACACCACTGTGGGTGGCTGGCGGCCGGGATCGCTGCCATGTGCGTTCTGGACGTGCTGCTGCTGGCAACGGGCGTCGGGCAGCCAGCACCAGCCCTGCTGGACAACGCTCTGTCGAACAGCCGGCTGCCGGATTTTCACCAGGCCCAGCTCGGCCCGATCACCAAGGACTATCCGGATCTCGTCCTCACGGCGGTGCTCGGCAGCATGCTCGCGGGCAGAGCGGCACTGCAGCGAACTGCCGCTGTGCTCATCGCTGTGCTCGCCTCGGCCAACGGCCTGCTCTTCCTCGCCGCCGACATGTTGCCGGCAACAGTCCCACTTGGCGTCGCGGCCGCGGTGGTGTTCGCGCTCGAGCGGCGGCGCTCGAGGCCCCGCCGGCCCGCCCGTCCCCGTGCGGTCCTGGCTCCCTTCCCGCCACGGAGCGCCACGGAGTCAAGCATGTCTTGACGCGAGTTGGCTCGCAGCGCTTGTGAACGTTTCGTGGGTGGAGGCCCGCTCATGCTTGCTTTCGGGCCGGTCGCCTAAGCCGCTCGACGTCCATCGAGGATCGACCGTAACGGTCGGGTGTTGACCACGTCTGCGGCCGTCGCCCAGCCGCGGCGCGCCGTCGCAACCGCGAGCGTCATGTTCCCGAGTCCGCGCACTGAGTGTGCGTCGGTCGAGCAGACGATCTGCACGCCGGCTCGTAGCGCGTCGCGGACGTGCTCGCCGCGAAGGTCGAGGCGGTCGGGGAGGCCGTTCACCTCGAGCGCCACTCGTTCCTCGAGCGCGACGTCAAACACGCGCTCCAGGTCGAGGGCGTTCTCCGGCCGCCGGTTGATGTACCGGCCCTTTGGATGGCTGAGGCAGCGCACGTAGGGATTGCGCAGCGCCTCCTCGACGCGCTTCGTCAGCTCCCGTTGCGGCATCCGCTGTCCGCCGTGCACGCTCGCCTGTACCCACTCGAGCTCCGCGAGGACGTCGTCGGGAAGATCGAGCCGCCCGTCGGCGAGGATGTCGCACTCGATCCCGCGCAGGACCCGGAACGGGGCCAGCAGTTCGTTCGCAGCCGCGATCTCCTCGGCCTGGCGGCGTACGTCGTCGGCGGTGAGCCCGCGGACGGCGCCCACGGCGGGCGTGTGGTCGCAGATCGCTAGGTAGTCGTAGCCGCGCTCCCGGGCGGCGCGGGCCATCTCCTCGACGCTCGCCTTCCCGTCCGACCACGTCGTGTGGCAATGCAGGTCGCCGCGGATGTCTTTCGGCTCGACGAGGGCCGGCGGCTCGCCGCGGAAAGGCTCCTCGCGCAGCTCCGGTGGACACCAGGGGAGATCGAGCGCGCGGTAGACCGTCTCCTCATCGGGCGCGTCCGGCAGCGGCTCGAGCGCCGAGACGTACGCGGGCGAGCCCGTCGCCCGCACGAGGGCGGTCCCGAACCGCTCCAGGTCAGCGGCGACGAGCTCGACCGGCACGCCCTCGACTGTCACCCCAACCGCACCCCGCTCACCCTGCTCGACCACTGCGACGACCTGGGGCAGCGCGGCGAAGCGCGCCAGCACGGTGCCCGGATCCGGTGCAGCGCAGACCACCGCCAGCAGCTCGCAGGAGTCGCGCCACCGCCGCACATCGCCGGCCGCCTCGCCGTCGAGGGCGGCCGCGACGCCCCCGACGAGCTCCCAGGCGCGGTTGAGCAGAAGTCCGCGCCGCGGTCGCGGCTCGGCCTCGCGGGCGAGCGCCTCGAGGAGCCGCGCCTCGGTTTTCGGCCCGATGCCCGGCACCGTCCGCAGCCGGCCCGCGGCCGCCGCCTCGCGAAGCTCGTCGGCGGTGCGGACGCCGAGCGCCCGCGCGAGCTCGACCGAGCGCTTCGCGCCGAGCCCGAGGTAGCGGCCGAGGCCGACGAGATCGGGCGAGAGCTCGCGTTCGAGTTCTGCCAGCTGAGCGATCTCGCCCGTCTCGACGAGCTCGCGTAGCCGCGCCTCGATCCCTGGGCCGATCCCGCGCAGCTCACGCGCCCGCCCGGACCTCACCAGCTCCGCGACCGGGAACGCCGCGCCGCGGATCGTCTCGGCGGCGCGGCGGTAGGCGCGGGCGGTGTACGGGTTCGCCTCGACGAGCTCGAGCAACGACGCTAACGCGTCCAGGCGGTCGGCGATCTGAGGATTGTCCACCGACGGTAGTGTCCCCGCAATGGTCGTCGCCGAGGGAGCGACTGCGCCGATACTCAGATCAACAGCGGCCGATCCGACTGCCGTGCGGCGCGCGACCGAGACTAGCTGCGGGCAGATATCTGCTGCACGGCCCACCCGCTGCCGTCCGGATCGCTGAAGAAGTGCGGGCCCACTGCACTCTAACCTCCATTGCATGAGGGACATCCTCGGCCCCCCGCTGCGAGCTGCGGCGGCAACCGCCTTCATTACGGGGCTCGCCGTGCTGCTCCTCAACCCACCGTCATTCGCGGGTCTGCGTGAGCTGCTGGCGCTGCTGCTCGGTGCCGTCGCATTTGTGTGGGTCGCCGCCTGGGCGACTGTGGCGCTGATCGGCAACGAGATGCCCGAGGCTGAATTCCGGCGGCTCGTCGACCGTAGCGAGGCGCTCGCCTCGCTACCGCCTCCCGACCAGCCGCCGAGCGAGTTCGACCTGCTGGTGATGGAGGCCCTGGACGACCTGCCCGAGCAGTTCCGCGAACTGCTCGAGCGCACGCCGGTGGTGGTCTCCAGGCGCGGTCACGAGCACCATGCCTACGGGCACTACGTCGGCGGCACCATCGCCCGCGACATCTACCCGGATCGAATCGTCATCTACCAGGACACGCTGGAGCGCGACTTCGGCCACGATCCCGAGCTGCTCCGGGCACAGGTCGAGCGCACCGTGCGCCACGAGGTGGGCCACCACCTGGGCTGGGATGAGCGCGGGGTACGCGGCCTCGGCCTCTGAGCACGACTGGCCCGCTCAGGCGCGGGCATTCCTGCATCGCGGCAGTAATCGGCGATCGCCTCGACAGAGTGACTGAAACGCTCGGACCGCAGTCGTGTCAGGAATAGTTTGGATCGGTTGCGCTGCCATAGTCGCGGCGGCGCTCTACGTCGAAAGCCGCTTCTTTGCCCGCGGCCCGAGTCAGCGCGAAGCGGTGGTCTGGAGCCTCGGCTGGGTGGCGCTTGCAGTGATCGCGACGCTTGTTGCATATGCGCTTGCCGGCGCATACCTGCACGACCTCGCCGCGCGGCTGGAGGATGGCCGGCTGGACCTCGACCGGCTGCGGACCCTCGACTACGACGCCGCCCGCACCGAGCTCACCCAGGTCAAGGGCGTGGGCCGGTTCACCGCCGACCGCGTGCTCATGCTCGCGCTCCGTCGGCCCGACGTCTGGCCCGCCGCCGATCTGGCGCTGCGCCGGGCGATCGAGCGGGTCTGGGGACTGGATGCCCCGGCATCGGTCGCCCAGGTGGACGCCCTCGGCGAGCGCTTCCGGCCCTGGCGGACGCTGGCCGCCGCGTACCTCTACCGAACCCGGATGGCCTGACGTTTGGCCGCACGCGCAGGCCGCGACACGCGCTCAGGCGGCAAGACGGATCCGCAATTCTGCAGTGGGCAGACCCTCTGTGTACGCCGGGGTTCCCGGTTGATGCTTGCGTCCACCCTCTGCGAGCGTGCCGGCGTCGACCGCGTCGAAGCCGATCTGGTCGATCAGCTCCGCCACCGTTTGCTTAGCCTCCGCGTCATTGCCCGAGATCGGGATGCCGATGCGCTCGCCGTCGCCGACGGGACGGCCGTCGTCGCGCAAGCGCGTCCAGCGGATCGCGTTGAACGCCTTGACCACGCGAGCGCCCAAGAGGTGCGCTTGCAGCAGCTCGCTCGAGGTGGTGCGGTCGCTGTCGAGCTCGTCGAAGTGACCGTCTCGCTGCGGGTAATAGTTGTTGGTGTCGATCACGACCTTGCCCGCGACGTCCTTGGTCGGCATTTCGCGGTAGCGACCGAACGGCACCGAGACGACGACGACCTCGCCGAACCGCGCGGCCTCGGCAGCCATCATCGCCTGCGCGCCGCCCCCAAGCTGCTCGACGAGGCTCGCCAGCGTCTCCGGCCCACGCGAATTGCTGATCGCCACCTCGTTCCGGGCATCGACGAAGAGCTTTGCAAGGGTGCCGCCGATGTGCCCGGCGCCAATGATCCCGATCCTCACCTCAAGTCCTCCTTCTACGACCTCCTCGGATGATGGACGCTATCGCTCGACAAGCGTTGCTCCATATATCAGCCGGGGTTCCTTGTATCAGCCGGGGGTTCCTTGCGCGAGCCAGCATCGGAAGACATCGACTCGATCAGCCGGCCGGGCACCGTCGCAGGGCATCGTGCCCTCCTCCAGCCGGGCGAGGATGGCGGCTGCGTGCTTGCTGACGTCGTCGTACGACTAGGCAGGCTCGTGAAACCTGGAGTTCAGCCAGGTCGACACGGCAGAGCGCAACAGCGGGGCGGTCTTCTCGAACATGACGAAGTGACCGGCGCTGGGAATGAAGACCGTGCTCTTATCGGATGATCCGAAGTTGTCTTGTTGCTGCTCCTCGCCCTCTCGGCTCCAGCAGCAGTCGGTGTCGTTGTCGCCAAACACGACCAGCACGGGGACTTTGATCTCCCGGTTGTGGGCGGCGTCGAATTCCACGGCTGTGGGGACCGAGCGGATGATCCCGCACGGGTTGGGGTTTCGCAGCGCGTCGGTGGCGTCGATGACGCGGGGATCGGCGTCGTAGAAGAGCAGCGTTCGCCACTCCTCGCTGGAGACGTAGTGGACGTAGCCCGTGGGGCTGGCGGTGCACCAGTCGGTGGCCGCCACGGTGGCGCGTTCGATGATGAGCGGTGTGAAGCCCTGGTCAGCCCAGGTCACGAGGAGCAGCCCGTCGATGTCGGAGTAGGAGTAGGCCTCGATCTCGGCGACCTGCCCGCCGACGTCATGGCCAGCCAAGACGACCTTCGAGAACGCGACCCCACGCCCAGTCCCGAGCACGTAGTCGCGGGAGCGCAGCTTCTCGATGATCTGGTGAGTGATATCGGCCTCGGCGCCCTGACAGGTCAGGTTGCCGTCCTGGGGACGGCCGCTCGCGCCGTAACCGAGCTCGTCGACGGTTAGCGAGATGTGCCCCAGTTTTGCCATCTCGGTCGCGTGGTCGTATCCAGGGACGGATTTCAGATGCCAGTTCCATTCGCCGCCCTCGTAGCCGTAGAGGTAGACAGTGATGGTGTGGGCCCGACCCGTGGCCAGCGCCCCCTGTGGGGCGGTGATGTGCCCTTTGATTGTGTAGGTGGCACCGTCGCTGAAACACGGGACCTTCGACGTGTTGGTGTTCCTGACCTGGAAGGACACGGGCAATTCGACGACGCTCTGGTCGGCAGCGCGTGCCAGCGCCGACTCCGGCAGAAAACCGGTCCACAGGAACACGATGACCCAAGCGATCAGGTGAATCCATTGGACGCACTTATATGTACGGCGGTCGCTACCGCTATGAAGGTCGTCGTGGTTGAGAAGTCCTCTTGTCATCACTGCTCCTAAATCCGCCTGCCTCTTAGCCCGCCCAGCTGGGTCAGCGTCGCGATAGCTTTTGACCCGAGCTGCACTGCCAATCGGCCGCACTTCAGGTCGAAGGTTTCGGGATGGAACCGAGGCTATGGAGCGCCAAGCGGACCTACAATCGCCTGAATTACCCAAGCGCCACCCAACCGCTCTACCCAACGTGACGCTAGGGTCCCTACCGGGAAGGAGACGACGCTGATGCTCTCCGGTTCCCGACGGAGCAGAACGCTCGTTGGGCGCGGCGCCGAGCTCGCGGAGCTTGATCTGCTTCTCGACTCACTCGGCAGAGGCGAGAATGGCGCCGTCTACGTCATCGGGGAGCCGGGCATCGGCAAGACGTCGCTGATCGCCGAGGTTCTGGTTCGCGGCGACCAGCGCGGCTACCGGACGCTGTCGGGGCGCGCGGCCGAGTTCGAGTCTGACGTGCCATTCGCGATGTTCGTCGACGCGCTCGAGCGTCCTGTCGCCTCGCTTGGGCATGAAGGCCTCGCACTGGCGGACGAGGAGATTGGACTCCTCGCGTCCGTATTTCCCTCGCTCGCTCCGGGCGCGGCAGGGCAGCACGCCATCGCTGCGCCGGACGAACGCCATCGGCTGCTGCGGGCCCTCCGTGCCCTACTCGGCCGGCTCGCCGACGAGCGCCCTCTGGTGGTGGCTCTCGACGACCTCCATTGGGCCGATGCCGCGTCGGTCGACCTCGTTTGTCATCTGCTGCACCGCCGGCTCGAGGGTTCGGTGCTACTGGTGCTCGCTTCGCGCCCAGCCCAGAGCGAGTCCCGCCTGCTGACTGCCATGGAGGAAGCCGAGCGCCACGGCATCGGGCGGCGAGTCGAGCTGCCCCCACTGTCCATGGCGGACGCCGAGGAGCTTCTGGGCGATCAGATCGAGCCGGCGCTCCGGGACACGCTCTACCGAGAGAGCGGCGGCAACCCCTTCTATCTGGAGCAACTGATCGGCGCTGCCCGGCGCGGCGACCTCGTTCTGTCGTCCGACCGAGAGCGCTCCCAGGCAGGGGTCCCGGCGGCTGTGGGCGCAGCGATCCGACAGGAGCTCGAGGCCCTCGCTCCGCTCGCGAGGACCGTGCTCCAAGCGGCCGCCGTGCTGGGCGAGCCGTTCGAGCCCGATCTGGTCGCGGTGACGGCAAAGGTCGCCGAGGGCGATGCCCTGGAGGCGCTCGACGAGCTGCTTGGGCAGGATCTGATCCGCGCGGCCGAGGCCCCGCGGAGCTTTCGCTTTCGCCACCCGATCGTGCGCCGCGCCGTCTATGAGCTGGCCGGCCCGGGATGGACGCTCGCCGCGCACGGCCGCGCCGCCGCCGCCCTGGAGGCGCACGGAGCCGGCACCACCACCTTCGCCCATCACGTGGAGCGCTCGGCGCAGGTGGGCGATGAGGCGGCCATCGCGGTCCTGACCCGGGCCGGCGAGGAGGCCGCGCCCCGTGCACCTTCAAGCGCCGCCGAATGGTTCGGCGCGGCCCTGCGCCTGATTCCAGAACGCAGCGACAACCTCCAGGGCCGGCTCAGGCTCCTCGCTCAGCGGGCGGCCGCGCTCGGGAGCGCGGGGGACGTGGAGGAGAATCGGGAGACGCTGCGCGCGTTCTTGCGCCTCTCACCTCGAGATGCGAGCCCCCTGCGGCTGAAGGTCGCTGTGCAGGCCGCGATGCTGGACGAACTGCTTGGCCGCAATGACGAGGCCCGGAAGCTGCTGCTGGACGAGCTGGCGGCACTGCCCGAGCAGGACTCGCCAGGGGCGGCCGAGCTCAAGCGAGTGCTGGCGTTCACCTACGTCCTGGACGCGGACTGGGAGGCCGTCAGTGAGTGGGCACGTGCATCGCTTCGCGCGGACTGCGAAGGCATGGTCGAAGTCGGCGCCCGCAGCGCCCTGGCACTCGCCGAGCAGAGCCTCGGGGACGTCGACGGTGCGAAGCGTTCGGTCTCGGAGGCGGCGGAGCTGTTCGACCGGCTGACCGACGACGAGGTGGCGCACGAGGCCGGCATCACGAGCTGGCTTGGCTGGGCGGAGGTATCCACGGAGCGCTTCGATGCGGCGGTTCGCCATCTCCGCAGGGCGACGGCGATCTCGCGGGCAAGCGGACAGCGGATCGTGACCGTGGGCCTGCTCGTCCCGGAGGGGCAAGCGCTCGCGTCCAAGGGTCGAATCGAGGAGCTGGCGGAGGTTGCCGAGAGCGCCGTCGAGGCAGCGCTCATGACGGCGAGCAGCCTGTTCACCAGCTGGGCCATGATGCTGAAATGCGCGCTCGAGGTTCGAAGAGGTGACCTATACGCCGCGGTGCGCTTCGGCGAGCGTGCCCTGAGCGTCGGCGCTTCCGCTGGGAGTCCCCTTGCTCGGACCGGGCGCGGCCCGCTCGCCGAAGCACTCCTGGAGATCGGCGAGCCCGAGCGCTGCCGGGAGCAGCTCGTCGGCCCTGACGGTCAACCAGACCTACCCTCGTTCTCTATATATGGACCGCTCTGGTACGAACTTCTCACGCGCGCAGAGCTAATGCTCGAGCGCCCGGATCGCGCAGCCGAGCTCGCCCGGCGCTCGGCCGAGCTGGCGGGACAGCTGGGACTCCGAATTCCGCTCGCTCAAGCTCTGCGAGCCGAGGCGCTTGTCTTGCTCGAGCGTGGTGAAGCGGGAGAGGCTGCGGTACGGGCCCTCGCGTCTGTCCGGGCAGCCGAAGAGCCGGGCGCGGTCGTCGAGGCGGCCCGCAGCCGCATCCTCGCCGGCAGGGCGCTGGCCGCGGCGGGCGAGCACGATCGGGCGGTCGGGGAGCTCCAACTCGCCCACGAGCAGCTCTTCGCCTGTGGCGCACTCCGATACTGCGACGAGGCCGCCCGCGAGCTTCGCAAGCTCGGCCGTGTCGTGCGTCGCGCGGGACGAGAGGGAGTTGACGATTCTCCGCTCGCCGGGCTGACGCGCCGCGAGCTCGAGGTCATCGAGTTCGTCGCCGCCGGCAAGACCAACCGCGAGATCGCGAACGAGCTGTTCCTGAGCGCGCGCACCGTTGACCGGCACGTATCGCGGATCTTCGAGAAGCTCGGCGTGAACTCTCGCGCGGCGGCCGCCAGCCAGTTCGAGCGGGCTCGCGCCGGCGGGGGGACCGAGACCTCCTTTCGCTAAGTAGCCGATCAGCCGAGCTGGCGGTCGAGGTTTGTGGCGGCGCTGATCAGTGCCAGGTGGGTAAAGGCCTGGGGGAAGTTGCCCAGCTGCTCGCCGCTCGGGCCGATCTGCTCGGCGTACAGGCCGAGGTGGTTGGCGTAAGTGAGCATCTTCTCGAAGACCAGCCGCGCCTCGTCTAGGCGCCCGGCCCGGGCGAGCCCTTCGACATACCAGAACGTGCACATCGAGAAGGTGCCCTCCTCGCCGCGCAGGCCGTCCGGAGAGGCCTGGGGGTTGTAGCGCGACACCAGGCTGTCGGCCACGAGCTCCTGGCTGATCTCGTCGAGCGTCGATAGCCAGCGCGGGTCGGTCGGGGCGATGAACTTGACCAGCGGCATGAGCAGGATCGAGGCGTCCAGGACATCGGTGTCGTAGTGCTGGACGAATGCCCGCCTGCGCTCGTGCCACCCTCGCGACATGATCTGCCTGTAGATCGTGTCGCGGGCAGCCATCCAGCTGACGATGTCACCGGGCAAGCCACGCTGACGGGCAATGCGCACCGCACGCTCGAAGGCCACCCAGCACATCAGCCGCGAGTAAGTGAAGTGCTGGCGCCCTCCGCGGGTTTCCCAGATGCCCTCGTCGGGTTGGTCCCAGTGCTCAGACAGCCACTCGATGATCCGAGAGAGATCGAGCCACGCGTCGTGGGAGATCGGCGTGGCGTACTTGTTGGAGAGGTAAACGGAGTCGATCAGCTCTCCGTAGATGTCGAGCTGCAGCTGGCTGGCGGCGCCGTTGCCAATCCTCACTGGGCCGGACCCGTGATAGCCCTCGAGATGAGTCAGCTGCTCCTCGGGCAGCTCGGCGCGCCCGTCGATGCCATACATGATCTGCAGCGGCCCCGATTCGCCGACGCGGCCATCGCAAAATCGCTCCGTCAGCCAACCCATGAAGGCCTCGGCTTCCTCGCCAAAGCCCAGGCGCAGAAGCGCATAAAGCGAGAAGGCCGCGCCGCGGATCCATGTGTGGCGATAGTCCCAGTTGCGCTCGCCACCGAGCTGCTCGGGCAGCGATGTCGTCGCCGCCGCGACGATCGCCCCAGTCGGCTGGTAGGTCAGCAGCTTCAGCGTCAGCGCCGAGCG
>JBKOZI010000072.1:0-6560 GCA_046725795.1 Actinomycetota bacterium
TTCCTTCTCCTGCGCGAAGTCCCGCAGGTACTCGCCCGGTACCGCCGAGAAGAACTCCTTCACCAGGTGCTGAACGTCGGCGCGCACGCCGGTGGCTCCTTCGAATCCCGCTCCGTGCGCGTACCAGTACGAGCCGAGGCCCATGCAACTCGCGTTGTCGGCGTCTGGCGCCGCCGACGCGGTGCCGGTGGTGCCGGCGAACAGCGCAACTGCGACGAGCAGCACTCCGAGGCGTCTGGTCATCCCTGCCCTCCTCATCCGTGATTGATTGCCCGGAGAGCCGACCCTAATCGGGCTTCGTGCCGAACGCAAGGGGGATCAGCTAGCCGAGATGCTCGGGCTCGAGCCGCTCTGCGAGGGCGAGCGTCGCGGGATCGAGCTCGGCCTCCGTCAGTGCTGGCAGCTCGCTGCGGATCGCCGCGCGAACGTCCTCGAACTCGACCGGACCGATCTCGTCCTCCACGCTGCCGCTGGTTTTCGGGTCCCAGCTGAGGCCGAGCGCGTCGTAGACGGGGATCAGCACGTCGCGGATGCGGTCGGCGCCGCCGACCACGATCACGCCTCCTATATGAGAGGCGCCCTTGACGATGCGCTGCCCGAGGCCGGCGAGCTTGGTGGCGCCGCGGGCGTTGATCGAGTACTCGCCCGGGCAGTACTCACCGGGAATCTCGCCCGTGCGGGCGTCGACCCCAAGCGATTTGAGCGCCCGTTCTAGAACGCCCGCGATCTCGCGGAAGCGGTCGTGCGTGCCGGGCCAGGGATCATTCTCGGCGCGGGCCCAGGCGAACGCGACGGTCTGCTCGTGGAAGACCGCTGCGCGGCCCCCGGCGAGGCGTTTGACCGCGTCGAAACCCTGGGCGCCGGCGGCCGACACCGCTTCCAGGTACCAGGGGCTCGAGACGTCCTGCTTGCCGAACGCGACCATCGCGCCGGGGCAAGCAAGGCGGATCGTCTCCGGGAGCTCGCCGTGCGCTACGCGCTGGAGGATCGCGGCCGAGACCGCGGTGTCGTAGGCGGGGCGGTCTGCGAACGCCTGTGTGATGAGCTGGGCCATCTGGTCCTGACGCTAGCGTGCAACGCGTGCTGGACGAGCTGCGCAAGATCGTGCGCGGTGCCACACCGATGCACTTTCATTTGAGGCGGCGCCTCGTGATCGTCTTCGTCGCGACATTGGTCGTCGCGCTCGTTGGCAGCATGGCGATCTTCTTTCTCGAGCGCCACGCACCGGGCACGAAGATCCACACCTACGGCGACTCGCTCTTCTGGACTTCGGCGCAGCTCCTGACCGTCTCGTCGCAGCTCCCCAACCCGATCTCGACCGGCGGGCGAATCCTCGACATATTCCTCGAGGCCTGGGCGATCGCGGTCGTCGCCACTCTGGCGGGCTCGTTCGGCAGCTTCTTTACGCACAAGGGCCACCGGCACCTCGGAGATCAACCCGAGTCAGCTCGCGATCTGATCAACCGACCGCTGCCGGGCGGTCCGCAGCGCTGAAGAAGTCGAGGATCCGCCGGGACACGAGGTCCGGCTGCTCGTCGACGATGAAGTGCCCTGTGTCGGGCACGAGCTCGACCTCGAGGCGGTCGGCGTAGCGGCTGAAGTCGCCGGTGACCATGCGCTTGGGGATCGCAAAATCGTCTTCGCCGAAGAGCAACCTGGTGGGGACCGTCAGGCGCTTCTTGTTGTAGCGGCCGGCCGCGACGGGTCCGAACTCGCGGGTGAGAAAGGTGCGGTAGAGCTGCACGGTCGCGCGGGCGCGATCCGGCTCGCGAAGGGAATCAGTGAACTCGCTGATCTCCTCATCGGACATGGCTCCCGGCTTCGTCGATCGATGAAAGAGGCGATCGACGAAGCCCCCCTGAACGAGCTTCTTGCCCCAGGGTGAGGCCAGCGCCGCCATGTACCAGAAGCGCCACATGCCGACGAATGTGCGCGGGTCGCGGTTGGCGAACGGCGTCGGGATGTTGCTCGGCACGAAGCGAAGGAAGCGCTCAGGCGACCGGAGGCAGATGAGGAAGCCGATCCAGCCGCCCCAGTCGTGGCCGACGAGCCTGACGCGGTCGAGGTTGAGCGCGTCGAGGAGGTTGAGCACGTCCGTGCCCATGTTCTCCTTGTCATAGCCGTCGGGCGGCGCGTCGGACCACCCGAACCCGCGCAGATCGGGCACGATCACGCGGTAGTGCTGGGCGAGCGTCGGAATCTGGTGGCGCCACTCGTACCAGTGCTGGGGCCAGCCGTGGAGGAGGATGATCGGATCGGCGTCAGGCGGCCCGGCCTCGGCGACGTGCATCGTGAGGGAGCCGGCGTCGACGTAGCGGTGCTCGACGCCTTCGACGTGCGGGAAGGGACGGGCCATGACCGGTCAGCCTAACGCTCGACGCGCGTCGAGAATCCCTCGGCTTCAATCGCGCCGACGATCCGGGCGTTGTGGTCCGGGCCCTGCGTGCCGAGAACGAGCTGCACCGCGGTCTCACGCATGTGCAGCTCCATCCCCTCGCGGATGTGCTCGACGTCGACCACGTTTGCCCCGTGCTCGGCGATTATCCGAAGGAGGCGCGCGAGCGCGCCAGGACGGTCGGGCACGACAGTGAACAGGACGAGGCGACGGCCGGCCGCGGTCTCGCCGAGCCGGATGCACTCGGCGAGGAGCGAGGCGTCGACGTTGCCGCCGGAGAGGATGACGCAGGTCTCGCCGGAGGGAGGTGCAGCCACCTTCCCGTGCATGAGCGCGGCGACGCCAACCGCGCCGGCGCCCTCGACCACCAGCTTCGAGCGCTCCAGCAGGAGCACCATCGCCTCCGCGGCCTGATCGTCGTCGACGGTGACGATCCCGTCGAGGTACCGCTCCAGGAGCGGGAGCGTGACGCGGCCCGGCCGCTTGATCGCGATTCCGTCGCAGATCGTGCTGGTGGACCGGGCCTCGGCCTGCACGCCCACCACGCGCACGCCCGGTAGCTTCGCGTTCACGGCGATCGCGACGCCGGATGCGAGCCCACCGCCGCCGACGGGGACGACCACAAGCGTCGTGTCGGGCGCCTGCCGGGCGATCTCGAGCCCGACCGTGCCCTGACCCGCGATCACGTCGGCGTCGTCAAAGGGTGGAATGAAGGTCTTGCCGTCTTGTTCGGCAGACGCGTGGGCGGCGCGCTCCGCTTCGTCATACCCGCCTTCGACCAAGTGCACCTCGCCGCCGTAGCCGCGGACCGCGGCGACCTTCGCGAGCGGCGCCTCGGCCGGCATGAAGACGTGGGCATGCGTGCCGAGCCGGCGCGCGGCGAGCGCCACCGCCTGTCCGTGATTGCCGGCGCTGGCGGTCACCACCCCGGCCGCAAGCTCCGCCTTGGAGAGCCGCGACAACTTGTGCGAGGCTCCGCGAAGCTTGAACGAGCCGGTGTGCTGGAGGTTCTCGGCCTTGAGGACCACGGGCGCCCCGAAGCGCCGGGAAAGCTCGCCGGCGCGGAGCACCGGCGTCTCGCGCACGAGGGCGCGGATCGTCCGCTCTGCTTCCTCTATCTCTACTAAGCTCGGAACGGAGTAAACGTTAGATGCCGATCCCCACTCGCCCGCTCGGCTCCAAGGGCCTCCGCGTGTCCGCACTCGGCCTCGGCTGCATGGGGATGTCGGGAACGTACGGCCCGACCGACGATGCGGAGAGCATCGCCACCATCCATGCTGCGCTGGACGCCGGCATAACGCTCCTCGACACGGGCGACTTCTACGGCATGGGCGAGAACGAGCTGCTGCTCCGGGACGTGCTTCGGGACCGCGCCCGAGAGGATTTCGTGCTGAGCGTGAAGTTCGGCGTGCTGCGCGGTCCCGACAACTCGATCGGCGGCATCGACGGGCGCCCGGCGGCGGTCAAGAACTTCCTCACCTACTCGCTGCGCCGGCTCGGCACCGACTACATCGACATCTACCGTCCCGCGCGAGTCGACCCCGCCGTGCCGATCGAGGAGACCGTCGGGGCGATCGCCGAGATGATCGAGGCGGGGTACGTCCGCCACATCGGTCTCTCGGAGGCCGGCGCCGACACCGTGCGCCGCGCACACGCCGTGCATCCGATCGCCGACCTGCAGATCGAGTATTCGCTGATCTCGCGCGGAGTCGAGGCCGAGATCCTGCCGGCCTGCCGTGAGCTCGGCATCGGCGTGACCGCCTACGGGGTGCTCTCGCGCGGCCTCATCAGCGGCCATTATTCGAGAGAGCGCACACTCGCGCCCGGCGACTTCCGCAACTTCGCCCCTCGATTCAGCGGTGAGAACATCGATCGCAACCTCTCGCTCGTCGAGGCGCTGCGCGCGGTCGCAGACGCGAAGGGCGCGACGGTCGCGCAGCTCGCGATCGCGTGGGCGCTTTCACGGGGTGAGGACATCGTGCCGGTCATCGGCGCGCGCACGCGCGACCGGCTGGACGAAGCACTGGGCGCGCTCGAGCTCGACCTGACGACGGACGACGTCGCCGCGATCGAGCGCGCGGTGCCGCCGGACGCCGCCGCGGGCGACCGCTACAACGCGCAGCAGATGGCCGTGCTCGACAGCGAGCGCCGGCCTTAAGGACCGGCCTCAGCTACCCGCGGCCCCCGAAGCATCGCCACGCTGACGAAGAGCACCCAGAGCAGGAGCGCGACCATCGGGAGGAAGAGGAACCCGAAGAGCAGCGCGATCGCCGCGACGAAGCCGAACCAGCCGATCCAGGTGGGGAGCACGCCGGTCCGCACGATCAGGACCGAGGCGGCGTCGATCATCGCGATCGCCGCGAACCCGCCGGCGATCAGGAGGATCGGATACGCGAGCTCGGGCAAGAATCGCGCCGCGTCCGGGCTGACGAACTTCTCGTCGCCGAACGATATGTCGGCCGCAATCGTCATGAGCGTCGCCGCCGAGGTCATCAGCAGCGTCACGAACGCAAGCCCGCCCCCGAAGGCAATCGACGTGAGACGGCCCGGGACGCCCTCGGCTTCGAGCAGCTTCACCCGCAGGCTTGCGAGGAACCAGAGGAAGAACACCCCCGCGAGCACCATGAGATAGCTCCCGATGATGAGCTGCGCCCGATTGCCCTTGTCGTTGTAGAAGGAGGTGAACTTCGAAACGGGGTCGTCGCCCGCCGGCAGATCGGCTAGAGCAAGGCTGATGCCCACGACCAGCAAGACCACGAAAACGATGCCGGCGATCGGTCCCCACCGGTCCCAGCGCGAATCGGACATGACTGAACCTCCTACGTAGTCGGCGTCGCGCGAAACCTATGGTCACCACCGGACAAGGTCGCGAACGCTCGGTCCAGCATCCCGGTCACGAAGTCGTGCGGAAAGCCGAGCGAGACGCGGCTGGCCTCGTCGAGACGGCGGAGGGCGTCATCCGGCAAGTCGAGGTCGAGGCAGCCGAGCGTCTCTTCGAGCTGCGGGGCGGTGCGCGCGCCCACGATCGGAATCACCACCCCGGGCCGGGACCGCAGCCACGCGAGCGCCACCTGCGCCGGCCGGGCGCCCAGCTCGGCGGCGACCTCGTTCACGACCGCGGCGATCTCGAGGTTGCGCTCGCTGAGGCGGGCGTCCCCGGCGGAGAGCCGTGCGTGCTCGGCGCTCGTGCTCCCATCCCTGGAGTACTTCCCCGTAAGCAGCCCGCGGCCGAGCGGACCCCAGGCCAGCACCGCCAGGTCGAGCGCGTTCGCCATCGGGACGAGCTCGCGCTCGACGGTGCGCTGGATCAGGCTGTACTCGATCTGCAGGCCGGCGAACGGCGTCCACCCACGTAAGTCGGCGAGTGTGTTCGCCTGCGAGACCACCCATGCAGGCGCGTCCGAGATCCCGACGTAGAGAACCTTCCCTGCCTGCACCATGTCGTCGAGCGCGCGCATCACTTCGTCGACCGGGGTCAGGTATTCCCAGACGTGAACCCAGTAGAGGTCGATGTAGTCGGTGCCGAGCCGCTTCAGGCTCGCATCGAGCGACTGAATCAGTGCCTTGCGGTGATTGCCGCCCGAGTTCGGGTCGCCTGGGCGGGTGGGAGCCGTGTATTTCGTCGCGACCACGAAGCGGTCGCGATCACGGGCCACCAGCTCTCCCACATAGCGCTCGCTGTTGCCGCCGGTGTAGTTGTTGGCCGTGTCGATGAAGTTGCCGCCGGCCTCGATATAGACATCGAAGATGCGGCGGCTCTCCTCCCTGGAGGCACCCCAGCCCTCGCCCGCATCGTCGCCGAAGGTCATCGCCCCCAGGCACAGCTCCGAGACGCGCAGGCCGCTTCGGCCGAGGAGCTTGTATCGCATGCTCATCGAGCCTCCTTTTCCATCAGTCGCGCGAGCGCGAAGGTGAGCACCCTGTGCCGCGCCCGCTGGTCGAGCCCTTTGACGAACGTCCCTTCGACCGTCGCCCGGAAGGTCTCGACCGCGACGGCCAGCTCCTCGGCGGCGACGTGGTCGCGGAGTGCATTCGAGAGCATCCGCGACAGGAGCGCGTCGAGCTCCCGGACGAAGTCGGCGACCACCTGCGAGCTCCGGGCGCGCTCGTTCATGGCGCCTCTCAGGTCGGAGAGCAACTGGAACTGGTCGGTGAACCAGAGTAT
>JBKOZI010000073.1:0-11553 GCA_046725795.1 Actinomycetota bacterium
AAGCGAATGCGCAACAACCCCGACGTCCGTATCGCTCCATCGACTGTGCGCGGCAAACCGGTGGGTTCCGCGATCCGCGCCAGAAGCCGGCTGCTTGACGACCAGGAAGCAGTGCACGCCGCGCGAGCCGTCGCCCGGCGACAGCCGATCCTGCAAGGGCTCTTCGTCCCGCTCACGCATCGGCTCATGCGCTACCGGACGCTCCATTACGAGCTCACACCGATGAAGGACGGCTCAGGCGGAGGCTGATTGCGTAATGCGGAGGCGAGGGTCGCTCATCCGCGGCGCAGCAGACGGGCCAGCAGGCCGGGACGACGTGGCTCGACCTCCTCGCGCAGGGGCAGACCGCCGTCGCGCCGGGCGTTCATGACGCACTTGGCATGGGCGTGGCGGCGACGCGATGCATCGCCCTCCGGCAGCACGAGCATGTGTTCGCTCAAGGCCGGAAGCAGGCCGCCACACAGTGGGCAGCGGTAAGTCGCCGGCTTGCGGTTGCCGGCGGGGCGCACCGCGTACCAGCGAGCCTTGCGGAAGTCGTCCATCGCGCCATTTGGTCTAGCGGATTCCGACATCGGGCGCTGCGCCACGGAATGCGCGCGGGATTTGTTAGCCTGCTAAATAGATGACGACCCCGACCAATTTGCGCAGGGGCGAGGTCGAAGCCTTCACCGCCGGCCTCGACGATTTCCTGCGCGCGCTGCGCACCGCGCGAGGCCGCTTCAACAGGGCTCCCGTCGTGCCTGAGCTGAGTGCGTCGCAGTTCCACCTGCTCGAGCCCCTGGCCACGGGCAGCGGCTCGCTGCCGTTGTGCGCGCTGGCAGAAGCCGCCGACGTCGCCCCGCCGACGGCCAGCCGTATGCTCAACGGCCTTGTCCGGCGCGGCATTGCCACGCGCACTCGCCCGGAGGAGGGCGACCGCCGCCGCGTTGAGGTCACGCTCACTGCGGAGGGCCGCAAGCTTGTCGCCGCCAAGCGGGCACGCATCGTCGAGACTCGCGAGGAGGTCTTCCACCGCCTGTCTCCGAGCGAGCGCCGTGCCGCAGCACGCCTTCTCCACTCACTCGCCGCGGCCATCGACGACCTGCACCCGTGACTCCGTCACTGACCCCAGACGTCGCCCGCGCGCACCCGAACCGCACCCTCGGCATTCTCGTCCTGGGTGCCATCGCGTATGCGCTGGCCCAGACGATGATCATTCCGGCGCTGCCGGCGATCCAACACGACCTCGGTGCCTCCCAGGAGGCCGCGACGTGGATGCTCACCGCCTTCCTGCTCACCTCGAGCGTCTCGACGCCGATCCTCGGGCGCCTCGGCGACATGTACGGCAAGGAGAAGGTGCTGTTAGCCGCGCTCGGCATCTTCGCCCTGGGCTCCTTCGTGTCCGCGATCGGCGGGTCGATCGGCGTGCTCATCCTCGGCCGCGCGATTCAGGGCGCCGGCGGTGCGATCTTCCCACTCGCCTTCGGGATCATCCGGGACGAGTTCCCGCCCGAGCGCGTGGCGACCTCGATCGGGCTGATCTCGGCGACCTTCGGCATCGGCGGCGGACTCGGCCTCGTGCTGGCCGGCGTGATGGTCGACCACCTCTCCGTACAGTGGATCTTCTGGTCATCACTGGTGGTGACTGCCCTGGCCGCCTGGGCGACCTGGCGCTACGTCCCCGAGTCGCCGGTGCGAGTCGAGGCGAAGATCGACTGGCGCGGGGCCGCGTTGCTCTCGTTCGCGCTGGCCTCGCTGCTGCTCGGCGTCTCGCAGGGCAACGCATGGGGCTGGGGCTCGACGGGCGTGCTCGGGCTGTTCACCGCGGCTGCGGTCCTCGGCAGCGCCTTCATTGCCTTCGAGCGCCGCGCCCCGGAGCCGATGGTCGACATGCAGCTGATGTCCCAGCGCGCGGTGTGGTCGACGAACCTCACGGCGTTCGCGATCGGTTTCGCGATGTTCGGCTCCTATGTGCTGATCCCTCAGCTCGTAGAGCTGCCCGCGGTGACCGGGTACGGCTTCGCCAAGACGACCACGGTGGCGGGCCTACTGCTGCTTCCCAGCGCGCTCGTCATGCTCGGAGCCGGACCGCTGTCCGGCTGGCTGGGCTCGCGCTTCGGCTCGCGTCTGCCGCTCGCACTTGGCGGCGCCTTCGCTGCGCTGGCATACATCGAGCTCGCGCTCTTCCACGAGACGCTGGCCGAGATCGCGTTCGGCGGACTCCTGGTCGGTATTGGCATCGGCCTCGCCTTCGCGGCGATGGCCAACCTCGTCGTCGGTGCGGTGCGTCAGGACCAGACCGGAGTCGCCACCGGCATCAACACGATCATGCGCTCGATCGGCGGGTCGGTCGGCGCTCAGATCGCTGCGGCGATCCTCGCCGGCAACCAGATCCTCGGCGGCCGCTTTCCGGCCGACCGCGGCTTCACCGACGCTTTCGTGATGAGCGCTATCGCTGCCGTGGTGGCCTTGATCGCCACCGCGATCATCCCGCGCCCGCCTCGCGGGGCCGAGGCCTCTACATTCCAGTCCGAGCGGGAGCACGCGACACGCCGTGCCGGCGCTCGCCAGCCCTTCGGGGCCAAGGCGTAATGGCCGCCGCGCTCCCGCGCGACGTCCGCCGGATAGCGGTCGTGGTGATCATCGGCGCGGTCATGTCGATCCTCGACACGACGATCGTCAACGTCGCGCTGGAGACCCTGCGGATCGAACTGCACGCGCCCCTGTCGACCATCCAGTGGGTGAGCACCGGCTACCTGCTTGCGCTGGCGACAGCGATCCCGCTGACCGGGTGGGCGGCCGAGCGCTTCGGCCCCAAGCGGGTGTGGATGTCCGCCGTTGCAGCGTTCGTCGTGACCAGCGGCCTGTGCGCCCTGGCGTGGAGCGCCGAGTCGCTGATCGGCTTCCGCGTGCTCCAGGGCTTCGCCGGCGGCATGATCATGCCGATCGGGATGATCACCCTGGCTCAGGCCGCGGGCCCGAGCCGCATGGGCCGTGTCATGAGCATCGTTGGCGTACCGATGCTGCTCGCCCCTGTGCTGGGTCCTGTCGTCGGTGGTGCGATCGTCGAAAGCCTGTCGTGGCGCTGGATCTTCCTCGTGAACCTGCCGGTCGGCGTCGCCGGCCTGCTGCTGGCGCGCCGGCTGCTGCCCGACGCGCGCGCCGCCGGTCGCGCGTCGGCGGACGGCCACGAGCTCCCGCCACTCGACTGGCGCGGGCTCGCACTCGTCTCACCGGGGGCAGGCGCAATCGTCTTCGGCATATCCGAGTACGGCGCGCACCGCACCTTCGCGACGCTCAGCGCCTGGCTGCCGCTCGTCCTCGGAGTGCTGGCCATCGCCGCCTTCGTCGTCTACGGCTTGCGCGCGCGCTACCCGATTGTGGACGTCGGCCTGTTCCGTTCGGGCGGCTTCTCGGCAGCGGCGGCGACCGTGTTCCTCACCGGCATCGCCCTCTTCGGCTCGATGATCCTGCTGCCGCTCTACTACCAGATCGCACGCGGCGAATCGCCTCTGATCGCGGGCCTGCTGGTCGCCCCGCAGGGCCTCGGCGCCGTGATCGGGATATTCCTCGGCGGCCGCGCGACCGACCGCTACGGCGGCGGCCGGGTGGCGATCGTGGGGCTTACCTTTCTTCTCGCCGGCACGGCGATCTTCACACAGGTCGGCGCGACCACGTCCTACTGGCTGATCGGCGCCGCGCTCGTGCTGCGCGGCATCGGCCTGGGCGGCTCGTTGATGCCGGCGATGGCCGCGGCCTACGCGACCCTGAAGCGCAACCAGGTGCCGCGCGCGACCCCGGCGCTGAACGTGCTCCAGCGCGTGGGCGGGTCGATCGGCGCCGCATTGCTCATCGTGATCTTGCAGAACCGCATCATCTCGTCGCTGGGCGAGGGCGCGCAGGGCGGCGTGTCGGGCGCCGCGTTGCCCGAGGCGGCGCGCGCCAGAGTGGCCGATCCGCTGGCTGAGGCCTTCGCGCACACGTACTGGTACGCGCTCGTGCTCTCGGCAGTGGCGCTGATCCCAGCCTTCGTGCTCGCCCGCGAGGAGCGCAAGGCGGGCCGGCGGACGGCCGCCCTGTCGGCCGCCGAGGCCGAGGCCGCCTCCGGTCAAGAGACGACGCGACCCCCTGCGATCGCCGCCGCGTAGCTCGCTGAGGGGCGGCGTCGTAGATCGCCTGGAGCCGAAGGGCCCCACCCGTTGTTCAGATCTCGCCGCCCACTGTCGGGGGAGCGGGGGTCAAGCGCGTCAGGACCAACCTCGTGAGCGCCCTTCGCCACTCTCGTCGTCGATCCAGTGACGCCAGGCCCCCGAGCTGCTACTTCAGCTCCCGCGGCCCGGAGTCGAACGTAGGCGCCCAACTCGCTCGACGTACCGATGGACGAAGCCACCGGGCCGGTGGGGTCACGCCGAAGAAGTACCGCACCAGCCCTGCGGTCAAAACCCAGTGGCCCCCGCCTCTCGCCTCGTGGCGACACATTGCGCCGTCGGTGGCATTCGGGCTGGGGCTGAGCGTTCTGGCCGCAGGACCAGCCACGTCCGACACTACTCTCTTTGGGGCCGTTTGTGTGCGAAACCCTCAGAGCGGCAGTAGTCAGTCTCGCCCGACGATCAAGAACCTGTTGCCGTCGGGGTCACGGAAGAAGAACATCGGCGGCACGGGGTCTCCCATGCGCATCACCGCCTCGTCCGCGTCGACTCCACGGGCCCGTAGGTTCGCATGGTCGGCGTCGACGTCCTCGGTCGTGAAGCCCACCCGAGTTTCGATCCCGGTGGGGTCCCCCTCGCGCGGGGGAACGAGCGCGATCGTCGTCGCCGCGCCCGGCGGCGCCACCTCCACCCAGCGATCGCCGTCGCCGTAGGGGGTGTCCACGCGCTTCTCGAAGCCGAGCTTGTCGACGTAGAACTCGATTGCCCGGTCCTGGTCGCTGACTGGGACGATCACCGTCCCCATCTGGGTGATGTGCGTCCTGGTCTCGGTCTGGGGCATTTCCATCCTCCTGTTCGTCGGGTTTCCAACTAAGACCGCCGGGCGCGGCGGAACTCATCGGTAATGGAAGACTTGTGTCGGGTCAGTCCATCCGCTCGGGCAGTCCGAAGCGCTCGAAGGCGGCCATCAGCCTCATGGGATCGGCGGGCTGCTCCGGCAACCGCGCCAGAACCTCGCGATCCGGAATTTGCGTCGACCGCGTGATGAAGGCGGTGACGTCGCTGATCCGGGCGCCGCGAAGGGTCAGCACATTGAGCGCGAACGGAAGGTAGGCCTGCGCTTCAGCATCCCAGCTGTAGAAGGCGAGCGCGACCTGCCCATTTGCGCGAACCTGGAGCGGGCGCCAGCGCCACTCGCCGGAGAGGGGCCAGCCGGCCAGGAAGACGCTGATCGCGTCGCGACCGCGGAACCAGGTTTTGAGCGGCGGCATCGCGAACGCCGCGTCCTCGGTCAGCATCCCGACGACCGCCTCGACATCACCACGCTCCCAGGCGTCGACATATGCGTCGACGATTTCGCGCAGGCTCTCGTCCCCGAGCGAGCGCAGGGTGGCCTGCTGGCTTTGCTCAGGTAGGCGCTCGTCGGCTGCCGCGCGGGCGCGTTGGAGGGCGCTGTTCACCGAAGCAACAGTCGTCTCGAGCGTTTCTGCGACCTCGCGGGCGGAGAAGCCGAGCACCTCGCGCAGGATCAGTACGGCGCGCTGATTAGGCGGCAGATGCTGGAGCGCCGCGATGAAGGCCAGCTCCACGCTCTCGCGCTGCTCGAAGCGGGCCTCGGGCGCGGCAAAGCCGTCCTCGAGGCCCAGTGTCTCGTCCGGATAGGGCTCGAGCCACACCGACTCGACGAGCGGCTCGCCGGGCCCGTCGTGCGGGTCGGCAGCCGGGCCGTAGTCGATCGGAAGCACACGCTTGGGCCGTCGCGCGATCACGTCGAGGCAGACATTCGTCGCGATCTTGTAGAGCCACGCGCGCAGACCTCGACGCTCGAAACGGGGCAGGCCGCGCCAGGCCCGCAGCAGGGCGTCCTGAAGGGCGTCCTCGGCATCGTGGACCGAGCCCAGCATGCGGTAGCAATGGGCATGAAGCTCACGCCGCTGGGGTTCGATGAGGCGGCGGAAGGCGTCCTCGTCGCCCCTACGAGCCGCGTCGATCAGCTGGTGCTCCTGGCTCGTCGAGCTGGTGGAGATGGCGTCCATCCTCACGAGGTTAGACAGGGGAAGGGCGCCAGATTAATCGCTTTCGTCGATTAGTTTCGCGGCTGGCACGGGTCAAAGAAGACAGAACATGGCGCCGGCATCCACCAACCCCGTAGTCCATCTGGAGCTGCACACGGGCGATCTGCAGCGCGCCCGCACCTTTTACACCGAGCTCTGCGGCTGGCGACCGGAACGGATCGACGCCGGCTGCCGCTCGTACCTGGCGCTCGAGCTGGGCGGCGGGCTCGGCGGCGGCATCGTCGAGTGCGACACCGGGCGCCCGCTGTGGCTGCCCTACGTCGAGGTCGCCGAGATCGCCGAGGCCACCGACCGGGCGCGCCGATTCGGCGCCGCGGTCCTGCTCGAGCCCCGCGAAGGCCCGGCGGGTTGGCGCAGCGTCGTGACCACGCCCGCGGGCGGCGAGATCGCGTTCTGGCAGCCGAAGCGATGAGTTCTAGAGCCGGGTCATCCCACGACGCGTGGAAGCCAGTCTCGCACCGCCGCGGCGACTGCCTCGAGGTCGGTGGTGAGGCTGTGGTTGCCCGGCACCGTGACCACGATGCGGGTCGAGCTGGCGAGTGGAATGCCGAACGGGTCTCGGGCGCCCTGCACCACGAGTGTCGGCACTTGCACGGCGTCGAGTTCGGGTTGGCGGGTCTTGGCCGCGGCCGCGGGAGAGCGGCCTGGTGCGTGCAACGGAAACGCCAGGCAGAGCACGGCCACCGCGCCGCTGTCCGCCGCGGTGCGGCAGGCCACCCGGGCGCCGGCTGAACGACCGCCGACGACGAGTGGCAAGCCGCGAAGCTCGCCGCTGCGCAATTGCTCGACGACCGCTGTCCAAGCCGCGTCGAGCTTGTGGGCTGGAGCGGGACTGCGTCGTCCGGCAACGCGATAGGGCTGCTCGACCAGCGCGACGCTGAATCGTGCCGAGCGGGCGACGTCGGTGACCGCTACGAGGTCACGGGTGGTCACCCCTCCAGCGGCTCCATGACCGAGTATCAGCGCGCCGATCGGGTCATCGGCCGTGTGCAGGTGCGCCTTCGCCGGACCCTGCGGCGTGGCGATTTCGAGCACCGTCACGCCGCTGGCCTTGCTACGACTCATCGCCGTTCGACAGCCGCTCCGGCAGGCCGAATGGTCGCAGCACCGCGGGGTTTGCGAAGCCCGTGATATCCGCGATCCGCGCCTGTCGCAGGGTCAGTACTTGAAGTGCCCTCGGAATGTAGGCGCCGGTCTCCTCGTTCCAGTAGTAGCCGCCAAACGCCGGCTGCCCGTTCGCCCACGTCGGCAGGAGGCGCACGCGCCGCTCCTTGCCCGCGAACGACACGAGCTCGCGACGCCGCTCCTGGCCCGCGAACGCGATCTCGGTCAGGAAGCCGGCGACCGCGTCGCGGCCCTGGTACCACGTCGGCATCGGCGGCATCGCGAGCGTCGCATCGTCGGTCAACATGGCAACGATCATGTCCACATCGCCTTCCTCCCAAGCCCGCATGTAGCTCTCGACCAGGTCCTGAATGCGCTCGTCCCCAAGCGCACGCAGCGTGGCCTGTTGGCTCTCGTCCGGCATCCGCTCGCCGGTCGCCTTGCGCGCTCTCTGGAGCGCGCTGTTCACGGACGCGACCGTCGAATCGAGCACGCCGGCGACCTCTTTGGCCGAGAAGCCGAGCACCTCGCGCAGGATCAGGACTGCGCGCTGTTGCGCCGGTAGGTGCTGAAGCGCAGCGACGAACGCCAGCTCGACGCTCTCGCGTTGCTCGTAACGCGCTTCGGGTCCGAGCAGCCCGTCGCCGAGATCAAAAGTCCGGTCCGGGTAGGGCTCGACCCACACGGACTCGACGATCGGCTGGCCGATGCCGTCGTGCGGGTCGGCGGGGGGTCCGTAGTCCAACGGAAGCACGCGCTTTGGTCGCCGTGCGACGACGTCCAGGCACGCATTTGTCGCGATCTTGTATAGCCACGAGCGGAGCGAGCTTCGGACTTCGAACCTCGGCAGCCCGCGCCAGGCGCGCAGCAATGTGTCCTGCAGGGCGTCCTCGGCGTCCGGAACCGAGCCGAGCATGCGATAGCAGTGGGCGTGGAGCTCGCCGCGATGCTGCTCTACGAGACGCCGGTAGGCCTCTTCGTCGCCCGCCCGAGCGGCCTGGAGCAGTTCGCCTTCCTGCAAGGTCAAGCCTGTGTGAATCGCAGCCATGTCGTGATTCGCTTTGCCTCTCCTCAGAGAGGACCGGGTCAGCGACCGAAAGTCATCGCTCGCCTGAGATTACTTCGGGCGGGCACCGCGATTAGTTCTGGGCCGATGCCCGGTCTAACTGAGCGACGACCACTTCTGTCCGCGACTTGGGAGGTCGGATCAGATGAACTTCGCCCACATCTCTGGAGTCCCGGTCGAGGAGCTGCTCCCGCTGGCCTACGGCGCCGGGTCGATGTGGGCAGCGGCGCGCGCATTGAGTTCCGTACGCGCTCTCAGGGCGAGGTGGGTGACTCGCGGCGACCGTGGAATCGAGTGTGGCAAGACGCCGTTGTCATCTGGCATGGAGCGCCGCCTCGACCGAGGTGGCCATCGGCACGACTCGGTGGACCTCCGTGAGCACGAGGACGCGCATGACCGCGGAAGCGTCCGGCACGACGAGCTCGAGCTCTTGTCCTCGCCTCCCCAGACGCTCGGCCAGCTCGAAGATGAGTCGCACGCCCGAGCTGTCGAGATAGTCGGTATCCGATAGGTCGAGCACCAGCGCCTTAGCCGTGTTGGGAATCGCATCGAGAAGCTGCTCCCTCACCAACGGCGCATTGGAGAGGTCCACCTCACCTCTGACCCGCGCCAGTAGAACGTCGCCGAGGGGCTCGAATCTAAGTTCCTCGAGCGGCGCCATCTCACAACCCCTTCAGCATTCGGACCATCCGAACCTCGGTTCCCTCCTGGGTCTTGACCACGCTCACGAAGTCCATGACCGCCTCCATGAGTGTCAATCCACGTCCCCGGTTGGTTCCCCGTGGCTCTCGCCAGCGACCGTAGTCGCGGACGGTGATAGTGATCTCATGATCCGACAGCTGTGCATCGATCTCAACCGAGCCGTCGGCGGGACCATATGCGTGCTCGATCGCGTTTGCGAACGCCTCGTTGGAGGCAAGGACGATCTCGCGGCTCTCTTCGTCGCTCGCCCCGCACTCACTCAGCCAGCGTCGAAGAGCGCGACGAAATGAGCCCAGCATCGGGGGCTCGGCCGGCATCGTGAGCTTCAGGCGCCCCGGTGCGAGCTGGAGCGGCTCGAGCGCGAGCAGGGCTACGTCGTCCTCTCCGCTCGGATTCAGTGTTTCGAGGACGCGGTCGCAGAGATCCTCCAGGCCGTCGTGCCGCATGCTCAAGCACCGGGCAAGGCGTGTCAGGCCGTCGTCGATCAACCTGCCACGCCTTTCGACCAGCCCGTCCGTGTAGAGCACGAGCGTCGAACCCGCGTCGACCGGGTACTCGGCCTCGCTGTAGGTGGTAGCCGGCTGGACTCCGACGGGAAGCGAGCGTCCCTTCTCCAGATACTGGGTTGACCCGTCCGGTCTCGCGTGCAGCGGAGGCAGGTGGCCGGCGTTGGCGAGACGAACGAGACCGGAGGTCGGGTCGAAGACGAGATAGACGAGGGTGGCCATGACGCTGCCGTCCATAGTCCAAGCGAGCCTGTTCAGGCGCTCTAGCGCGATGGCCGGGGGATGTGACTCGAAAGCGTAGGCGCGCAACGCGTTGCGTAGCTGCGACATGACGGCCGCCGCCTGGACGCCGCGCCCGGCTACGTCGCCGATCACCAGCCCGATGCTCCCGTCGTCGGCTTCGAGCACGTCATACCAGTCTCCTCCCACCTCGACCCCAGCGCCGCCCGGTATGAAGCGGGCGGCGAGCTCTATTCCCGGTACCTCGGGGAGCCGCTCGGGAACGAAGCTCCTTTCCAGCACATCGGCTCGCTTGCGCTCCGTGATGTCCTCGTGAACGGCCACCCAGACCTTCCCGTATTCGGGGTGGTCGAAGGAAGACGTGTGCGCCCGGCACCAGAAGGGCGTGCCGTCCCTTCTCTTGTTCAGGACCTCGTAGGTGGCGTCGCCTGAACGCTCCAGCTGCTCGGCTATCCCGCGCGCCACCGCCGTAGAGGCGAGGCGTCCATCCTGGAAGTTGAGGGTTGCGACATGCTTCCCGTTCAACTCTCCTGAGCTGTAGCCGAACATCCGGTCGAACTCCGGGTTCGTGTAGACGATCGCGGAATCGGCGGCCCTGATCAGACAGACGCCTTCTGCCATGTTGCGCGCGATCAGCGCTTGAAGCTCTAGCTCCCTGTGGGAGTGCTCCACCTCGGCCGTGCGCTCTTCCACCTTCTCCTCCAGCCGATCGCGCGCTCGCCGAAGGTCCCGTGCGGCCTGCCTCCGCTCGCTCGTGATCGCCGCCAGCAGCAGAGCGGTGGTGCCCGCCACCCCCATGAATGTCTGCGAAAGAAGGAGGCTGTCGTCCAGTGAGCTACGCGCAAACGGGCCGAGGTCTTGCTCGACGAAAAGGACCGCGATGGTCGCGACGATCAGGCTCGAGAGCGTCGCCCCAAGCTGCCGGAACCGGAGCGCCGCCCAGATGAGCGGCGGAAATATGAGATAGGTGAGAGGAGAGTCCCGGGAGAATGTGAGCAGGCTGACCCCCACAACTGTGCACAGGATCGTGCCGGCCTCGACGAGCCTGGCCGGGCGGAGGCTCAGACGTGGGCTGCTCGCGAGCACCAGCAGGAAGGGTGCCACGAGTAAATCGCCTGCCATGTCTCCGAGCCACCACACGCGCCAGGCTGAGGGCAGCTCGCCGGTCGTTTCAATCTGATCGCCGATCCAAAGGCTCGTCACGCCGAGGGTCGCGCTGACCATGGTGCTGACGCCGGCCGCGAGCACCACAAGCGCCAGCACGTCCCGCACCCCGTCGAGCGACGGCCTGAAGCGTGCCAGGCGAAGAAGGTACGCCCCGACCAGCGCCTCGAGCGTGTTGCCGATCGTGATCCCGACCACCGCTACCGGTGGCGCATCCCCGGTAAACGAATTGGCGAGGGCCGCACCGAGCGCAACGCCAGGCCAGAGGCGATACCCCCAGATCAGGAGCGCCGCCAAGGCGATCCCCGTCGGCGGCCACACCGCAGTGATGCTGGGGTGAGCGGACGCAAGCTGGAGGCCCAGCTTGGCGGTGGCGAAGTAGGCGCCCGCCACCAGGACGATCTTCGCTGCGTAGCTGCTGAGCTCTGGGCGTCCGCCGAGTTGGCTTGCGATCCTTGACACCGGCGTTTGCCGCGCAGAGGCCATGATCTTGGGAACCTGCCGTGCGATCTACCACAACACGGCCGGAGACTCAAGCCGTTGCCGAGTACGAGGGCTCGGGCTGACGG
>JBKOZI010000074.1:0-13812 GCA_046725795.1 Actinomycetota bacterium
GTTCGCGACGATG
This sequence comes from Actinomycetota bacterium, assembly GCA_046725795.1. Classification (GTDB taxonomy): domain Bacteria; phylum Actinomycetota; class Thermoleophilia; order Solirubrobacterales; family JBBDJG01; genus JBBQKG01. Next base: position 14 of record JBKOZI010000074.1, read on the forward strand.
GAGATGAAAGCGGTGCTCCGCGAGGTGCTCCAGCATGTCTCGGTCCACGCGCCGGACCCGAGACCGGAGCGCATCCGGCTCCAGAACGTGACGCTCGTGCCGGCCAGGGGCGCACGCGTGGTCGTGACCGAGCGCCCTCGGTCGTCGGCCGCGCAGCCCAAGGTTGCGTCCACCGTCGCCTGAGGGATAGCCTGGGCCAATGCGGAAGGTGCCGGTGCTGATCGCAGCAGCCGCGTTGTTTGCACTGCTGAACGGCGTCCCGCCGGCTACCGCCGCGCGAGTGTTTCACGCCTGCCCAAAGCTGCGGACGCGCACGGGCAAGGTGACGAACATTCGCACCCAATACGGCTGCGTCTACACGCGCACAAAGCTTCGCGCGCTGCTCCGCAAAGGCGTCGACGGCATTCCGGAGCCGAGGCTCCACAGCGGCCGCTGGGGCTGCAGGCTGGCCAGCCTCACGTGGAGCTGCCGGAAGTACCCGCGTCGCGGGAAGGCGGGTAGGCGGATTCGCTTCCGGCTGGACGTGGAGATCGAAACCGGCGGCGGCTCGCCGCCCTCGTCCGGCGGCGCGCCGCCCTCGTCCGGCGACGGATCCGGGCCGGTGAGCGCGCTCGAGCGGTGTGCCGATCTCTGGAACGCCGACGAGCAGAACCGGGCGCTGTTCGGGTACCACATCTACACGCACCACGGTGTGCGCAGGCTCTGGGTCTTCGAGCTGCCCCAGTCGAAGCGGTGTGCCGTGATCGCGGTAGTCCCCGCGACCGATCCCGAGTTCGGGAACGACGGCGAGGTCAGGAACGTGTCCGGCGGTTGGACGTTCATGAGGGACGTGGCGGAGCTGGGGGACCCGGTCGCGGTGCAGACGCAGGCGCCGACCGGCGCGAACGCGTCACTCAACCCCGACTACACGATCACGCCCGACTAGCGCACTACGGGCTGCACGGCTCAGGTGGTGGCTCAGCTCAGCCGCTCGACGACCATCGCCTGTCCCTGGCCGCCGGCGACGCACATGGTCTCGATCCCGATCGTCTTGTCGTCGGTCTCGAGGTCGTTCAGGAGCGTCGTCATGATGCGCGCGCCCGTCATGCCGAAGGGGTGACCGAGCGCGATCGCGCCGCCGTGCGGATTGAGCTTCTCGAGCGGGATGTCGCACTCCGCCATGATCGGGATCACCTGGGCCGCGAAGGCCTCGTTCAGCTCGACCACGTCCACGTCGCCGATCTTCATGCCCGCGCGCTCGAGCACCTTCTTGATCGCCCCGATCGGAGCCACGCCCATGAGCTCGGGCTCGAGCGCCGCCGTGGCCGCGGCGACGATCCGGGCGCGCGGCTGCAGGCCGAGCTCCTTCACCTTCGCGTCCGACATGATCAGCACGGCGGCGGCGCCGTCGTTCAGGGGGCACGAGTTCCCGGCCGTGACCTTGCCGTCCTCGCGAAAGGCCGGCTTTAGCTGGGAGAGCTTCTCGAGCGTGGAGTCCGCGCGCGGGCCGTCGTCCCTGGCGACCTCGGTGCCGTCGGCCAGCTTCACCGGGACGATCTCCCGGTCGAAGAAGCCGGATTCCTGCGACTGCACCGCCAGCTCCTGTGAGCGCTGGGCGTACTTGTCCATGTCCGACCGGCTGACTTCCCATTTGTCGGCGACGTTCTCCGCGGTCAAGCCCATCGCGATATAGGCGTCTGGTTGGCCGTTCTTGCCCTGCAGGTTCTCGTTCTGGTCGGCGACGCCCGCCGCCTCCTGGCGCTCGTTGTAGCGGCTCACGAACTCGACGCCCCCGGCGATGTACGTGTCGCCCTCGCCCGCGCGCACCGCATTCGCCGCGTGTCTGATCGCATCGAGGCTGGAAGCGCAGTAGCGCGAGACCGTGACGCCGTTCACGGAGTCCGGCAGCTTGTCGGACAGCAGCACCATGATGCGGCCGATGTTGAAGGCCTGGAGTCCCTGCGGGAGGCCGCACCCGGCGATGACCTCCTCGACGGTGTCCGGCGCCACATCCGGGTTGCGCTCGAGCAGCGCATCGAGCACGTAGGCCCCGGTCTCGTCCGGCCGAAGGGCCGCGAGCGAGCCCTTGAAGGCGCGCCCGATCGGGGTGCGGACTGCGTCGACGATCACGGGTTCGGGCATGGGTTCTCCTCGGTCTAGTGGTGCGTTCCAGCGTCGTGAGCTTAACGAAGCGCCTTTTCGACCCGCTCGCGCTTCCGCGTGCGCTCCACCCGTACGAGCGCCTTCGGATACGGCGCGAAGAGGGTCTGGCCCTGGAGATATGCGACCTCGAAACGCTCCGCCCACGAGCCCAACACTCCAAGCGGCGCGCTCAGCGGCAGCCGGCGAGCTCGGTAGTCGTCGAGCATGTCGAGGAAATGGCGCCGCTCGCCGGGCTTCAGGCGATCGGCGGAATTTGCTTTGGAGACGTGGCCCAATGCGTGCATCAGGACGTTCACATTCGCGGACGGCCGCGGTGGCCCGGCCAGCGCGGCCGCAAGCTCGCGCTTGTAGCCGGCAAGGAGCTGCGGCGAGAGCCGGTTCGGCGCGTCGGCGACGAGGCTCCCGAGACGCCGCATCCGTGCTTCGTCGTAGGCCATCAGCAGGAGCTTGTGCGTGGCCTGGAACTCCACGAGAGCCTGCCGAACGCCGTCCGCCGCGACTCGCCTGAAGGAAGCGAGCGTGAAGAGCTTCGTCAGGAAGTGGGTTCGGAGCCGCTCGTCGTCGAGGCGGCCCTCGTCCTCGACGGCGGCCTCCCGGAAGCGCTCCAGCACCCGGGCGGTGAAAAGACCCGGACCGGGGTCGTGGCCGGCGCCCTCGTCCTCGGAGTGGAAGACCTTGCCGTCGCGGATCGCGCACGAGGGAGAGCGGCTCTTCAGGATGAAGCCGTCCACGTCGTCGAGTCCGCCCAGGAACCGGGACGAGAACGAGTCCATCGCCTGCGTCAGGTCGCGGCCGGTGGATGGCTGCACCATGTGCACCCCGCCGGCACGGCGAACCAGCCTCACCGGGTCGCGCGGCACGCCCAGCCCGATCTCGAGCTCGGGGCAGATCGGCCGCAAGTCGACGAACGGCTCGAGCTCCTCGCGCAGGCTCGCGCGGATCACCTGGCCGTTGTAGCGGCAGGAGTCGAAGTCGATGCAGCGGCTGATTACGACCGTGGGGCGCACACCGAAGCGCTTGCGATCAGCCGTGCACGAGGTCCGCGATGCGGCGGAGCTGGGCGGCGTCCCCCGCCACCAGCATCGTGGTCGCAATCGACTCGCGCCAGCCCTCGAGCTCGTCGCGGATCTTGTCCTCGGGACCGATCAGCGCGAGGTCTTCGACCAGCCGGGTCGGGATCGCCGCCGCCGCCTGTTCCTTCTTGCCGTCGAGGTAGAGGTCCTGGACCTTCTTCGCCTCGGTCTCGTAGCCGAGACGCACGGCCACGTCGTGGTGGAAGTTGGCTTTGCGGGCACCCATGCCGCCGAAATAGAGCGCGTACATGGGTCGCAGGAAGTCGGCCGCCTGCTCGACGTCGTCGTGGATGATCACCGGCACGGTCGCGCAGATCTCGAAGTCGTCGAAGGAATGCCGCGCACCCTCGCGCGCGAACCCCTCTGCGAGCGCGTCGCGGTAGAAGTCCTGGTTGCGGGGGCTGAAGAAGAGTGCCAGCCAGCCGTCGCAGATCTCCGCCGCGAGCGCGACGTTCTTCGGTCCCTCGGCGCCGAGAAAGATCGGGATCTCGTCGCGGACCGGGTGGATCGTCGACCTGAGCGGCTTCCCGAGACCGGTGCCGTTCGGATAGGGGAGGGGATAATGGGGCCCGTCGTTGGTCACGCGCTCCTTCCGCGCCACGATGTCGCGGACGACCTGGACGTATTCCCTCGTGCGTGCGAGCGGCTTTTCGAAGGGCCGGCCGTACCAGCCCTCGACGACCTGCGGCCCGGACACGCCGACGCCGAGGATGAAACGCCCGCCCGAGAGATGGTCCATCGTCATCGCGGCCATCGCGGCGGCGGCGGGCTGGCGCGCCGACATCTGCATGATCGCGGTGCCGAGCCGCACGTTCTCGGTGTTCGCCCCCCACCAGGCGAGGGGCGTCAACACGTCGGACCCGTAGGCCTCCGCGGTCCAGATCGAGTCGAACCCGAGCCGGTCCGCCTCGGCCACCGCCTCTTCCACGCCCGGCGGCGGGCCGGCGCTCCAGTACCCGGTATTGAGGCCGAGCTTGAGGTCGCGCGCCATCGTGCGGACCCTATCCTCTCAACGCTTGGAGCAGCGTCGACCGGTCGAAGAACACCTCGTTGCGCTCGATCAGGCCGTCCCGCAGCTGCACGGTGCAGACGCCACGGCAGACGATCTGCGAGTCGCCCGCCGGGATCGTCGCCCGCCACCGGTTGACGAACCCGCCGGCGAGCGGAATCGAGCCTTCGTGCTCCCAGACCCAGTCCGGGTTGCGACCGAGCAGCTTCCGGAAGTAAGAGGTGATCGCCTCGCGCCCCTGCACCCCTTCCGGGAGCGCCGGGTCGCTGTAGAACGCGTCCTCGGTGTAGAAGGACGCAAGGCGCTCGGGGTCGTTGCCGGTCCAGGCCGGCAGCCAGCGCTCGGCGAAGTCACGCGCCGCGCCTGTGTCGAGGCCGTCGAACGGCACACCGGCAGGCTATAACGTGGGCGCTGTGCCGCCCGAACGCTTCACCGCGACCCTGGGCCTGCTCACGGTCGCCGCGCTGGCGCTGGCGGCCTGCGGGTCCTCGTCAGGGGGGGACGGGCCGGGGACCGTCGGGGTCCGTCTCGACGGGGCGGAAGTGCGTGCCGAGGTCGCGGCCGACGACGCGGCCCGCGAGCAGGGGCTCGCGGGACGCGAGAGCCTTCCCGAGGATCGGGGACTGCTGTTCGTCTATCCGGACCGCCGGCGGCGCACCTTCTGGATGAAAGGCGTGCGGTTCCCGATCGACATCATCTGGATCGAGCGCGGCCGCGTCACCGGCATCGAGCGCGACGTCCCGGTGCCGCGGGGCGACCTGCCCCTCTATCCCTCCGACCGCCCCGCCGATCGGGTGCTCGAGGTTCCCGCCGGCTGGGCGGCGCGGCACGGTGTTCGCGCCGGCGCGCGCGTGTCGGTCGAAGGCTGAGAGGGCTAAGGCGCTCTAAGGAACGAAGACGCCCTCGGTCTCGAAGAGCGTGTTGCCCGCGGTCGTGGAGGCGAGGCCGTCCGAGCCACCGTCGAAGAGCTGGGCCTGGCCGAGCTCCCAGATCGTCCGCGTACCCTCTTTCACCGATCCGGGCGCGAGTGCGTCGGCGGTCGTGTCGACCGAGCAGGTCGCGCCGATCGACGTGCTCGTCGTTGCCTCGCACGGCACTGCAAACCGAAGCAGGTAGTCCACGCCGGTTGCAGGCTCGTCCTCGGCGGGCCCGGAGTTCCTGTCCGTGATCCTCAGCACCACTCGCGCCTCCAGCTCGCCCGTGTAGTCGGCGAGCCCCGTGCGCAGGCGCACATCGGTCGACGACGCGGTCAGGTTGGCATCGGCCTCGTCGAGCGTCGTCAAGGGATCGCCCACGACTGCAGTCATTCGCAGGTACGCCATCGCCTGCGCTGCGGCGCCGTTCGAGTCGGGAGTGCCCACCGTGAGGAAGCTCGAGGAAAGATCCGGCGGCGTGCACGACCCGTCGGCGAGCGGTGCGCCGTGCGTGCGGTTCGGAGAGATGCATGGAGCGTAAGCCGGCACGAGCGAGACCCGGAAAGGCGTCGCGCCACGCGGCCGGATGTAACCGTCGTGTGCGTCCTTGACCTGGAAGTTGCGAGTCAGCCAGGCGGGATCGGACGTGAGCGGGCCGTTCAACTGGTTCGATCCCCAGATCGCCTGTTGGTCGATCGGATCCGGGCTCGCGCCTGCGTAGTCGCCCCAGCGGCAAGGCGTGCAGCTGAAGTCCTGGTTGATCGCGTTGCTCGTGCCGAGCACGATCTCCCCGGTCATCTGGCTCAGGGGCGTCGAGCGGATTCGCGACTGGGCACGGATTTCCACGAGCTGTGTCGAGCTGCCGGTGTTGTAGTTGATCGCTGCCGTCGTGCCGTTGTAGGCCGGTGAGATCGCGCCGTTGAAGACGAACCGGCTTGTGTCTTGAATCGTGCCCTGCTGCTGAACCGTGAGCGACACGGGCAGGAGCTCGTACCAGCGCACGACCGACCGGCCGCCCGGCCCATCGACGGTGTGCTGCGTCCACACCGCCTCCGCGCCTCCCGCCTGAGGGTCCGCGTGGGCAACGGCCTGAGTGAGGCGGGTGTCGCTGGAGTCGAGCACGTTCCCCGTGCTCGGCTGCGGCACGTTTGCCGGCACGTCGAATGGGGTGACGCTCATGTTCCCGTCCGCGATCAGCGCCGGCGATGCGCCGCCGCCGCCCACGTGCCAGGCCATCACCTGGCTCAGACTCGGCACGAAATACGGCGCATCGGCGGCGACCACGTAGCCCGCCGCCTGGCTGTTCGCTGTGTTGGCCGGAACGGGCGTAAAGGCCGGGTCGCCGTCCGAAGTCGTAAGAGGGTTGCCCGGCGAGCCGAACGTGGAGATCGCCGATGGAGGGGTACAGCTCGTGTCCCCGTTCGCCGGCTTCGGCATCGAATAGACATGCGCGGTGAAGAAGAAGTTGCCGCGAGTCGAGTTGCTCCCGATCAGGATGTGGACGTCGTCGTGGCCGAGCTTCGGGTAGTCCTCCAGGTACCTCTGCCCGCCGGCGTCGGTCGACGCCGCGAACCGGCACCAACCGCCCACGAGATCCTGGGGGTCCGATGTCTTCGACCAACCGAAGTCGAGGAAGTTGCGCCCGGCCCCGTCCACGTTCGCGGCTACGTAGAGCCACCGGCCGGCTTGCTGATCCCACTGGATCTGGGGATCGAAGACGGACTGGCCGGACCGGCCGACGAACGCATCCAAATCCCGCGAGCTCAAGAGCTGCAGATTGGTTCGGCTGTAGACCGCCACCTTCCGATTCACGAACTCGACGTAGTGCTGCAGGCCGATCGCGCCGGTCGTGTCGGGCGGCGTCCCTTGATTGGCGATGGTGTTGTCGGTCGCGCGGAGGCCCGGCTGGTTCAGCCCCCCGGCAACGACTGCGGTCGGCGCGATGTCCCCGCCGCCGCCGCTCGCGGGCGCGCGCTCGTGCGCCGCCGCTGCCTTCTCACGGCCGAGCAGGGCGCGGTCGGGAACGACGGGTGCACGTATCCCTCGGGAGGCAGGAGCGGGCTTGGGCCGAGTGTCGTCGGCCCGTTCGGCTTTCAGGTAACCAGACGGCTGGATCACCTCGCCTGCGGCCGAAGCAGGCACGAGAAGAACCAGCAGTACGACTAGCGCGACCCACGAACGCGAATCCATTGGCGCGAGTATCGCGCACATTTCGGCGTCCCGGCCAGCTTTTCTGAAGGCCTAGGGAACGAAGACTCCCTGGGTGGCGAACAAGCCACCGCTCGAGTCGTACAGTCCGATCGGCCCCAGCTCCCAGATCGCCCGGTCGCCGTCGCGCACCGATCCAGGCGCGAGCGCGTTCGCGGTCGTGTTGACCTGGCACGTGCCGCCGGGGGGGCCGCTCGTCGCGGTACAGGGGACAGCGAACTTGAACGGCGTGTCCACGACGGTCGCCGGATCGGTCTGGGGATCGCCGGGGGAGGCTGCGTTGTAGCGGTCCGTGATCCGCAGCGTGAACTGGCCCTGGAGCTGGCCGGTGTAGTCACCGAGGCCCACGCGGTTGCGCACGTCCGTCAAAGACGCGTCGATCTTGACGTCGGGCGGCAGCGGATTGGCGCAGGGCGGGCAGCTGGCCACGTGGAACACGACCGCGCCCGCCGACGCGGCGGGCTGTCCGTTTGCGTCCGGCGTGCCCACGGTGAGGTCCTGCGAGACCTGTGCCGGTGGGCGGCACGAGGGATACGAAAGCGGCGCACCGTGGTTACGGTTCGGCGACGTGCACTGCCTGAACGCCGGGACGAGCGGAACGCGCAGAGGGGTCGCGCCGCGCGGATGCGGGTAGCCGTCCGAGATCGTGGTCGTCTGCAGGTTCGGGTCGGCCGCGATCTCGCTCTCGCAGTAGGCCTCGTCGACCCACTGCTTGTTGGAGAACATGCGGGTCTGGTCGGCGAAGTACGGCGAGTTCGGGTTCGTCGAGAGCGAGTACGTGAGAATCGAGCGGGTGTCGACCGGGCAATCCTCGCCGGTGAACTGGGCCGTGTACACGTAGCTCGAGCCGTGCGGCACGTTGGGGTAGCCCTGCCCGGGTACCCAACCGACGTTGATCGCGTTGAAGATGCTCACCCCGCCTGGCCCGCCGTGGATCGGGATCTTCTCCGAGCCTCGTTGCTCGAACTGGTAGTCGCGGAGCTTGGCGTCGAGCGGGATGTTCGAGCTGCGCAGGTCACTCACGGCATCCGCGAACGACTGCTCGACGGCGGGATTGGCGATGTTGAGCCCGCGCGGTGTGTGCACCGGGTCGTGCTCGTCGAACTGGGTAGTGAAGAGACCGGGCGTGCCCGTGACGGGCACCGCGCCCAGCGCCCGGCTCGCAAACCGGCGGAAGAGAATCGCGCCGCTCGAGTCGAGGTTGTCGTGGAGATCCCAGGCCCGTAGCACCGGGCAGGCGGCGCTCACGTCGACAGGACCACTCGTGCCCGTCATGACCGGCTTGGCCTCGCAGAAGCTCGCGAGCTCGTCGCGCCACAGCTCGCCCGCGTACTGCCGGTTCATGAACACCGTGTCCTGGAGCTGCTGGAGCGTGAAGCGGTTGCCCGGCCGCCCGTCCGTGCCTGCCAGGCGCTCCTCGATCATCACGAGGCCCGAGCGTGTTCGCAGCGCGCGCTCGGTGCGCTCGTCGCCGATGATGCGGGCGTAGCCCTCGAGCGGCTGGGCCGGGTTCGTGAGCCAGTAGCTGTCGTTCGAGTTCTCGACATAGTCGTCGCGGAACATGCTTGGCATGTTGGACGGCCCGAAGATGCCGGGTTCGACCGCGTCCGGATCGGTGTCCCATTCGCAGCTCGAACGGGAACCGTCGAGCACCGGCAGGCCGAGGGCCGCGAAAGTCCCCTGCCCGACCTGCGTGTTGCAGACCTGCGCCTTCGCGTTGGGCACATTGGGCGTAACCGATATGTCGGCGTAGAAGGCCTTGCCGGACGAGTCCGCCGCGAGCGTGTTGACCCACGGGATGCCCTGGTTGCGGTGGAGGATGTCGTTCAACTCGTCGACGCTCTGAGCCAGGTTGACCTCGAGGAAGTGGTTCAGGTAGCGGAAGTTGCTCGCGTTGGCGTCGCCCATCGAGAACGCCTTCGTGGGCGTCCATGGGAACAGGTCCAGGCCCAGTAGCGAGTTGAAGATCGGCCCATGATGGGTCGAATAGAGCGTGCGTGTGCGCTGCGACAGCGTTCCGTCCGGGTTCTTCACCGTGACGGTCACGTCCTCCGCCTTCATCGCGCGTGGCTGCCCGTCGTAGAGATAAGTGGTCGGCGAGCCCGCCACGAGCGTCTCCTCGAACGGCGTGAAGCGGAAGGCCGTCGAGACCGTGTGGCTCCAGGCGAGGTTGTCGGTGTGCCCGATCAACACGAGGGGCACGCCGAAGAGGCTTCCCCCCTCGGCGTTTACCACGCCGGGGATCGTGAGCTGCGCCTCGTAGAAGCGCTCGGACCCGTCCCAGGGGAAGTGCGGGTTGCCGAGCATCATGCCGCGCCCGTTGTCGGTCGCGTCCTTGCCCAGCCCGATCGCGTTCGATCCGATGCCGCCGAGTGGCAGCTTCTGCTTCAGCTCGGCGGTCATCTGCGCCTGCTCGGCGCTTGTCGGCTGCGAGGCTGCGCCGGGCGGCGGCTGCGCCGAGCCGATGCCGTCGATCGCGACGCCCTGGCTGGCGATCAGCCCGAGCTGGTAGAAGCGCCGGTAGGCGTCCATCTCGGTGATGGGGCGGACCCACGGCTTCCCACGGCAAGCAGGGTCGGAGATGTTGTCGACGCCGGTGTCGCGCAGATAGCGGTTGTAGCCGGCGACGAAGCCGCGCACGCCCTCCTTGATCTCGGGCCGGGGCCCGCGCGGAGGAGCGAGGGAGAGCAGGTTCTCGATCGTGCCGTTGTCGATGATCCGCTGGTAGAAGAAGTCGCTGTTGAGGTTGTTGTTGACGGATCCGTTGCCGCCCACCGTGTACGACGCGTCGGGGCCGAAGTAGCGCGAGCGCTGTCCGTTGACGGTCACGTACGTGTCGGCGAGCACGCAGATGTTGTCCTGGGCGAACGCGTAGCCGTAGCCGTAGCCGAGCCCCGCAAAGTTGGAAGCGAGGATGTGCGGGATCCCGTGGGTGGTCCGGCGGATCGTGGCCTGGAGCGCACCGGTGGAAGGTGGATCCGAAGCGGCCTCGGCGCGGTCGTGCCCGCCCGCACGCGTGCCGATCGTCGCGGCGATCGCCGCGACGGCTATGACAAGAACAATGAACCCCGTTCCCCGACGCATGTCCCTCCCCAGGCGACCGCTACAGAGCGCGGCAAAGAATACGCGAAGCGCGAAGGTCCCGTCAGGCCGCCCAGCGGATGGGCAGCGACTCCATCCCGTAGAGGCCCGTGATCGTTCCGTAGCGCGGCTCGCCGTCGAGCTCGAGCCCGGGCATGTTGCGCCCGAGGAAGGCGAGGCCCTCCTGGAGCTCCGCCCGGGCCAGATTCGAGCCGAGGCAGAAGTGCGCGCCCGCGCCGAAGGTGAGCGACTTCGCGGAACCGCGTGGGGCGGTGATGTCGAACTCCTTGGGATGCTCGTCGCCCGTCGCCTCCCGGTTCGCGTTCCAGGCCGACGCGAACACGACCGAGCCCGCCGGGAACTCGACGCCGCGGAACTCGACGCCCTCCTGGAGCACCCGGCTCGTGAACGGCGCGACCGGCTCGAAACGCAGCGCCTCCTCGGCCGCGGCGGGCGCGAGCGAGGGGTCTTCGCCCAGCTTTTGCCACTGATCCGGGTGGTCGGCGAGCAGGCGGATGCCGTGCGCGAGCTGGCTCTGCGTGGTGTCGATGCCGCCGTTCATCACGTCGAGCACGAGGTGGACGCACTCTTCCGCCGACAGGCGGTCGCCCTCGCGCTCGACCTGCACCAGTCGCGAGACGAGGTCGTCGCGCGGCTCGGCGCGGCGTTCCTCCACGAGCGCACGTGCATACTCGTCGAACTCGAGCGCCGCCCGCTCGAGCTCCTCGCGTCGCGTCATCAAAGCGATCGCGTCGAACTGGCTCTGGAGCAGGTTCGACAGCTCATGCAGGCGGGGGGCGTCCTCGAGCGGCGCCCCCACGACGGTCGCGATCATCAGGGCCGGGTACGGCTTTGCGAACGCCGTGACGAAGTCGCACCGGCCGGCGTCGGCGATCGGCTCGAACAGCTTCTCGAGGAACTCGCGCATCGCGGGCCGGTAGCGGTCGGCCGCCTTCGGCGTGAACTCGTCGTGCACGAGCGCCCGCAGGCGCCGGTGCTGGTCGCCGTTCAGCGTGATGATGTTCTTGCTGAGCGACTCGTGGAGCGGTCCATCGGTGATGCCCAGCAGCTCGAACATCTTGACGCCCGGGAATTCGGCGCTCTTGCTCTTGAGGAAGAAGTTGGCCGCCTCGCGGTCGAGCACCACGAATCCATAGTCGGAGCGCGCAATCCACGACTGGGCCCGAAGCTCCAACATCGTCTCGTGAAAACGGTCGCCGCGCAGATCGGGGTTCGTGTAGTCGAAGTGCGGAAGCTCGAGGTCGGTGACGGCAGCCATGGAAACCCAATGATCTAGCATCGCGCGGCGTGGCACAGCCCTCTCCACCGGAGGACCTCCCGCGCGTCACCGTCTTCGGCCCGCATCCGATCCTCGGAATCACGATCGAGCGGCGCGGCTCCGATGAGGACGACATCCACGTGCATCCGGGCGGGCAGGGCGTGTGGGTCGCACGCATGGCGGGGGAGATGGGCGGGTACCCGATCCTGTGCGGCTTCTGCGGCGGCGAGACCGGAAAGCTCGTGAGGCCGCTGCTCGACGAGCTGCCCGGCGAGACGCGCCTGGTCGAGACCACGGTCGCGAGCGGCTCCTGGGTAATCGACCGCCGCAGCGGCGAGCGGGAGATGATCGCCCACGCCTGGAGCGATTCCCCCACGCGCCACGAGATCGACGACCTCTTTTCCGTCACGACCGCCTCGGCGCTCAACAGCAGGGTGCTCGTGTGCTGCGGGCCCGTTCCCTCCGATTCGCTTCCCACCGAGATCTACGGGCGGCTCGTGAAGGACGTGCGCGCCCATGGGACGACGGTGATCGTGGACCTCTCGCCGCCGCGGCTCGACGGAGCGCTCGAGGGCGGACCGGACGTCGTCAAGGCCGACGATTGGCAGCTCGCCCAGTTCACCGGCGAGGACACGCGCGAACCCGCCCGCTTTCGCGCGGCCGCGGAACAGGTGATCGAGCACGGTGCCGGAGCAGTGATCGCGACGCGGGGCCCCGACCCGGTGCTCGTGCTGAAGAACGACGGCAGCGCCTGGGAGCTGGTTCCGCCCGTATTCGAAAAGGGCGCCGCCGAGGGAAGCGGCGACTCGATGGTCGGCGCGCTCGCGGCCGCGCTCGCGCGCGGGATGGAGTTCGAGGACGCGCTGCGCCTCGCGGCGGCGGCGGGGGCGGCGAATTTCCTGCGCCACGGCCTTGGCACGGGATCGCGCGCGGTGGTCGAGGACCTGGACAGGCGCGTTGAGCTGCGGCGGCTCTAGTCCCGATTGGGCGGGCCCGGCCCTAAAGGCATGGCTGCAAGCTGCCGATCATTGTCGCCATGCGGCGCTCACTGGTTTGTTGCCTAGCCGTTCTTCTGCTGGCCGTGCCGGCCGGCAACGCGAGCGCTGCGGGCCGCAAGCCCGTCATCAACTCGGTATCACCGGACCAGGTGCGTGTGGGTGAGAGCCTCGTCCTGAAGGGCAAGAACTTCAGGAAGGGATCGAAGAACAACCGCATCTACTTCTCACGCGCCAGCGACAAGAAGACCGTCCTGGCGAAGCCAAAGAGCGCTACCACGAAGCGCATCGAGGTCGTGGTGCCGTCGAGCGTCGAGAACTTCCTCGCAACGGACTCGGCGGGCGCCAAGGTTGCAACGCGCTTCAGGCTGCGGGTCATCGCCAAGACGTTCGGGCCGTACACCTCTCTGTCGGACTCGCCCATGATCCTCTCGGCCTCGACCCCGGCGCCGAAGCCGCCTGCCCCGCCGCCGCCACCTCCTCCGGATTGCGACGGCGACGGGACGCCCGATGCGACCGACACCGACGACGACAACGATCTCCTGACCGACGACACCGAGCTGGCGATCGGCACCGACCACTGCAAGCAGGACACCGACGGCGACGGCAACGAGGACGCCTGGGAGTACTACTCCGCCCTCGATCTGAACGGCAACGCGCTGCCCTACCCGGGCAAACGGCCCTACCCGAACCCGCTCGACCCGACCGACGGAGCCACGGACTATGACCGTGACGGCCTGAAGGCCGTGCAGGAGTTCCAGGCCTGGGTCGCGTACGGCCATCGCGTGCTGCCGCTCAACTACAGCGACGGCGACCAGACCACCGGGCCTGTGAGCGGACCGGCGGCCGGACTCGAGTACATGGACCTCGACAACGATCTCGTCATCACCGACGACGAGAAGGACGTCGACGGGGACGGGCTCCCCAACTACGTCGAGACGGCGCCGGGCGTCGATAAGTTCTTGAACTGTGCGCCAGCCCCCCAGCAGCCGCCGAGTACCGATTGCCTATTCAGAGACTTCGGCGGTGGCGTACAGCGGCCCACGGACCACACCTTCGACGCTGCCCGGCTGACAGGCGAGTACGCGTACCTGTTCC
>JBKOZI010000075.1:0-5257 GCA_046725795.1 Actinomycetota bacterium
GCTGCGGGCGATGACGGCTCCCGGGGCGGCGGGTGAGCGTTTCCTGGGGGCGGGTCCGTTCCTTTGGATGAGCGAGGTCGCCCAGATACTGCGTGACCGGCTCGGTGCCTCGGCGGCCAAAGTCCCGACGCGAAAGGTGCCCAATTTCGTGGTGCGGGCGATGGCAAGGTTCGATCCAGGCCTGCGCACGGTCGTCGGCGACCTCGGCAAGCGACGCATTCTCTCCTCGGAGAAGGCAAAGACCACGCTCGGTTGGTCGCCACGGCCGATCGAGGAGACGCTGGTCGACACCGCCGAGAGCCTGATGCGGGTGGAGGCTGTCGCGCAGGTTTGACCCTCGCTGCCGGCGGGCGTAGCATCGTCGCACCCGAGACCGAGAGGGGGTGAGACATGTCGGATCAGAACAAGTCCATCGCGCGCCGCGCGTTGGAAGTCTTCGGCAGCGGGGACCTGGACGAGCTGGACGAGCTCGTCAGCGAGGACGCCGTTGACCACGACACTCAGAACCCGAACGCGGGCATTCACGGGCCCGAGGGAGCGAAGCGGACTGCCGCCGTTTACCGTGCCGCATTCTCCGACCTGCAGATCACGGTCGAGGATCAGATCGCAGAGGGCGACAAGGTGGTCACCCGCTGGACAGCCGTGGGCACGCAGGACGGTGATCTACCGGGACTTCCGGCCTCCGGCCGGAGCAGCACCGTAACCGGGATTACCATCGACCGAATCGAGGGTGGCAAGATCGTCGAGAGCTGGGGGAACTGGGACACGCTGGGGATGATGCAACAGCTTGGAGCGGTTCCCGCCGCCGCCGCTGCGTCCTAGCCCTGCACGGCCGAATCGGGGACGACGGGTTCAAGGAAGGGTCAGGCTCGCCGCCCCCGGTCCGACCTCAAGGCACACCGACGAGGAGGCTTGCGTCCATCCCGTCTTCGGCCACCTCGGGCAACTCGGTCTCCGGATAGCTCACAACGGGATAGAGAAACGCCCCGAGTTCGGCCCGTAGGGCATCAGCGTCCGAAAGGGCGTCGTCGGTCCGCTTCTCCTGCGATGAAGCGTCCGGCTGGCTCCAGCTGAGCTCGCACATCTGTTTCCTCCCTGGGCTCGCTTTCTCCCTCAGAGTTCCCGGATGCTGAATCGGCGAAACCGCGACAATCCCGCTGCCTTGACCTGATAGGAGGACTGCTCATGGAAGCCGCCACCAGCCGCCAGGAGACCCCATCCGTCGGAGCCGTCTCGTCATTCGCCAAGTCGCTCTTTCTCGGGGATATCCACGAGGACCTCGTCTTTCCTTATCCGAAGCCGAGCGACACCGAGCAGCAAAAGGTGCGCGCTCTGATAAAGACCCTCCGGGAGTTCGCGGCCAAGTCGATCGACCCACGTACGATCGAGGAGGAACGCTGGGTAGGGGATGACGTGGTGCTGGGCCTCGGAGAGCGAGGGCTCACCGGCCTCTACGTGCCCGAGCGATATGGCGGCCAGGGCCTGTCCCAGACCGGCTACTGCCGCGTATTCGAGACTTTCGCCCAGATCGACGCGACCGTCTCGGTGGTGATGGGCGTGCACCAGTCGATCGGGATGAAGGGCATCGTGCTGTTCGGGTCCGACGGGCAGAAAGAGCGGTTCCTGCCGGACCTCGCATCGGCACGGAAGCTCGCAGGTTTCGCCCTCACGGAGCCCAGCGCGGGCTCCGACGCCTACCACATCGAGTCTCGTGCGGTACGACAGCCCGACGGCAGCTGGAAGCTGAACGGGGAAAAGTGCTACATCGGCAACGCGGGGAAAGGCTCGGTGTTCGTGACGTTTGCCCGCACCGAGATCGACGGCAAGGACCGCCACACCGCCTTCATCCTCGAAAAGGGCATGGAGGGCTTCGACGTCGGCCCCCGCTACGACACGATGGGCCTGCGCGGCAACGATCTGCGCCCGCTGTACTTCAAAGACGTCCGCGTTCCTGTTGAGAACGTCCTGGGCGAGCCGGGCGAAGGGTTCAGAATCGCCATGCACGTTCTCAACAACGGGCGACTGAGCCTCGGGACGGGCTCGGTCGGCGCTGCCAAGTGGTTGCTCGACGAGGCGATCGATCACGTCACCGAGCGTCGCCAGTTCGGACGGCCGCTGGCCGACTTCGAGCTCGTCCAGGACAAGATCGGCTGGATGGTGTCCTACCTCTTCGGCCTCGAGTCGATGTCGTATCTGACGACCGGCCTCGTTGACAGTGGCGTGCCTGACTACTCGCTCGAGTCGGCGATCTGCAAGGTGGCCGGCACCGAGTTCCTCTGGTATCAGGCCAACCGCACTCTGCAGCTCGAGGGCGGAGCTGGGTACATGCGCGACCAGCCCTACGAGAAGGTGCTACGCGACATCCGCATCTTCCCGATCTTCGAAGGCGCCAACGACGTTCTTCGCTCGTTCATCGCGCTGTCGGGAATGAAGCCGCTGAGCGAGAAGCTCAGCGAACTTGGCGCCGTAAACCTCGGCGACCCGATCGGCTCGCTCGGGGTCGTGGCCGAATACGTGGGCGAGCGCATCATGCGCGAGGTCCGGCCCGGTCGCGTCTCGAGTGCCCATCCCGAGCTCTCATCGCTCGCCAACTCGGTCAGCGACCAGGTGAAGCAGCTCCGGGACATCACCGAGACGCTGCTGCGGCAGCACAAGCGGAAGATCGTCGACCGCCAGTTTCACCAGAAACGCCTTGCTGACGCAGTTGCCGACATCTACGCCCAGCTCGCCGTGCTCTCGCGCGTGACCTCCATCTTCGAGGAACACGGGGTCGAGCCGGCAGGGCAGGAACGCTACATAGCCCAGACCTTCTGCACCCGCGCCGCCGGCCGAGTGGAGTCGCGCTTCGAGCAGATCGAGCAGAACGACGATGAGCGCATCTCTGCGATCGCGAAGCTGGCATACAAGCGTGGTGAATACGGATATGCGTTCTTCGAGGACTAGACCTCCGAGGCGGCAACGAGCGACGTGAGTGCCCGCTCGAGGCCGACAGCCGCCTCGTCGACATCAGGCAGCGCGTCCCGGTCGGCGAGAAGCCCGAAGTAGATCCCGCCGTCGTAGCTCAGGATCCCCACCGAGAGGGCCTGGTTGCGTGGGTTCAGCGGCACCGCGGGGAAGGCTTCCAGGAGCGGGACCCCCGCCAGGTAGAAGGTCTGTTGGGGGCCGGGCACGTTCGAGACCACCAGGTTGAAGAGCCGCGGCCCGCTCATCGCGCGCACGGCAAGTGACGACACCACCGGAGGCGCGAGCCCGGTGGCTCCGACGATCAGCGCGCCGGCGCGAACCTGGGCCGAGCTTTTCACCTTCTGCATCGAAGCGGATATTGCCCGGACACGTTCGAGCGGATCGCCCCGCAGCGGAAGATCTACGAACACGGTTGAGATGCGATTTCCGAGATCGCCTTTCTCCGACTCGGCCCGGACCGAGACAGGCACCAGCGCGACCACAGCGTCTGGTCCGGACTCGCCCAGGTAGTCCGACAGCATCAAGCTGACACTGGCCAGCAAGACATCGTTCACCGTCGCGTTCGCCGCCCGCCGCACCATTTTCACGTCCTCGAGCTTGGCCCGCACCATCACGAAGCGGCGGTCACGCCCGATCAGTACGTTCAGTCGTGTCTCGGGTGCGGTGGGCCGCAGCTTGGCCAGCTCCGCAAGCACCTCGACCGCGCTGCCCACCTGCCGCGCCGCGTGCCGGGGATCGAGAGTAAGCGCCATCCCGATCGCTTCCTTCGCGAGCTGCCGAGGCGTGCCAAGCCATGCCTCCCTCAGCTGCGCGAGCTGGCCGAGGGCAGCATTTTGGCGAGGCTTGTAGCTGTCCTCCGGCGCGGATAGCTCAAGCTCTTCGGGGGTGGGATCGAGGATCGCGGTACTGACGTCTACGGCCGCTATGCCATCGACCAGTGCGTGGTGCATTTTCGCCACGAGCGCGGTCCGACTCCCTGCGAGGCCCTCCACAACGAAGAGCTGCCACAGCGGCCTCGAGCGATCGAGCGGCTCCGACATCACTCGTCCCACGAACTCCGACAGCTCCCTGTCTTCACCGGGGGTGGGCAGCGCCACCCGCTTGACGTGTCGTTCTGCGTCGAAGTGAGTGTCTTCGACCCAGACGGGGTTGGCGAGCCCAAAGGATGCCTCGGAGAGCCGCATCCGATAACGCGGGATCAGGAAGAGACGTTTGACGATGCGCTGTACGACGGTCTCGTGGCGCACCGGTCCGTCGAAGACCAGCACTCCTCCGACGTGCATGTGGACGGAACCGCGCTCTGCCTGCAGCGCGGAGAGGTCCGAAGGGGAAAGCGGCTCGACCATGGGCGGGCGCCCGGATCGCTAGCTCGCTCGAGCCGACTTCAACCTTTTGTTCGCCCCCACTCGATCACTCGTGCAGCCTCAGACTAAGGCAGTCACGAGATGCGCGAGGTACGACCCGGACCGCCCGCTTCGACTCCTGCTATGGGCAGAGCGTGATCAGTCGGCGAACGTCGCAGGGCGCTTCTCCAGGTAAGCGCTGATCGCCTCCGCCGGCGCCTGCCCGTGCAGCGCCATGATCTGCTGGCGGTCCTCGTATTCGACCGCTGCCTGCTCCGGGATCTCGAGCGCGGTCCACATCCCCTGCTTCGTGAGCCGCACACCCCACGGCGCCCAGGCGGCAATCTGCTTCGCCCCCTCGACGGATCGCTCGAGGAGACGCTCGTCTTCGACGACGTCCGCCACGAGGCCGATCCGCTGGGCCTCGTCGGCGCCCACTCGCCTGCCGGTCAGCATCAGCTCGTGTGCGCGCGACGCGCCGATCAGGCGCGGCAACAACCAGCTGGTTCCCATGTCGCAGTTGGACAGTCCGATGTTGATGAACGCTGCGCGGAAGACGGCGCTGCCGGCCGCATAGCGAATATCGCTCGCGAGTGCCAGCGCGAGACCGAACCCCGCCGCCGGGCCGTTCACGGCCGCGATGACGGGCTGCGGCGTGGCGCGCACCTTCAGCAGGAACCGCGACATGTGCTGCTGGTTGGAGAAGTGGTCGCGCGCCGCATCGGTGCCGTCGTTTCCGGGCGCCTGTCCGTATCCGCCCAGGTCGACACCTGCGCAGAATCCGCGGCCCTCCCCCGTCAACACGATCACGCGAACCGAGCGGTCTCCGGCGGCCCGGTCGAACTCGGCGTGCAACGACGTGCACAGCTCGGCGTTGATCGCGTTCAGCTGCTCCGGGCGGTTCAGCTTGATGAGGCGCACCTGCGGGGCGACGTCTTCGACCAGCACTG
>JBKOZI010000076.1:0-13258 GCA_046725795.1 Actinomycetota bacterium
GTGACGGTTGCCGACGGCGTCGAGTCGCGCGAGCAGGTCGAGCACCTGAAGTCGTTCGGCTGCGACGTCGGTCAGGGCTACTACTTCGCGCGCCCGCGGCCCTCCGAGGCGATCGCGGAACTGATGGGCGCGGCGGCCTGACGCCAGCGGCGATCGCGTAGAGCGGCCTAGAGCCAGCCCGAGGCGCGGAAGCGCCGGTACAGGATGACGCAGAACGCAAGTATCACGACGAGCACGGCCGGATACCCCAGCGTCCACTCCAGCTCCGGCATGTGCTTGAAGTTCATGCCGTAGATCCCCGCCACCGCTGTCGGCACCGCGAGGATCGCGACCCAGGCCGTGATCTTGCGCATGTCCTCGTTTTGACGCACGGCGACCTGCGTCAGGTTCGCTTGCAGCGCGCTCCCGAGCAGCTCCCGAAAGCCGTTGATCCGCTGGCCCTCGCGCAAAAGGTGGTCGTGGACGTCGCGAAAGTACTCGTGCAGGTCGTCATCGATCAGGTCGAAATGACCTCGCGCGAGGCGGTCGATCGCGGGCGTCAGCGGCGTGACGGCACGGCTGAACTCGAGCACCTCGCGCTCCATCTTGTAGATGCGCTCCGCCGGGTTCGTGCGATCGCCCGAGAAGACCTGTGCCTCGATCTGCTGCACGTCGTTCGCCAGGCCTTCGACGACCGTCTCGTAGTCATCGACGACCTTGTCGACGATCGCGTAGAGGACGCCGCCGGTGCCCGTGGCGAGCAGGTCGCTCCGGTGCTCGAGGCGCTTGCGGGCCTCGCCAAGGGAGCTTGCCTCCCCGTGCCGCACCGCGACCGCGAAGGCGTCGCTCACGAAGAGGTGGATCTCGCCCGTCTCGACGACCTCCTCCGAGTCGATGTAGCGGGCGGGCTTCAGCACCACGAACAGGGTGTCGTCGTACACCTCGAGCTTCGGCCGCTGATGAGCGTGGAGCGCGTCCTCGACTGCCAGCTCGTGCAGGTTGAACTCACGGCGCACGGCGTCGAGCTCGTCGGGAGTGGGCTCGAAGAGCCCGAGCCACACGAACGCTCCGTCCTCCTGACAGGCGGCTGAGGCATCGTGCAGGTCGAGTTCGCCGGAGCGGCGCCGTCCTCCCTCGTAAACGGCACAGTCAACGATCATGGCTACCCGAAGAAGTATGACGCCGGCTCCTCCGCGGAGCCGGCGTCACGTTGAACGCTTGTGGTGCGGCTACCGCCGAGAGGTCTTCTCGACAGAGCGCAAGATGTCGCGGCGGTCGGTCCGGGCGCTGTCCTTGCCCGCTCCTCCCACGATTCGGTCACGACCCTTGCCGCCGTAGAGGCTGTCGGCGCCGGCCTGGCCGTAGAGCGCGTCGTTGCCGGCGTCGCCGAAGACCCGATCCTTACCGGCGCCGGCCAGCACGCGGTCCTTGCCGGCGCCGCCGCGGATCAGGTCGTTTCCGCCGAGCCCTTTGATCTTGTCCGCCCCTCCGAGCCCGCAGATCACGTCCCGCTTGCGGGTGCCTCGGAGCACGTCGCGCTTCGAGGTGCCGCGGATCGTGCAGGTCGACTTCGAGCCCTTCCCAGAGCCAGATGCCGCGGCCGCGGTCTGGAACGAGAGTTCCGGACCGATAGACACGCCACCCGGGTTGGAGGCGACGAGGCGATAGTTGTACACGGTGCCCGGCGTGAGCCCGAGCAGGTCGGCGGTGGCCTGGCGGGGGTCGAGGCTCGATCCAAGGCTCACGGTAGACGTGCGCAGCGTGAGGTTCCCCTCCGGCCCGTACTCGAAGTAGTACTCGGTGCCGACGTTGCTGGGATCGATGGTCCCGGTCAGGGTCGCGGTCGTGGGCGAGGTGATCTCGACGCCTCCGGTGACCACGTCTGCCACCTTCAGGTTCACAGCGCCGCCGATGTCGTCGGCGACGAAGTTGTCCGCGCTGACCGCCTGGGGTAGCGAAGCGACGGCGATCACGCCGGCGATGAGCATGGTGAGACGAAAGCGATACACAGACTGCCTCCTTGCGTGACTGTGTGGAAAGCCGGCCGAGCTGGCGGGAGGAACGGCGGCTGGTTCGTTGTTTGGTGTTCCCGCCGCGGGGCCGCTTCAACCCGGACGTTCGTCTAAGTGCGTGTCAGGCCATGGCCGGCACGAGTGGCTCCGGCGTCGGGCCGCACGCGTCGATCCAGACCTTCGCCTGCTCAGCCGCCCAGCGCGACATCCGTCCCGATTCGACGACGCCGTCGAGCGTCAGGACGACCGTCAGCGCCAGCTCGGGGAGCTCCTGGGAGTCGAGCGAGTCCGCCAGCAGGAAGCCCTCGGCGGCATCACTCAGCAGCTCCCGCTCGGAGTCGGTGAAGTTTGCGAGATGGAGCGACGACCGCACATACCGATAGGCGTTGTATCGCGTGCGCGTCATCGGCGGTACTCCGGCTTCGTGGCGGGTCTCTCGGCCACTCGGACACTCCTTCGTTGAGATCGACGCTGAGGATGGTCCGCTGCGATCAGTCGCGCGTCCCAGTTCCCCCGAAGCGAGCCGCCGGATCCACAGTCGCCGGGCAACCCGGCTTTGTGGTCCCCCGCCGGGGCGGTCGGCAAACCGCTTTTTGGTGAGCAGGTTCAGGCGGATGCTCGGGGTACGCTGTGCGCCGAATGAGCTCATTTCCCAGAGGATCGGCGCGCGCCGCCCGGTTTTCCCTGCTCGGGCTGGTATTCGTGCTCTTCGTCCCGAGTTCCGCGTCGGCCGCGCGGACGCTCCACATACGTTATGGGCCAATCGTGCTCGAGCCGGCGGGGCTCCAGTCCCACGTCAGCAGGGTGAAGGCGCCACGCGTCGGAGGCTTCATCACGCGCATGCATGCATACGCGGTTGATGGCCGGGGTCGGCGCCTCGCGCGCGACGGCGTGATGCTTCACCACGCGGTGTTTCGACGGGAGATCACGCCCCGATATGACCGGGACTGCAGCACTCAGCGCGACAGCGAGCCGTTTTACGCAACGGGGGAGGAGGACGAAAGCTTGAGGTTGCCCGCCGGCTACGGGCTACGCGTCGGACCCCACGATCGCTGGCTGGTGCGCTGGATGCTGATGAACCACACGGACCGCGGGCAACGCGTGTACATCCGCTATGACGTGCGGGTCGAGAGGTCTCCACGAATCGTGCCGGTCGTGCCGCTCTGGTTGAGGGTCGTCAGCTGCAAGGAGGAGTACTTCGACGTTCCGGGCGACGGCGGCCCGGGCTCCGTCTTCACGAAGTCGAGGCAGATCTCGTTCGCAAGAACCGGTCGGATCGTGGCGGTGACCGGCCACCTGCATGGCGGCGCGGTGGGATTGACGCTGACGGAGCCGCGCTGCGCCAATCGGACGCTCGTCACGGCGCGGCCCGTGTATGGCAGCGGAGTGCCGCGGCTCCACGACGGGCCCGTGCAGGTGACGTCGTTTTCCTCTCCGATCGGGATTCCCATCTTCAGGGGCCAGGTTCTGGGGCTCGCGGCGACGTACGACAACAGCGTGCGGCGCGAAAGCGTGATGGGGACGTTGCACCTCTACGTGGCGCGCGGGCGGCCCACGACATTCGACTGCAGCCCACTGTCAGGCTAGGGGGCGTGATAGGCCGCGGGCAAACCCGGGACGTGATGAAGAAGCTTGTTATAACCGGAGCGGCCGGGCGCATCGGCTCCGTCCTGCGACGTGGGCTGAGCGACGTCGCCGACGAGCTTCGCCTGATAGATCGGGTGCCGATCGAGGGGACGGAGTCGTTCATCGGCGACCTCGCAGGAATGGACGCCGCGATCACCGCCCTGGGAAGGCGCGGACGCTGTGGTCCACCTGGCGGGAATCCCGTCTGAGGATTCGTTCGACCGCCTGCTCGAGGCAAACTTCGTCGCCACGTACAACGTGTTCGAGGCCGCGCGCGTACACGGCGTCCGCCGTACGGCATCTCTGCGAATACGCGCTCGTGGTGGGACGACTCCAGCGCTCGGGCACTCGGCTACGAGCCGAGGGACGATGCCGAGCGCTTCGCCGCCGCGGTCGGCGGCGAAGCCGGACCGGGCCGCGATCTCCAGGGCGGCCCATTCGCCGAGTAGCCCGGCAACGCCACGGGGCGAGCCGGAAGAGCGCACTTGTATTAGAGCGGCGACTCCGCGCGCGGCACTGCGCCTGAGGGATCGACCAAAGGCAGCACACCGTCCATCCCGGTCTCGTGGAGTACTCGCCTGACGTTGCCCTTGTCGCAGAGCACCGCGTAGTCGAGCCCATCCTGCTCCGCGTAGTTGTGAAGCCAGATCAGCGCCCGCAGCCCCGTCGAGTCCATGAATGTCAGGCCGCGAAGGTCCACCACCAGCGTCGCGGTCTCGTTGTCGAGCAGCGCGTCGAGCTCCTCGCGAAACCGTTCCTCGCTGCTGAGATCGAACTCGCCGTAGAGGCGAATGATGGTCGTGTCGAGATGACGCTCCAAACGAACGGAGCAGATGCTCGACAACGGTGTCCCGGGACGGTCTTCGATCTGACGTCCTCCCTCGTGTGGCGGAGATCCGTCAGTCCTGATCGCCCTTCCAAGGCTTGACCGCTCCAGACGGCTACTGCAAATCGCTTGACGTCGTCCCCTCTCAGTCCGAGTCAAGCGCGACTGGACTCTAACGTTGGGGCCGCACAATTGGAAGTCGGGCTAGCGCTCTGGCCGATGACGATCGGTCCCGAGCCCACCCGGCCGGCGCGCTACGCGTCGTCCTCGTCGTCCTCGTCGTCGTCGGTGCCAAGGAAGAGGTCGGCGTCCTCGACGTCCGTATCGAGGGGATCGGCGTCTGGGTCGATCATCTCCGGGTCGTCCGGTGGATTGGCCGACTGTGCTTCGCCGAGGCTTGCCTCGCCGAAGTCTTCCCGGTCCGGACCGGGTCCCGAGCGTTCCATAGCGCGGATGATAGGCCGCCTTTCGTACTGGAGCAAGGAGCTCAGCGGCCGAGCGCGGCGGCCAAGGCCTCCTCGACAGGCAGGGCGCCGCCGCTCGCGTAGAGCGTCCGCCGCACCGAGCGCGGCTCGTGCAGGATCGCCGACAGAATCGCCGCAACGTCGTCGCGGCTGACCTCTCCACGAAGGGCCTCGACCTCCATCCTTACCCGCCCCTCGCCCGGGTCGTCGGTCAGACGCACGGGCCTGACGATGCTCCATGCCCGGTCGCTTTCTGCGAGTGCCCGGTCGGCTTCCGCCTTCGCCCGCAGATAGGCGCTGAAGACATCGTCAGCGTCCGGCGGATTCTCGGCGCCGACGGAGCTGACCATCACGTACCGCTCCACGTCGGCCGAGCGCGCCGCCTCGAGGAGCTTGATCGCGCCGTCGCGGTCCATCGTCCACTTGCGCTTCGCGCCGCTGCCGGGCCCGGCGCCCGCGGCGAAAACCACCGCGTCGGCACCCTCGATCGCCGTTGTGATCTCTTCCACCCTCGCCTGCTCGAGGTCACATAGCACCGGCTCGCTGCCGTCAGCGCGCAGGTCGGCAGCGTGGTCGGGATTTCGGATCAGTCCGCGAGCGCCGTCACCTCGCCCGACCAGCAGCCGTGCCAGCCGACGGGCAACCTTCCCGTGTCCGCCTGCGATCACCACTTCCATGGAACTCAGGTTAGGTCCCCGGCGGTTGCTTTGCCTCGCGATCCCTCGGCAACCACGAGGGGATGGAGGTAATCTCCCACGACCCGTCGCCGTGCACGAACGTCGCCTGTAAATAGCTTTTGAGCAACCTCGAGGACGCGCACAGCAAAGGCTTCGAGTTCGGCAGGCGCCTGGCCTCGCGGGAAGAGCCGCAGGCGGAACCGGCGGCCCGCAACCCATTGGAGGAATACTTCGACCGGCACACCACCGGGCCCGGTCTGTGGAAATGGCGGCACTACTTCGAGATCTACCACCGCCACTTCCAGAAGTTCGTCGGCCGAGAGGTTCATGTGGTCGAGATCGGCGTGTACAGCGGCGGCAGCCTCGGCATGTGGAGGGAGTACTTCGGCGCGGGCTGCCACATATACGGCGTGGACCTCCAGCCCGCCTGCCGGGCGTATGAAGAAGGCCCCATACGCATCTTCATAGGCGATCAGGGCGACCCGGACTTCTGGCGCGGCTTCGTTCAGGAAGTGCCTGCGATCGACATCGTGATCGACGACGGCAGTCACGAAGCCAGTGACCAGGTCGTGACGTTGGAGGCTCTCCTACCCCAGATCCGCCCGGGAGGCGTCTACCTGTGCGAAGACGCGCACGGGACGAGGAACGCTTATCACGACTACGTCAACGGCCTTTCTCGCAACCTCCACTCGTTCGGCACCGCGGGAACGAACTCCGAACGTCGGCCAACCGACTTTCAGCGGACGGTGCAGTCGATCCATCTCTACCCGTTCGTGACCGTCATCGAGAAACGCTCGCGGGCGCTCGACGAGCTGAGCGCCCCGAAGCGCGGCACCGAGTGGCAGCCGTTCCGCGCCCAGTCCGGTTGAGGTCTGGGCTGGCGAACCCTCCATCTCACGGAACGAACACTCCTGCGCGGAGGAACGCTGTCTCGTCGCCGTCGCCGCAGGTTGGCGGGCAGCTCGCGTAGCCGGTGCCGTTGGGACCAGCGTCCTTGATGCTCACCTGGCCGATCGCCCAGATCGCGCGCTTGCCCTCGAGCACGGTCCCGGGGACGAGCGCGTCAGCGGTGGTGTCGAGGTCGCAGCTCGACCCGATCGTGGTGAGCGCGGTCGCGACGCAGTCGACCGGGAACTCGTACGTGAACGACTGTACCGTGCCCGGCTCGGGCGTCTCGGGCGCGTTGTTCTCATCGGTGATCTGGAGATCAGCGGTCGCGAGCACCCTGCCGACGTAATCGCTGCCCGACGGGTTGTTGCGGATGTCGGTCAGCGATACGACGAGCTTGACATCCGCCTCGTCCTGATCCGTCGCCGGGTCTCCAACCACGACGACGTACCGGACCGACCCCGAGAAGTTCGCGCTGAAGCCGTTCGCGTCGGGGCTTCCGACCGTAAGAACGCTCGAGCTCGTCTGTGGCGGGGTGCAGGACGGGGATGCGAGCGGCGACCCGTGCATGCGGTTGGACGTGGTGCACTGCTCATAGGCGGGCACCAGCGAGAAACGCGTTGGGGTGGCGCCCCTCGGCCGCGGGTAGCCGAGGACGTCCCTGCGGCGAGAGGACTGAACCCGCAGGTTCAAGCCGTCCGAGCCGGTCCATACCGCCGCGGCGTTCACGTCGGCGTCCGGCCCTGCCGCGATTTTCGGGTCGAAGGCCTCCAGGCCCGGGTCGGAGAGCGTCTGGGCGGCGCCGAAGATTCCGTCCGCGGGCCGCACCGCCGCCTGTATCCGGTCAGTCGTCCCATCAAAGAGGTACCAGACGGCGACCGCCTTGCCGGTCGAGTCGATTGCGATCTGCGGCGCACTCGCGCCCCGGCCAGCGGGTGAGATCGCCTGGTTGCCACCAAAGCTCCCGTCGGCGGGCCGGAAGGCGGCGTAGGTGCGGCCGCGGACTCCGTCGAACTGCGTCCAAACGGCGATCGCATTGCCGCTGGGGTCGAACGCGACCTGCGGCTCGTATGCGTCGCGTCCCGCCGGGGAGATGGTCGCGGTGGAGGCCCATGTGCCGTTGGCGGAGCGGAACTTGGCCTGGATGCGGATATTGGTCCCGTCGGACCTCGTCCAAACCATCAGGGAGTTGCCGCTCGAGTCCTCCGCGACCTGGGGCTCGAACGCGTTCTGGCCGGCGTCCGAGACGTTGATCGCCGAGAGAAACGTCGGCGTGGCCCGGGCGGCCGCGGGCACGAGCAGCATGGCGGTCAGTGCCAAGCCGAGTGCCTGCCACCGTGCTGCACTTCGCACCTTCTTGAACGCCGAATCCTTCGGCGAAAGAAACCCCTGCACGCCTTAGCGGCGATGGTAACAGAGAACATGAGGGCCAAACACCTGCTTTTGCGGCGCTTTCTTCGATGGGTTCCCCCCAAAGGCTGCCGTTCCGTCACCTTCCAGTTCGCAACGTTGGCGACGGCGAGGTCGCCGTAGGTAGACACTGCAGACATGCATCAGAGAGGACACACCGGCGCAAGAGGGTTTCAATGACCACGGGACCTCACGCGACGGCTCCGGGAACGGGGAGAAAGAGACACGCGCTGAAGCTCTTTTCCGGGTTGCCTCCACACTACGACGCGATGGCGACATTGCTCAGCTTCGGACAGGACGTTCGCTGGCGGAAGGCGATGGTCCGGACCATCGGTGCCTCACCTGACGATCGTGTGCTCGACGTGGCGACCGGCACGGGCTTGGTCGCTGCCGAACTCGTTCGCCGTTACAAGTGTTCAGTCGTGGGGCTCGACCAGAGCGCGCAGATGCTTGCTCGCGCGCGCCAGAAGCTGGCGGCGCACGCTGAGCTCGCTGACCGGATCGAATTGGCGGAGGGCGAAGCTGAGCGACTGCCCTTCGAGAACTGCGAATTCGACTCGCTGACCTTCACGTACCTGCTGCGCTACGTGGATGATCCCCTCGCCACGCTTCGCGAGCTGACCCGAGTTGTGAAGCCCGGTGGAAGGATCGCCTCGCTCGAGTTCGGCGTGCCGGAGTCATCCGCGATCCGGGCGCTTTGGAGTGTTTACACAACAGTCGGACTACCGACGCTCGGGCGGCTGGTCTCGAGGGATTGGCATGAGGTCGGACGCTTCCTCGGACCAAGCATTTCCGGTTTCTACGAGCAGTACCCGCTCCCACGCTTGCGTGAGCTCTGGTTCAACGCAGGTATCGGATCGCTCGAAGTGCGTCGCATGAGCCTTGGCGGAGGCATCGTGATGTGGGGGGTGAAGGGCGATGACGGCTGGGCAAGGACTTGACCGACCGGCCTTCTATGCGCTGCGCTCGGGGGGTTGGCGTGACCTTGTCACCCTTCTGCATCCCCCCTACACCGCCTGGCATTTGAGCTACGTCGCCCTCGGTGCTTCAGCTGCTCCAACCGTGCACGGCGATCGCCTGCTGGCCGCGCTTGGCGCCTTCTTCCTCGCCGTCGGCGTTGGCGCGCATGCACTCGATGAGCTCCATGGCCGGCCGCTCGGGACTCGCTTGTCGGATCGCACGCTGATTGGCTTGGCCGTCGTCGGACTGGGCGGTGCCGTCGCCATCGGAGCCGCGGGTCTTGCGATCGTCTCCCTTAGCCTCGCCCCGTTTGTCGCTGTGGGCGCCTTCATCGTCGTCGCCTACAACCTCGAGCTCTTTGCGGGGCGCTTTCACAGCGACTTCTGGTTTGCCGCCGCATGGGGGGCGTTTCCGGCTCTGACGAGCTACTGGTCCAATGCACTTTCGGTCCACGTCCCAGGTCTTCTCGTCGGGGCCGCTTGCTTCGGGCTCAGCGTCGCTCAGCGTCGGCTGAGCACCCCCGTACGAGAGTTGCGGCGACGAACGGTTTCAGTGAGCGGGGAGCAGCGACTGATCGACGGACAAGTGTTGCGGCTATCGGCCGCCCAGCTGGCGGCACCATTGGACGGCGCCTTACGTGCCCTCTCGATCGCACTCGTGCTCCTGGCCTCGGGACTCGTGGTCGTACGGATCTGATTCAGAGACGGTCGGGCGGCGACTGAGAGAGGCGGAGCATGCCCGAGACCTGACGCGCCGGGCATCTTGCCTCAGCGGTACCCGCGCCGTTGGGGTCAGCACGGATTCGAACGGGAGGTACCGACGCCCATATTCGTCGGCCGAGCCTTTCTGACGGCGCTTGTCGTGGCGTCGCTTCTCGTGCTGATCGGCAGCCAGGCGCTCGCGAGCCGCATCCGGTGTGCCGATGTGATCATGCAGGACACGGCGCTCGACTCGGACTTGATCGACTGTCCGGGCGACGGCATCGTCATCGGCGCGGACGACATCACGCTCGACCTCAACCAGCACACGGTCGACGGCGACCGCTCGAGCATCGCGACCGAACGGCTCGCCCGGCTTCCTTTGTCACCGTCCGACGGAGGATGGCCACGACGGTGTCAAGGTCCGAGACGGGGCGATCCAGGAATTCGGCCTTGGACTGCTCTTCATCGGCACGGATGACAGTCTCGTCCGAGGCCTTGCGTCCAAGAGGAGCTATGCGGGAATCGATTTTCAGCAGTCGCACGACGCTGTGATCGAAAACAACTGGGCGTCGGACAACCTCTACGGGATCCGGCTGCTCGATTCGGGGCACAGTCGCGCCACCGGCAACCATGCAGGTGGGTAATTCGGTTCACGGGATCCTGGTCTTCGACGGTGTGAGCGACAACCGGATCTCGAAGAATGTGGTCTCCGACAATTACGAGGGCATCGAGGTTGGGGACGGGGAACGACAATCGGATCGACGGCAACCGCGTCTTCGACAATCGCCGGGACGGTGTGACCATCGGCCACGATGGAGAGCGAACCGTGGCCGAACGGAATCGCGTCGTCCTGAACGGCGGTCACGGCATCTCCGGAGGCAACCATGCGCTGATCAGGCACAACTTCGTATCACGCAACGGCGCGGATGGAATCGGCGGGTTCGGCCACAGCCGGGTCGCTCGGAACGTCGTGTCTCACAACGTGGCGGCGGGGGTGTCACCTGGGGGAAGCCACAACCAGATCGAGCGCAATGTGGTCTCCGGCAACGCGACCGGCATCTGGCTTGACGAACCCAACGTCACGGAGAACACGCTCGAGGGCAACCGGGTCTCGGCAAGCGAGAGCGAGGGCATCTACGTCTTGGAGCATGCAGACTCGAATCTGATTCGGGGCAACCGCGTGTTCCGCAACGGCGGGGCGGAATACTCATGGGCGACGCTGGGGACAGCCGCATCGAAGAGAACCGTGTGTGGCGCAACCGGGCGGGGATCGAGGGCCACGACGCCTACGGCCTGACCGTCTCCAGCAACTCGGTGACCGCAAATGCCCTCGACGGGATCCTGATCAAGCCCTTCGGTTCGGAGGAGTCACCCCGCGTGGGGTATGTGGTGAGCCGCAACCTGGCACGCAAGAACGGCGACGATGGCATCGACATCGAGAATCCACAGACGACCGTGGTCGCGAATACCGCTTACAAAAACGTCGACCTCGGCATCGAGGCCGTGCCCGGCGTCGACGACGACGGCGCCAACCGCGCCTTCGGCAACGGCAATCCGTTGCAATGTCTGAACGTCGTCTGCGCGCCGTTCTAGCTCAGTACCGGCTCAGCGTTTGGTCATGCAGTCCGGGCAGAACGCTTCATCCGTCGCAAGGTTCAAGTCCCAGCGCCGAAAGTCGGAGTAATCCACCGGGTTCCGCCGGCACTTGGAGCACTCCTCCTCCGACGCGAGAGGGGGCTTGCGTCCCTCAACCATGGCGTCTAGAAGTGAGTCCCTCGAATCGGGCATCGTCATGTGACCTCCTCTGGATTGCGGCAACGTAGCGCGATGCCGCGAAAGCGCAAGTGGCAAGCCTGCAAGGAGCGGGATGTTTCTGGCATGAGGTCTCGATGCGTACTGGCCCGGGTACACACTGGGGCAGTTATCCCAGTGAGGAGGCTTTTATGCGCATCGCGGACGTTATGACCCGGGACCTTCCAACCGTCGAACCGAAGAACTCGATCCGTGACGCCGCTCGCGAGATGAGCCACTCCAAGATCAGGGCGCTGCCGGTCTGCGACGGACCGCGGCTCGTCGGCATCGTCACAGACTGGGACGTCGTCCGTGCACTGGCGGCCGACGGAGACCCGTCGAGCCAGCCGCTCGCCGACTTCATGAGCACCGAGCTGGTGGCCGTACCGCCCGACGCGACCTTCGCCGACGCGGCCGAGGCAATGGCCGACCACCAAGTGCATCATCTCCTGGTCCGCGACGGAGACCGGCTGGCCGGGATGGTGCACCTGGACGTGGAGTGGTCGCAGCTCAGCGGGGCGGTGGGGCCGCCGGTCGCCAGCTTCACCGCGCCGATCTAGCGCTGGCTCCGCCAGGGGAAGTCGCTCTTTCCCGCCTCATTTGATCTCCCGGTACGCCGATCTCGTATCTCGTCTAATGTCGGTGAGCCTGTCCACGCCACGAATATCCGCCGAAATCGAGCAGCGCGGAGACGCGATCATCGTGCGCTTCGCGGGTGAGCTCGATCTCGACACCCGGGATGAGGCACAGAGGGTCATCGAGCAGGCCCAAGCTCGCACGCCACCCGATCTGATCTTCGATCTGCGCTCGCTCGAGTTCATTGACTCAACGGGGCTGCACGTAATTCTCGACGCCCATCTGCATTCCCGCCGAGACGGAGTCGGAGCTGTCCACGTAGCCTGTGGCAGAGACCAGATTCGGCATGTCATAGAAGTGACCGGGCTCGACAAAGTCATGTCGGTGATCGAGGATCCCGCCGACGTCTTGAAGTAGCCGCCGAGTTTCCAGCGGGTTTCGCTGAGCGCGATGCGGGCATGCGCTCGTAGATGGATTCTCACCAAATGCTTCGAGTCCACCTCCCGAGGGGCAACGACGCGCCCGCAAGAGCGCGCGCCGAGCTTCGCTCCGTACGGGCGGCGATCGCAGACCTATACGACACGATCGCCCTCCTCGTCAGCGAACTTGTGACGAACGCGGTCAAACACACCAAAGCCGATTCCATCGAGCTTGCCTTGCTCGCCGCGCCGGAAAAGGTCCGAGTGGAGGTCGCTTGCGCCGGACCGAGCTTCAATGCCCCATCGGAGCCGAGGCCCACCACGCAGGGCGGATTCGGTCTTTTTCTCGTCAACGAGCTCGCCGAGCGTTGGGGAGTGCACGAGAACGACGTGACGCGGGTCTGGTTCGAGGTGGGGTCGACTCCGAGCAGCTTGCCGAGCTGATCGAGGATGCATGGCGCATCCGCGCGCCGAAGCGCCTGGTGGCGGAGTACGACGCGTCTGGCTGACGGCTATGGGGCAGCGGGAGCGACCGAGGCGACCCGCCACAGCCACACGCTCACGACAAGCGTCCAGAGCCCGAAGGCCAGAAACGCGAAGAATCCCGCCGGCGTGACCGCGGCGATGCCCAGCACGAGCGCGATCCATGAGATCCATGGCGGCAATACCCGCGAGCGGAGCGCAGAGAGGCCGGTCGCAATCATCAGCGTCCCGAGCCCGGCCGCGACCGGGAAGAAGAAGTCGGAGTTGAGCACGTTCAGAGCCTGTGCCGCATCGGGCGTGAGGTGATCTGCGGCGTCAGCCAGCGCGAACGTGAACCCGGCGAAGGCGAGCATCCCAGTACCGAGCACCAGCCCACCGCCGAAGGCCACGGCCGACAGGCGCCCGACCGCGCCCTCGCCCGCCCGTAACACCGCGCGTAGGACTCC
>JBKOZI010000077.1:0-9241 GCA_046725795.1 Actinomycetota bacterium
CAGCTGGTCGAGCTGCGCCAGGTGCTCCGAGCGAGGCTGCCCGTCCGCAGTCTTTCCCGCGCCGGCCTCGAGCGCCCGAAGCCCGACGTCCCTCACGATGGCGCGGAAGAGGGCGACGTCGATCGCCGGCTCGGCCCAGCAAAAGCCGTCGAAGTCGATGAATCCGATCGCGCCGCCACGGAGCACCACCTGCGCGGGGCGAAAGCTGCGGTGAGCCGGCCGGAGCGAGTCGGCGGGATACTCGCGAGCGAATGCCTCCAGGTGCGCGAGGAGCGGGATCGCCGCCTCGGTCAGCTCAGGGATCAGCGTGCCGAGGCGGGCAACCACGGTGCGGACTTTCGCCAGCTCGTCGTCCAAGGTAGCGACGTCCGATGGCCGCGCGTGGCAGGCGTGAAGGTCAGCAAGGCCACGTGCGGTCTTGGCCAGGCACGCGACGAGGTCGTCCATCGGCTCCGGCGTCGGAGCCCCGAGCGACGACCGCAGCATCTCCTCGAGCGTGCGCTCGTGGGAGATCCCGGCCTGGATCACCGCGTTGTGATCGGGCAGGAAGGCCAGCGGCTCGGCGATCGTGACGTTCGGGCTGTTGCGAAGCTCGGAGTTCCAGAGCGCTCGCATGCCCTGATAGCCGTTCAGTCCCTTTTTGCCGCGGCGGGTCTTCGCCACGACGGTCGCGGGCCACCTCCGGGAGGAAGTCCCGGCCGGGAAGCACAGCTCGTAGAGGATCGTGCAGCGACTGCCGGGCACGTACTTCGCTACGCGCGGCGAGCACCCCTCGATACGAAGATCGGCGTAGCGGGGAGAGCCGGCTCGGATGCCACGCTCGAGAAGGGCGCGCGCCTGTGCCGCGTCCGTGAGTGCGGCGAGCGCCGGCAGGGCTGGATCGCCAGCCGGATCCGTGGTGAGGTAGAGCCGCAGCTCGGGAACCCAGCAACGCCACGCGGCGCTGCCGATAGGCACGCCATTGGTGGCCGCGTCGGGCTCGGGCCAACCGGGCGGGACGAGCTCCCCTCGCAGGCGCACCGCTCGCGCCGGCAGCCCATCATCGCTCGAGACCTCCACCCGATAGTGCGCCGGCAGGCCGTTCTTCCTGATCTGCACGCGACCCACTTCGCAACTCCGGAGCGTCAGCTTTTCGGAGACCAGCTCCGGGACCCGGCGCGCGAGCGCCGACGCAACGCGTGCCGGGTCGCCCACCGCGGCCAGCCAGTCGGGGGGCGTCGCGAACGGCCGTAGAGCTTCGACAGCCGTCGGTCCTGAACCCTCTACGGCGCGCGCTTGGACAGGCACGGGATCTGCTCCTCGAGCACCGATAGGGAAGTGGCCAGCCGGGCGGCCTTGAGCTGCTGCCAGCTGTGCACGCATATGCGTACGAGCCTCAGGGCCTCGTGAAGGCCGATGCGGCCGCGCAGGAGCCCGACCTCCGCGGCCCGTATCTCTGCGGCCGCGACGTAGCTGTCCACGAACAGCTCTGACAGCTCGTCGCCGAGACCCGATCGCCCGGTCCCCGCGGCACGCTCCGCCTTGGCGCATGCGAGCCGCAGGTACGCGCAGAACTGACCCAGGTCGAGAGCCGGCTCGGCCATGCACATGCCGTCGAAGTCGAGCAAGCCGCGGGCTTCGCAATCGAACAGGACCTGGTCGTGGGTGTAGTCACCATGGCTCAGCTTCAGCGGCATACGGTGGAGCGTCACACCCCAATGTGCGATCTGCCCCAGGCACTCGTCCAGCCGGGCGCCGAGATTCGGCGACATCCGCCTCACGAGCTCCACGTCCGGGCGCAGTCCGATCAGATCGGCCGCGAGGCTGCGGCAGGGACCGACCTCTATCTCCCAGCCGTGAAGCGCGGAGATGATGTGGGCGCAGGCTTCGACGGCCTCCTCGAGAGCGATCGGCGCCGACTCGACCGGGGAGCCCAGAACGCGGGACTTGATCAGCGGACCAATCTGCGGGGCTCCTGGAACCTGCTCCAGCACGGCCAGGTTCAACTCCGGACGGGCCGCCAGGAGGCGAGGGACCCGGAACGGGTGGCGGGCCGCGCCGGAGCGCTCGCCCAACGCGCTGAGCAGCTTCTCCGCCTGCCCCGGGTAATCGGCGCCGAGCTTGCCGTAGAGCGTGCAGTGCGCAGGCTCCCGCGACGTTCCGAACCGGCCCCCGAGGTCGTACCGCAGCACGCAACGGCGTCTGCGGGGGTACCTCACAGGCTGCACGCGGCACGCGTCGAGCGCCAGCAAGTTGCCGAGCGCCTGCGGCAGCGCGCCGCGAAACACCGCCAGCATCTTGCTCGGGTCGGTCGCCCAGATGAGCGTCGGTAACTCGGGATCGATGGGGAAGGGGTAGACGGCAATCGGGAGCGCGTCGAGCGCCGCCACCACCGGCGCGAACGGCCTCAGCTCCTCGTGCCCGTGCGCGAGCGCGCCGAGCGGCTCGAGCCGCTCGCGCAGGTAGGCGTCCCGCGCCTCGACCTCGCGGAACAGGCGCGCGCCCACGATCGCGTGACGGATCTCACCGTTCCCGCGGATCTCGAGCTCGTAGCGGAGCTTGCATTTCCCGCCCGGGAGGTACAGCGCCTTGCCGGCCGTGCAACGCTCGATGACCCAGGGGGCGCCCGGCCGGATGAGAGCCTCCTGCAGGCGCTCGCGCATTGCATCGCCGTCGAGCGCCACCGCCAGATCCGGAAGCTCGCGCCGGAGCTCGGGGCTCAGGAGCGGATCGAAACTGGCCTTCACGTCGCCGCTGCGCTCGCGTCGCGACCCGTTCCCACTCGCGGCCCCGTTCGAACTCGCGGCTTTCGGCGGCCCGGTCTCCCGCCCCCGCACGCGATCGAACCGAGACCGTCGAGCGCCCCCACCGCGGTCACTGAACTGGGTGGCGTGGAGCTGCGCGTAGAGCCCGTTCTGCTCCAGCAGGACATCGTGGGTCCCCGCCTCGACGATCTCGCCAGCGCGCATCACGAGGATCCGGTCGGCGCGGCGGATGAGGTTGAGGTCGTGGGAGATGATGAGCGTGGTCTTCTCCGTGATGAGAGAGCCCAGCGCGCCCAGGACAAGCTCGGTCGACTCCACGTCGAGGCCCGTGGTCGGCTCGTCGAGGATCAGCAGGGGCGTATCGCGGATGAACGCACGGGCGATCGCGATCCTCTGCCGCTGTCCACCTGAGAGATTGGACGCAAGCTCGCTCAGTTCGGTGTCATAGCCGTCGGGCATCTGGACGATGAACTCGTGTGCGTTGGCACGCACGGCCGCGGCCACGATCTGCTCGCGGGTCGCATCGACCCGGCCGTAAGCGATGTTCTCGGCGACCGTGGCTCGGAAGAGCACGGTCTCCTGCAGCACCATGCTGATCTGGGCCCGCAGCGACTCGAGCGTGAGGCTGCGGAGGTCGTGCCCGTCGACGGACACCTGGCCCTTCGTGGGGTCGTAAAGGCGCGGCACGAGCTGCGCGATCGTCGTCTTGCCCGCGCCGCTTCGGCCCACCAGCGCGACGACCTCGCCCGGGGCGATCGTGAAGCTCACGCCCGAAAGCGCCGGCGCACGCGCGTTGGGCGCCCCCTCGGGGGCGCGCTCGCGCCCGTAAGTGAAGGAGACCTCGCGGAACTCGAGCTCGCCCCGAAGCGCCGGCGCCGCGAACGCCCACGGGTCGTCGCGAACGGTCACCTCCTGGGCCAAGAGCTCGGCGATCCGCTCGACCGACGCGTAGACCCTGGCGATCGTGTTCCACTGCTTGATGATCCGGCGTGTCGGCTTGAACATCCGGCCGACCAGGATCGTGAAGAGCACCAGCGTGCCCAGCGTGATCACGTCCCGGTCGACGAGCCAGAGCCCGATCCAGATCACCGCGGCGATCGAAACCGCCTCGAGGAGGCTGACGACCAGCTGGAACCAGGCGTCGAGGCGAGCGCCCTCGAGGCCGGCGTCCATGGCCTTTCCGCTCTGCACGGCAAAGCGCTCGTCGTCGTGACGTGCTCGGCCGAAGGCCTGCACGACGCGGATCGACGTGAGCATCTCTTGAGTAGCCGTGGCGAGATCCCCCTCCCGCGCCCGTTGCCTTCGGGCCGCCGCCTTGATGCGCCGGGAGAAGTAGCTGCTGATGCCGGCCAGCACCGGCACGACCAGCCCCGCCACGAGCGCCACCTGCCAGGAGTTCCAAGCGAGGAATGCGAGCGTCGCAACGAGCAGCAGGACGCTTCCCGCGAGATCGCTGAGCGGGCCGCCCACGAACTTTTCGACCTCCTTGACGTCGCCCGTCACTCGCGTGACGACGTCGCCCGTGCGGCGTCGATCGTGGAATGCGAGGGACAGTCGCTGGAGGTGGGCGAAGAGCTTCACACGCAGCTGGAAGCCCAGCGCGCGGCCGCCACGCGCAAGCTGGATCTGCGCCCAGGATTCCGCCCCGCTGTTGACCATCGCGATCAGCACGACCGCGATCGTCAGCACTGCCACCGTGCTCGTGCGACCGGAACCGAGCCCTGGAAACGCGAGTGCCCCTTTGTCGCCCTTGAGGTAGTCGATCAGGTACGCCAGTGGGTAGGCCTCGAAGACGGCCGTCACCGCTGAGATCACCAGCAACCCCAGCGAGTACACGAACATGCGATGCCGGCCTTCCGTGAACCGGGCGAGCAGGCGGACGGCGCGGGTGATATCCCCCTGATCGTGGCCCTTCTCGCCCGGAGCCGCGCTCGCCTCGCGGCCGGGCCGCCGGCCTCGAATGAGCTTGCTCACCGAGACCGCTCCCGCCTTCATATCTGAAGGCAACCGAGGACGGACGCGAGCCGGCGCGCGTTCGCCTCCCGATCGAAGTTCGCGACCACCTCGCTGCGGGCACTTGAGCCGAGGCGCATTCGCAGCGGCGGGTCGGTGAGCAAAGCGGCGAGATGATCGGCAATGACGGGCACTTCGTGTGGTTCGGCCAGCAGGCCGTTCTGGCCGTGGACGATCACCTCGGGAATGCCTGCCACCGTCGTCGTCACGACGGGCAACCCGCACGCCATCGCCTCGAGCAGCGCGTTCGGCACGCCGTCCCGGTCACCGTCATCGGTTACACACGGCGTCAGCGCGAACACGTGGGCCTGCTTGAGCAAGACCTGAAGCTCTCGCTGGGTGCGCGCTCCCGCGAATGTAACCTCGCCCGTCAACCCGAGCCTGGTCACGGCCTCCACCAGCTCGTCCCGTAGCGGCCCGTCTCCATACACGACGCAGCGGAAGCGCAGTCCCTGGTCCTTGAGCATCCGGCAGGCCGCGACCAAGTCGCCGAAGCCCTTCTTCTCGACCAGCCGGCCGATCGAGACCACGAGCGGCACGTCTGCCTGAGGAGGCTGCGCCGGACGGAACGTCCCGAGATCGATCCCGTAGCGAAGGACCTGAAGCTTCCGGCGCTCTTCGGGGGCCAGTTCGCTGAGGTACTCCAGATTCGAGTGGCAGCATGTCAGGACTGCGTCGGCCTCACGGATGCGCTCGGCGAGAGCTGAGCGAGGCACCTGAAACACGTCACGCGCATGGGCGGTGAAGCTGTACGGGAGCCCCGTCAACCGCTTCAGCAGCAGCGCGATCAGGGTCGGATCATGGGCGAAGTGGCTGTGCACGCGCGTCGAGGGATCGGCGCCTGTCCGCTCTCGACGCAGCAACCGCGCCAGGTAGACCGCCTCGATGAAGCATGTGAAGCGCGACGCCGCGGCGTATCCGGTGGCGAGGTCGCGGCGGCGTAGGACGTAGGCGAGTGTCGACAGATAGCGCCGAGGTCCCGACGCCGCGACCAGGAGATGCTCCAGGACGATCGCTGCCCTGCTTCGCTCGAGCGCGGTCTCCAGGTAGTGAGCAGGGGCCCGCACCTCGGCGACGTCGTGCTGCACGAGCGCTTCGCGCGGATTGGTGATCGGGAAAATCTGAACTCTCACGCCGAGCCGCTCCAGTGCGAGGATCTCGTTGAGGATGAAGGTCTGTGAGAGGCGCGGATAGCTGCGCAGGATGTAGACGACCCGCGAGCCTTCCGTCCGGGGTTCTGAGGCAATGGTCGTTCGTCCGTCTCCCGACCTCATCGGAGCGTCCTGACGAGGCTGCGCCCGTGCTCGAGGATCGCGCTGACCTGATCCCGCTGGTCAGGGCCCGTCGGTCGCGGCGCCACCCCCTCGATCTCGCATAGCTGCTTGGCGATCTTCAGGCAGGTGTATGCACAGAAGTAGGTGAACCGCTCGTCGCATCTCCAGCCGGTTTGGCGTGCGTACTCCTCGAGGAAGACCCGCTCGGCCGCTTCGGCGAGCCGTCGCGAGCGACCCGCACGAGCCGCCAGCAGGTTCAGGTAAGTGCAAAAGTGCGCCGGGTCGAAGCTCGGGTCGCCGAAACGCATCTCGTCGACGTCGAGGACCGAAAGCCTCGAGCCCAGGACGAGATGCTCGTAGTGGAAATCCTTGTGGATCGGCACATCGAGCTCGAAGGCGATATCGGGTCCGCACTTGCTCAAGTGCTCGAGCACCTCCAGGGCCGTGCTCTCCTGATCGGGGTGAGCGGCGCCCACGAGCTCTACCCAGATCGCGAGATTGCGGAGCTCCGCTGCCAGGTCGAAGCGCCGGTCGAGACTCAGCCTCGACGCTTGGAGGCCCGCGACCGATTCGGCCGCAAGCCGAAGGAATCTGTCAGCGTCCCTGGCGCGGATCGCGTCGCGAAACGAACGGCCTGTCACGGGCCGGTAGAGGACGAGCGAGAGCTCCGGGACCCAATCGAGTGGCTGGGGGATCGCGAACCGCCCATCGGTGGGCGTCCCGTCAAGCCCGAGCGACGTCTCCCGGACACGCCGCGCCTGTGCGCGGTCAGCGAAATGCTTACCGAGCACGCGTAGGCGGTCGCCGTCGGACGGCAGCTCGACTTCGTAGGCGATCAACGCCCGCCTGCCCTGCCTGTACGCGACGAGCTCCACCGACGCCAGCCGGGCACGCCGACCGTTCCGACCGCCGGACGCCAGCAGCTCGCCGAGTCGCGGCGCCATTTCGTCGGGATCGAGCACTGCTGCGAGGAGGGGAAGGTCGGGCGTCGCCAACGCCTGCGACCCGCTCACGCTCTGGCGTCGAAGCTTCTCCCCACGTCGGCGAATCGGTGTTCTCCGCGGCGCGGCTGCCCCGACCGTGGCGGGCGCGCGGCCGCTACCGGCCCGCGCACCGACTCCGCCGTTGCCCTGCCAATCGAGAAGCACCGTGGCGGACCGCTCGGCCCCGTTCAGCGGCGGCATGTTCTGCGAGTCGGGGATCCCGTCCTGCGCCATCAGCGCGGTAAGCGCCCGGGCGAGCTCCTCCGGCACCTGCGGCCCTGAGGCGAGCATCCGGATCAGGGACCGCTCGGAGAAGAGCCGAGTCCGAATGCGCTGCTCGGCACTGGGCCCCGCCCTCGGCACCACCAATGCCTTCTTTCGCCACTTCAACACCTCACAGAGGCTGTTGTAGCCGGCCATGGTGACAACGGCTGAGGCCTTTTGCACCCACGCGGTTGCGTGTCCAAACCCGCTCACGATTTGCATGGAGGAAGGAGCACGGGCCTGCAGCGTCCGACGATCTTCGTCTGACATGCTCGGGCCCGTGAGCAGTACTCCCGGCAATCCCAGCTCGCGGAACAGAGTTGGAAACGCCTCGACAAAGCCGCTGGCCAGAGGGAATGCGTCACGTCCTCCTCCGCCCATCATCAGGAGGAACCCGTCGTCGTCGGGACAACGCTCAAAGCCGTTGGGTGACGGCCGAGGTGACACGTAACCGCAATAGATGACCGAGCGTGCGGGCGGCAGGAGCCGGTACGCAGCTGAGGCGTCGTAGATCTGGCGACTGCCGTAAACCAGCACCGCGTCGTAGCTGGAGAGGTGTTCGTAGGCGCCCGACTCACTCCAGACGCGATGTATGGTGGCTGGGTCGTCGAGGACGTCCCGGAGGCCGAGAAAGAGTCTCGGACGCCGGATTTGGCGCGTGGCGCGTTCCAGCATCGGCTTGAGCTCTCCGAGAGCGCCAACCGGCATGTGGTCGACCAGGACGGCGTCCGGCTCGAACCCACAGAAGGCCTGCAGGATGGCCTGCGAACGGAGCTCGATGAGCTCCTGAACCTGCAGCGAGAGGCTCCCGGCTGTCCAGCTCGTCGCACCTGTCTTGACGAGTGTGGGGAGCTTCAGGTAGTCGATCCCCCGCTGATACGAGAAGAGAGACGTCGCTGGGGAATCGGCCACGATGAGGACATTGCAGTCAGGATTCCGGCGCAACACCTCCCGAGCGATGTTGGTACTGCGCCTGAGGTGTCCCAGCCCCATGCCGTCCTGGCTGTACATCAAGAGACGCTTGACCGGCTTCGCAGCTCGTGGGGGCATGTGGCAGCGGGCTCTTAGGGCATGCGCCTACCGCAAGCTCTCCGCGAACGTGTGCATCCCGACGACCGAGGCCGCCGGTGCTCCACATTCGGCGCTATACGGGAGCGGGCTTCTCTTCTCGTCCGTGGACCGGGCCGATCGAGCCGCTTCATTGCGACGGCCTCACCCCTGGTGGGTGACAGTTGATTGGCGTGAGCGCCTGGAGCGCGCCCTGAGGAGGGGGGTTTCCCCGAGCGAGCTGAAACCGTCGCGCCCGGGGGGCGAAGCATTGACCCGTGCCAACCCCCAGACGCCGTGGCCGCAGGCGGCCCGTCGCCCTCCCTAGAATCCTCTGTCGGCTCTGCTTGCCCTGGCAAAGCCGGTCCCCTCCCTCGGTGAGCTTTTGACCGTCCTCTCAGCGCGCTTCCGTGCTCACCTGGCGCGCACAATACCTCATCTTTGTCTCATTTTTCTCTCAGTTTTCGGCGAGGGTCAAATTGGATCGATTCCTGGCGGTGTCTACATTTGACGCTCGACGTGATGCCCGCCTCTGCCGTCCTCGATCTCGCGCTTCCAGCGCTTCCTCTCGCCTTCGACCTCGAGGCTCTCTCGATTCGGTTCGAGGAGCTGTGGAAGCAGAGAGGAGGGGAACGGTTCGCGGTCGGCGGATGCAGGCGGGTCGACACCAGGTATGAGCCGGGCGTGCGGTGCGTGACGGCGTATGAGCTCACCGGCAATGGCCCAGGCGGCGCGAACGTACGAATTTTCGGTGTCCTCGACGTTCACCCAGCTGGCGCCACTCATCGCGTTTTTCCCGACGACCCCGAGCTTCCCGCATTGAGGTCGGCAGCCAACAACGAGGTGATGCGCGAGCGGCTCGACGCCCTATCGGATGTCACGGGGCTACGGGTAGTCGATGGGTGCGAGATCACGC
>JBKOZI010000078.1:0-14642 GCA_046725795.1 Actinomycetota bacterium
ACCTTTCCGTCCCGCACCGTCCAGAGGTCGGCAAAGTCCCGCTTGACGCTAACGCCGCTGCCCTTGCCGCGGCCGGCGATCGTCAGGAACACCACCACCTGCTCTCCAGCGTCGATGAAGCGCTCTGCCTCGATCCTGAGCTCGTCCCAGCTACCGAACCATCGGCGAAAGAATTTTCGGTACTCCTCGGCACCGTGGTACACGTTGCCGTCCGGAAAGCGGCTGGCGTCGAGCACCACTTCGTCGCTAATCAGGGCGTTCGCTTCGTCCCACTCGCCGGCCTCGGCGTGTCCGACGACCCTGCGGATGACGTCGACGTTCTCCTGCGACATCGCCTACTCCGAGAGCCTCGCAGCTTCGAGAGACTCCTCCTTGGTCGCGTATTCCCGGCCTCGGACGATTCTGCCGTCACGAAGCATGTAGAGGATTGCGAAGCGAAGCTCGGTCTCGACGCCGCTCAGCCTGGCTCGACCGGTGATTCGAAGAACGACGATGACTCGGTCTTCACCTCCGTCGATGATTTCCTCGGCCTCC
Source organism: Actinomycetota bacterium (assembly GCA_046725795.1). GTDB lineage: Bacteria > Actinomycetota > Thermoleophilia > Solirubrobacterales > JBBDJG01 > JBBQKG01. Next base: position 535 of record JBKOZI010000078.1, read on the forward strand.
CCGGCGACGTCCTCGAAGATTTCGAGGAACTCCTCGATGTAGCGCCGCATGGCATCGCGTCCCTCGATAGGGCCGAGGTCATCCGGTGCTCCCGCCATCGCTCGCCAGTCGATCGCGGGATCCCAGACGTGCTCGTAAAAGAAATCGAGCGCTTCGCTGTTCATCACAGGAAACTGCATGTACCAACTGCGAACGAGCTCCACGTTCTCCTGCGACATCGCCTGCGCAGTATCGCGCCCGAAAATGCCGGACGCAACGCGCTAGAGACCGAAGCGTCGTCAACCTGACGAACAACCCGGCGCGGGACGACTGGCCGGCCTGGTCGCCCAACGGGAAGAAGATCGCCTTCAGCAGCAACCGGAGCGGCAATTTCGAGATCTACTCCATGAACCTGACGAACCACCCCGCCGACGACGGCGGCGACACGGGTGGCGCAGGCGGTCCCTCGTGGTCGCCCGATGGCCGGAACATCGTGTTCGACAGCCGGCGGACGGGAACGCTCGAGGTCTTCTCGATGACCGCGAGCGGCGCCGACGTGTCACAGCTCACGGACGGCGGCACGAACATCGAACCGGCATGGTCACCGGACGGCCAGCTGATCGCGTTCGCAAGTGATCGCAACGGTAGCCGGGATCTCTTCCTCATGGCGAGCGACGGAACAAGCGAATCTCCGCTCGCGACGATCCCGGCCTTCGACGAGCGACCCGACTGGCAGGTCATCCCCGGAAGCGGGCCAGACGACGACAACGGCGGCCCACAACCCGGCGACTACAGGAATGCCGCGCAGTTCTGTAAGGCAGACCGGGACTTCCTCGGCGAACGGCAATTCCGACAGAGGTACGGAACTGGCCCGAGAGGGGCCAACGCCTACGGAAAGTGCGTCGCGTCAAACGGCGGCCGGTAGAGGCACGAGGTCCGGCAGAGCCTATGGCTTGCCGGCTTCCTGGTCGTCGTCCTCGTCCTGGTCGTCAGACCACCATCCACGCCGGCCGGGCATGAAGTGCACGAGCCCGTTGTGCGAGAAGTCGCCATAGGTCGGCAGCTCGAGACCGGTGCCCTGTGATGCGATCAGCCAATGGAGCTTGCCGCCGAGCGCGTTCACGACATCGAGCCCCTCCGACTCGCCCAGGACCTGCTTCTGGATCTCGAGGCGCCGGGAGCCGTCGCGCAGGTCGACCGACCACACCTCGAACAGCTTCTGCCTCTGGCCCGCCAGGAACAGCCGGTGCTTGTAGAAGGTCGCGCCCGTGATGCCATTGGGCGGTACGGCGTTGGGCAGCACTCTCACCGGCTTCAGCAGCGGGCCGTCCGGCGCGGCGTTTGCCGGTGTGATATCCGACAGGTCGTAGGCGAGCAGGTCGTGCCCGCCGTTCAAGGCCCCGTTCGACGTCCAGAGGAGCCTCCCCTTCGGGTCGACCTCGGCCCACATCGCCTTGTCGATGTACGCGGGGTCCAGCTTCACGTAGTACTGCCACTGGAGTGTCTCGGGATCGGCGACGCCGATCGAGCCGGTCAGGCAGAAGTTCCCGATGAACGGGAAATAGCACTCCAGCGGCAGTAGCACGCGGCCGCCCGGCCGGGGGTCTCGGTCCCAGGTGATGTCCCCGACATGGTTGTAGCCCTCGCGCTGGGCCACGTCGGCGGGGAACACGTAGGGGTTCCGTGCCTCCTCGACGAGGTTGAGGTCGGTGCGGTAGAGGCCGTAGAAGACGCCGTCGAAGTAGAGGTTGTCGCTCCTGTCTGAGGTGACGCCCTGGAAATACTCGATCGGCAGGAGCGAGTGTCCCGTCTCGGTCCACACCGGATTCTTTGCCGCGGGCGCGGAGCGGGCGCCGAGCAAGCCGAACGCCAGGCAGGCGAGCAGGGCGGCGACGACGACGGCGCGGCTTTTGGTCATTTGATCTTCACCTTCAGTGTCGCGTAATAGGCATCGAACTCGGAAACCCTCGCGGAGATCTGGAGATTCCAGTCGCCCGCGACACCGAATACGGCCCCTGTCATAACGTAGTGACCCGGTCCGGCCTTGCGCGGCCCGGCGTCGAGCGGACCGACGCCCTTACCGGGCTGCGAGAGCTTGACATCGAACTGCTTGACCTTGTCGTACTGCACGCCGCTCTTCTTGTCGATCAGGTAGGCGTGCATCACGTTCGCGCCCACGCGCGCCGGATCGACCGTGAGCTGAAGGTCGGCCGGGCCGAGCGACGCGGTCTTCGACACAGGACCGGATTTCGACACCGCGATCGAGGGCGGATAGTTTACGAGGGCAGCGGTCACCCCGAACACGACCAGGATCAGAGCGACCTCCGCACGCAGCGCCCGGCGGAGGACGAGGCCCGACCGCCCCGGCGGCTGCCCCGCGGCCGCGATCTCCTTGAGCTGCGGCACCGAACGCCGCCGGTTGTACGCGCCGAGCAGCGCAAGCGGCCCGACCACGATGCCGAACTTGATCAGAGCGAACCGCCCGAAGTCCGTGTGCAGCGCGTTGTCGATGCTGCGTACCTCGATGTAGGACTGGACGAGCCCGGTCACGACGAGCGCGCCAAATGCGATTCCGGCAACGGCGGAGAAGCGGATCAACGTCGCCGCCAGCAGCCGGGCGCGGTCGGGAGCCTCGAGCTCACGGGTGGCGCGGGGGAGCACAAACAGCAGGACCGCGAGGCCGGCGCTCCACACGCTGATCGCGATCACGTGGATCACGTTCGCCGGCATCAGCACGCCGCTGGGACTTTGCAGGCTGGCGTGACCGGCGAGCGCAGGGGAGAGGGCAAGAAAGCCGAGCGGAAGCGCCAGCAGCGCGAGCGCCACAGGGCCGAACGGGCGCGGGAGCGCGAGCCCTGTCGCCCCGACCGATGCGGGCCGAAGGACCGGCTGCCGGCTGCGCGCAAGTGCCGTTGCCAGCACCCCGCCGAGCGCGAGCCAGACCAGCACGCGGATGCCCCAGACAGTGCCCCACCGCGTGTCGAGCACATCTTTGACGGTGCCCGACTTCAGCGCCGACCAGAACGACACCCCCGCCGCGGTCGCGCCCTGGAACACGATCCCGAGCGCGCCACTTACGACGCCTGCGACGATCGCGATCGTGAGGAGAATTCGTACCCGCGACACGAATCGCTCCGAAGCGAGTTGCCAGCGGCGATCGCCGCCCGCCACCGACGCGAGGCCCGGAATCCAGATCGCGAGCAGGAAGAAGATCGCCCCGATCGCCACCGCGATCGACCCGTACTGCATGGCGCGAACCGCACCGAACGCGATCTCGGTGACTCGACCCGCGGCGCTCCGTTGCGAGAGCAGCTCGGACACGGTCGCGCCGGCCGCGCTGGGCTTGCCGATCGAGAACACGAGGCCGCCGGAGACCGGATGACCGTCCGCCGAGATCACACGGTAGGTCGCGGTATACGTCCCTTTCGGGATTCCGCCCTCGAGATGCGTCGCGAGCTCTGATCCCTTGCCGTTCGGGTGAAAAGCCTCACCGCTCTCGACCCGTGCGCCGTTTCGGTCGTAGACCCGGATCGCCCCGAAGTTTCCTTCGACCGACTCGCTGAAACGGAAGACGATCTGCTTGGGCTCGCGTTTCGCGGTCGCGCCCGACAGCGGCTCCGTGCCCTTCAGGATCGCGTGGGCGGCAGCGGAGCCGGGCGCCAGCAGGAGCACTCCGAGCGCCAGCGGAAGCGCGATTCGCCCGAAGGCGCGTCTCACCAAGCTTCCTTTGCCGCCTTGTCCTCGGACGGCGTGGCCGCGACCGGCGACCGGCGCTGGCGCAGGACGATCGTCGTCAGCGCGAGCAGCGCCAGCACGCCGGCCACGATCGCGGCGATCGCGCCACCCGACAGTCCTGAAGACTCGGATGAAGCCGGGACCCACGACAGCGTGCCGGCCAGCGTCACCGGTGTGCTGCCGACTTTTGCGGGCACCTTCCACTCGAAGATCTTCGTGCGCTTGCCCTTGTCCTTCACGACCGGCGGCGGCTGCTTCTCCATCCAGTGAATCCGATGATCGAACCACTTGTAAGACCCATTGTCGGCGACCTTCTGCCACTTTGGTTTCGGCTCGGACAGGGCGCTTACGGGGATCGTGACAGTGTCCGGGGTACCGAAGCGGATTTCGTTCAGGTATTTCGCAGGCGAGTTCGCGTTCGCCTCGACCGCCCCGCTCGGAAGGAAGCGGAGGTACGGCTCGTCGTCGTAGCCCGCGACTGAAACGGTCTTGCCGGTCTCGTTGGTCACGAGCAGGTAGCGGTCGCCGCCCTCTGTCTTCACCACGAGCCCTTTGACCGCCGGCCTGACCGCGTCGAGCTTGGTCTCATAGTTCTTGGTGGTTGCCTCGTCTCCGTCCTGCGCGATCGCAGGGGCGGCGGTCGAAAGCAATGCGACGACGGTCGCCAGTCTGACCAGTGCGACTCTCAGAACGCCTCTCCGAAGCTCATACCCGCAGAACGGGCGGTACCTGCGCATAAGCGTAGCTTGCGATCACGTTCGGGCACACCGCTATCTTGCCCAGGTGCTTCTCCGCAGGAAACCGGGGTGGCGCCTGCGCCTGGCGGCCACAGCGGCCACTGCCACGGTCGCATGTGCCGCGGTCGTCCTGCTCACCAGCGGCGACGGCGGAAACGGGACCAGTGGAAGCGGCGCTTCCGCCTCGATCGACCCCGGCGTGGCGGGTGAGCTCCGCGACTCCGAGGAGTCGCGGAGCTTTCCGGAGCCTGCCTCGAGCGACCCCGGGCAGCTGGCGGCGGATCCGTCCCAGGCGGCGCTCGAGGCCGCCGCGGCCGAGGACACCGGGCCGAGCCCGGGCGCCCCGTCGGATGCCGAGGTGCGCCGCGAGCTTCGTCAGCTCGAGCGCTATCAGCGCCAGATGCGAAGCGGCGGGTCGATCGGGCTCGGGACGCGGGGTCGCGCCCTCGCGCCCGCGGGCTCGCCCACGGCGGTACAGGACCTCGTCGCAGGCGGCAATGCGATCTCGACGTTCCCCTACCGGCTCGGAGGCGGTCACGGGTCGTTCGTCGACAACGCTTACGACTGCTCGGGCTCCGTCAGCTATGCGCTCGCCGCCGCGGGCCTGCTCGACGCGCCCCTGACCTCTGGTGACCTGATGTCCTGGGGCGTCCCCGGCCGCGGGCGCTGGCTGACGGTCTACGCGAATCCGGGGCACGTCTTCATGACGATCGGCGGGATACGTTTCGACACGAGCGGGCGGGCGGGGCGGAGGGGATCCCGCTGGCAGCCGCTCGAACGCACGGCTCGTGGGTTCGTGCCGCGCCATTGGCCCGGGCTATGACATAAGACGTAGAAACGAGACGCCCGATCTCGGCTAGGATGACTGAAGTTCGTGTCCCTATACGACTCGAGGGGCGTTCAGATGGGGAAGAGGGAGAGGCTGCTCGCGCTGACGTTGGGCGTGGTCGCGGTTGCGCTCGGCATGTTCGGGACCGCGACCGCGTCCGCGAACCAGGTCTTCAATCCGCCGAACATCCCGTTCAGCGACGCTCGAAACGACTACCTCTCCAGCCGTACGGGGACCGTCGTCGAGGCCCGGTACGGCCCGTACACGGTCGACGCGAACAGCCAGGTGCACAACGCGCTCGACTTCTCCGCGCCGGCGCCCTGCACTAACTGCTACATCACCGACATCGTGCCGAACCTGATCTACGAGGGCGACGCCAACAACGCGACGGGTACGGTCGCGAACCTGAACAACGGCGCGATGATGCACCACTTCGTGCTGATCAATCCCGGGCGCCAGGACGCGGTGTGCCCGAGCGGGCTACAGGGCCAGCTCGGCGAGCGCTTCTTCGCCTCCGGCAACGAGCGCACGCACATGCACCTGCCCCCGCGCCTCGGGTACTACAACCCGGCAGGACGTACGAACTGGACGCTGATCTACCACCTCGTCAACAAGTCGAGCCAGCAGAAGAAGCTCAGCATCCAGATCTACTACAAGTACCGAACCGATCCGCCGGACGTGAGCGAGGCAAGGCCGCTCTGGCTCGACATCGATGGCTGCGGCGACTCGGAGTACACGATTCCGGTGGGCTACTCCGACACGCACGACCCGCGCCAGGGCTCGCCCGGTCAGTTCGGATGGGTCTCGACGGTGGCAGGTCGGATGGTCGCGATCTCCGGCCACCTCCACGACGTCGACATCACGAGCGCCACCCCGTGCGACACCCACTGCCCGGCCCAGGGAGGCGGCATCGCGGTGTCGGCCGAGCTCGTCGGTGGCCAGAACAACTACTTCGGTCCGATCCCGCCGAACAACCCCCCGCCCGCCGATCTCACCGGCACGACGCTGTGCCGTTCGGAGGGCTATTACGGAACAGCTTTCGGCGGCACGCAGTGGAAGGGCCACCTCGACACGATGAGCGTCTGCGGGATCCAGACTGACATCCCGGCCAATCACCAGGCCGAGGCTTATCCCGCGGGCGGTGCCTGGCCGGTGGCGGGCATTCCGTTCAAGACGGGGGATGTGATCAAGCTACACAGCGAGTACCAGAACGGCACCGGCTCCCCCCAGATAGACGTGATGGGAATCATGATGGCCTGGTACGCGCCGCCGGACCCGGGCTACATCCGGCCGCGGGGCGCGACGCCGTTCCGTGCGTCGCTTGTGCCGGCCTACCAGCAGTGCCAGAGCACGAACCGCACGCACGGCGCACCGCTTTCCCATGGCTCCTGCGCTCCGCCGGTACAGGCTTCGAGCTTCTTGACGGTCGGCACCCCCGACGCCAACGGCCAGGGCGCGAACGCGAGCGGGTTCGCCCAGTTCACGGTGGTGCCAGGCAACGCGACGACGATCGCGGACGAGGCCGACGTCAAGGTGAAGATCAGCGCCAGCGACGTGCGCAACCGGAATGTCGGCCTCACCGACTACACCGGCCAGCTCAAGACCACGACCAGCCTGCGCATAACCGACCGGGACAACGGCCCTGCAGAGGTCGGAACGGGGGACACCTCGATCTCGTTCACGGTGCCGTGCGCGACGACGCCGGACCCGACGTCGTTGGGCTCCACGTGCCTGCTGGACACGACCGTCGATGCCCTGGTGCCGAACACCGTCAAGGAGGGCCTGCGGGGGATCTGGCAGGTAGGCCCGGTGAACGTGTACGACGGCGGTGCGGACGGCGTCGCGAGCACCGACCCGAACACGCTCTACCTGACTCAGGGCGTCTTCGTGCCCTGACGGGTAGAGGCAGCTACCCTCTATTCATGGCTGACGCAACCTTCCGCAGAGCCGGGTTCTGGCTACCGGCGCTCCTGACCGCCTTGCTGCTGGCGGCGTCGCTGCTGGCGGTGACCGCGGGACCCGCGAGCGGCGCGCGTCTCACGTCGTCCAAGGCGAAGAGGGCAGTGGTCAAGTACGTGAAGGCGACGTACGGCTCGAGCTATGCCGTGCATCCTGCGTGCTACTCGCTGAGCACCCGCAAGAGCAAGTGCCTCGTGCACATGGTGCACAACTCGAGCTCGTGCACCAAGTACGCGACGGTCAGGCTGAGGGGCACTCGCGCGGCGGTCAGCATGGGTCGGCCGAGCTGTTGATTCCAGCTCCGGGCCCGCGCTGAGGGGCTATCCTCAGAGCATGAGCGGGGGTTCAGGAGTAGGCGCGACGATGTTCGCGAAACTCAAGCTCGCCGCTTGCGCCTCGGTAGTTCCACTGCTCCTCTGGCTAGCGCCGTCGGTGGCTCACGCGGCCGTCGGGGACGTGTCCCTCGTGAGCCGCGGTGCCGCGGATGCAGCTCCCGCCGACGGGGATTCCGGTCCAGGGCTGGCCGTGAGCGCGAGCGGCCGCTACGTCGCGTTCGAGTCCAAGGCGAGCAACCTGAGCGATGCCGCACAGGCCGGCGTCACAAACATCTACCTGCGCGACCGCCAGACGGGCACGACGGCGCTCATCAGCCGCGCGACCGGCGTTGACGGAGCCGGCGCGGACGGCGATTCAAGGAGTCCTTCGATCTCGCCCGCCGGTCGGTACGTCGCATTCGAGTCGGTCGCCGACAACCTGAGCCCCGATGACGACGACGCGGTGCGCAACGTCTACGTGCGGGACACCGCCGCGAACACGACCACGCTCGTGTCGCGCGCGGGCGATGGCACCGCCGCGAGCGGCGACTCTTCGCACCCGTCCATCTCGGCAAACGGCTCGTTCGTCGCGTTCGCCTCGACGGCGGACAACCTCAGTGGGGGCGACAACGACAGCTACTCGAACGTCTACGTCCGGAACATGGAGACCGGCGTGCTGACGTTCGCCAGCAGGATCGTGCTGGGGACGCTCACCGTGCCTGCGGATGGAAACTCCTACGACCCTACGATCGACCGCGATGGCCGGCGCGTCGCTTACACATCCGACGCAGACAACCTCAGCTCCAGGGACGACAACGCCTACACGAACGTGTTCGTGACCGAGCTTCAGGGTTCCCAGTTCACCTTCGCCGTGAGCCTTCCGACCGGCGGATTCTTGAGCCAACTGCCTTCCGACGGCGACTCGTTCGAGGCAACGATCTCGGCCAACGGACAGTATGTCGCGTTCGTCTCCTACGCCAACAACTTCGTCGAGGAGCCGATTCGCACGCCCACGATCGCGGACGTGTTCCGGCGCGACATCGGGGCAAGCAAGACCGATTTCGTCAGCCGCGCGACCGGAGTCGACGGCGCACCCGCTTTTGCGGACTCACTTCATCCCTCGATTTCCGGAGACGGCCGGTTCGTCGCGTTCCAGTCATCTGCCGGCAACCTCAGCTCGGAGGACAAGGCGGATGCCGACGTCTTCATCCGAAACATGGATATCGGCACGACAACGCTGGTCAGTCGCAAGAGCGGTGACGCCGGAGAGGTGGCCAACGGCTCCTCCTACGCTCCGGTGCTGTCGCGAGAGGCACGAGTCGTGGTCTTCTCGTCGGACGCCGCGAATCTCACCGACGAAGACGATGACGCCGTTCCCGTGCGCGACGTCTTCGCCCGCGAGGTGCCGGTATCACCGCCGACGCCGGATGCGGGCCCGGACCTCGGCAGCAACGACCACAGCGCGCACGACCCCTCGAGCCCGGATCACGTCGACCATGCCGGTGCGGACGGCCACGCGGGTCACGCGACTATCACGGGCGGGCCGGAGATGTCGTTCTTCGGCCCCTCGGTACAGCGCTTGAAGACGCTCTTCATGCTGGCCCAGGTGCACGCGGACGCCAGATTGACCGTGAACGCGAGCGTGAAGCTCGGCGGCAAGACGGCGAGGGTCTATCGCTTCAGGGCGTTCGTGCGCTCGGTGCCCGCGCACCAGGTGAACCGCGTCCGCCTCACGCTCGCCAAGTCGAAGCTGCGCGCCGTCACGAAAGCGATCAAGCGCGGAAAGCGGCTGACCGCAAAGGTGGTCGCGAGCGCCCAGAACGCCGCCGGCGGCCCGTGGACCACGGTCAAGCGGTCCGTCAGGCTGCGGAAGTAGCTACCGCGCGTCTCTGCGTAGCTCTTCGTCGAGCGCAATCGCGCGAATCGAGTGCTCGTCCGGCAGCTTCTCGAGCACCTCGTGGATCAAGCGGATGACGTCGTGCTGATCGTGCCCGAAGTCGTCGAGCAGGCTCTTGAGCGCAGTATGGGTGATTTTCAGCTGAGCCGGCGTGAGCTCGATGTGGTAATGGAACCCTTCCGTGGACTCGACCGAGCGATCAGGTGAGTCGGGCATCTATCTCCATTTCTTGAGGTAACCGTGTCGCCGCAATCGTAGTCGGCCTCATCTCGGCAGCTGCCGGCCGAGGGGGGAATAGCCGCGCCTACTCTAATCCAGCGGGGCGGCTCGGCAAACGGTCGATGGCTAACGAGTGACGTGCGCCGTACCATCTAGGGGATGAGAGGCGTCTGGGCAGGACTGGCGGCGATCGCTGCCGCGCTCTCGGTGCTGCCCGCGGCTGCGACGGCGGCGCCTCGCCGTGCGCTCGTGCTGCTGGAGCCGAGCTCGAAGCCGGCCGCCCGCGCCTCCGCGACCGCGGTGGTTGCGCGAAACGGCCTCCGGCGGGCCCGCCCCGACGTGCCGCAAGTCGGCGTGATGACCGTTGAGATACCCGCCGGCACGACCTTCCGGCGACTTGCGTCGAAGCTCCGAAGCGATCCGGCCGTGCGCCGCGTCGAGCGTGACTCCCGCCACCGGCTGCGCTTCGTTCCATTCGACCCGGCCGTCACCCAGCAGGACCCGCTTGCGCCACGCGGCACCCCGTACCAGTGGTACCTGACCCGCGAGGGCTTTCCGGCTGCCTGGGACCTGACCCGGGGCACGGGCGTGCAGGTGGGCATCATCGACTCGGGGATCGACTCCGCGCACCCGGATTTCGGCGGCAAGATCGCGTTCGCGCGCGATCAGGACGCCGGGCCGAACGGGGCCGCGGACGAGGTCGGCCACGGCACCCATGTGGCGGGGCTTGCGTGCGCCGCCACCGACAACGGAATCGGCATCGCGGGCACCGGGCGGGATTGCCTGATCATCGCCGAGCGGAGCGATCTCTCCAGCTCGAGCGTCGTCGCCTCGCTGATCGACGCCGCTGACAAGGGGGCATCGGTCATCAACATGAGCTTCGGCGGGGGCCGGCTCACTTACGCCGAGCTTCGCGCGCTCAGATACGCCTTCCGGCGTGACGTCGTGCTCGTGGCAGCGGCCGCGGACGCGCCGACGGTGGAGCAGGGTCACCCCGCGAAGGACCTTCAGCCCACCGGCACGGGCCCCGATCTCGATGCGGGCAACGGGCTCGTCGTGACCGCTGCGGACGCGACCGGCGAGCGTGCGTCGTTCGCGGGGCGCGGCTCCCAGATCTCGCTGGCCGCCTACGGAGACACCGGTCCAGGCGGCGCGCCCGGGATCTTCTCGACTTTTCCGGCCAACGCCACGCAGCTCGAAAGCGGCGATACGAACCCGCCCTCGCCGCCCTGCCCGAGCTGCCGGACGACGCTGAACGGCGACCCGCGGTACGGCTATCTGTCAGGCACCTCGATGGCGGCGCCGCAGGTGGCGGGCGCGGTTGCGCTGGTGCGCGCGGCGAATCCGCGGCTCAGCAACCTCTCGGTGATACGCCTCATGAAGGAATCCTCGCTGCGCACGCGGGGGTGGACCAACGACCTCGGCTGGGGCATCGTCAACGCCGGCGCCGCGGTCCGCGGCGCGCTGGCGCTCGCCGCCGACACCGTCGCGCCGAAGACGACCCCCCGCGGCGGCCGGCGGCGGCAGTCCGGCCGGCGCTTCAGGTTGCGGTGGCGGGGTCGCGACACCGCGGCCCCGGGCGTCTCGGCGGCGGGGATCGAGTCCTACCGCGTGTACGCGCGCAAGGGCAGGGGCCGGTACCGCTTCGTGGTGAGGACCCGCGGCAGCAACTCGGCGCGGTTCACCGGCAAGCGCGGCAGCAGGTACTCGTTCTACATCCAGGCACGGGATCTGGCCGGGAACGTGGAGCCCCCGCCCCGCACCGCCGACTTCGTGATCCGCGTCCGCCGATAGGCCGCTCTCTACACTTCGGTCGATGGGTCTCGGACCTCGCAAGATCCTGCTCGCGGCGCCGCGTGGGTACTGCGCGGGCGTGGACCGCGCCGTCGCCACGGTCGAGCACGCGCTCGAGCTCTACGGGCCGCCGGTGTACGTCCGCAAGGAGATCGTGCACAACAAGCACGTGGTCGAGAGCCTTTCGCAGCGGGGCGCGATCTTCGTCGACCAGGAGACCGAGGTGCCCGAGGGCCAGACCGTCGTGTTCTCGGCCCACGGCGTAGCGCCAAGCGTCCACGCCAACGCGGAGGCGAGGAGCCTCAACACGATCGACGCGACCTGCCCGCTGGTCACGAAGGTGCACGTCGAAGCGCGGAAGTTTGCCGCAGACGGCTACACGATCGTGCTGGTCGGGCACGAAGGCCACGAGGAGGTCGAGGGTACGACGGGCGAGGCGCCAGCGCACATCGTGCTCGTGCAGACCGAGGAGGACGTCGAGCGCCTGGACGTTCCCGACCCGGAGCGCGTGGCCTTCATCACCCAAACGACCCTCTCCGTGGACGAGACGACGGGCATCATCCGCAAGCTCCACGAGAAGTTCCCCAGCATGGTCGGTCCGCGGACCGACGACATCTGCTACGCGACCCAGAACCGGCAAGACGCCGTGAAGCAGCTCGCACCACGGTGCGACCTGGTGCTCGTGATCGGCTCCCGCAACTCCTCGAACTCCAACCGGCTGGTCGAAGTCGCGCGGCAGCACGGCGCGCGCTCGTACTTGATCGACAACGAAGACGAGGTCCGCGACGAGTGGCTCGAGGGTGTCGAGACGGTCGGGATCACATCCGGAGCGAGCGCTCCCGAGGAGCTCGTCCAGCGTCTCATCGCCTACTTCCGCGAGCGCGGAGCGGAGGAAGTGGCGGAGCTCGAGGTCACCGAGGAAGACGTTCGCTTCATGCTGCCCAAGGACATCAGGCAGCTCCTTACATCGCGCGCGTAACGTTTCGCAGCGCTCTCTTGACCGTTGCGGCATGCGGAGGCTGATCTTCATCGCGGTCTTGCTTGGGTCGCTCGCCTGCGCCGCGTCGGGCTGCGGCAGCGACGAAGGAGGCGGTGAAGCCGGCGCAGCGACCTCCACGGCCACATCGGCCGACACCCCGAAGGCGAAGCAGCGCACGACCACGGTGAAGGTGAGGCAGACCCGCTACGGACGCATCCTGGTGGACGGGAGAGGCCGCGCGCTCTATCTGTTCACCCGGGAGCGCGATCCCACCGCCCGCTGCTACGGCGGGTGCGCACAGGCATGGCCGGTGTTCTACGCCCGCGGCAAGGTGCGCGCGGGCAGCGGCGCCAACGGCAAGCTCCTCGGCTCGACCAAGCGGCGCGGCGGGCGGCGACAGGTGACCTACAACGGCCACCCGCTCTACTACTACGTCACCGATCGCAAGCCGGGCCAGGTCACCTGCCAGAACGTGGTGGAGTTCGGCGGCACATGGCTGGTGGTTTCGCCCGCGGGGACGGCGATCAGATAGCTGACCTGGTCACAGCATCGCTACTCGAGTTTGTCGGACTACCCCCTGGAATTCGAGACGCGTTGAACAACCACCAGTCCGACCCTGTTATCGCCTGAATCAGGCCCTACGCGAGGCCCGGAGCGAAGCTGAACGCGTAGGCGCGGGCCGGCGCGCGGAAGATCAGCGATAGCTCGTGCTCGGAGTGGCGTCCATGGTCGACCAGCTCGTAGAGGCGCGGCCCGTCGATCGAAAGCGTCCGGACCAGCTCTTCGTCGACCAGCACATCGACCGCGCCGTGGCCGTCGAGGACGGCCGCCGCCGCGGCGCCCGCGTATCTGAGCCGGAGGCGTTCCCCCTCGTCCACCGGGCGGCCGCTCCGGTCCGGCTCCAAATAGGTATGGGGCGTCGGCGGCCGTACGAGCGCGTCCGGTGCGTCGGTGTCGCGGAGCGGCGTCATCGGCTCGGGCAGCTCCAGCTCGTCGTCGACCTCGAGCAGCAGCTCGTGAATCGCCCGCTCTGTCTCCTCGTAGGCTCCCTCGGCGAAGTGGTAGTAGCGCAGGACGCCGCGCCTGTCCCACAGGTAGAGGGCCGGCCACACCTCGTTGCCGTACGCCTTCCAGATCTCGAAATCCGAGTCGGGGCCGACGGCGAACTCGATCCCCAGCCGCTCGACCGCCTCCTGGACGTGCTCGTGATCCCGGCCGAAGTCGAACTGAGGCGAGTGGACGCCGAAGACGCGCAGCCCGGTGTCGCGGTAGCGGCGATCCCATTCCTGCAGGTACGGCAGCGCCCGAAGCGAGTTGAGCGAGCAGTAGTCCCAGAACCAGACGAGGACCGCGTGCCGCCCGAGCAGCGTGCCGAGCCGCACGATGCGTGCGTTGATCCAGTCCAGGTCCGGTGGGAAGTCCGGGATCGCGATGTCGAGTTGGGCGGGGCGCACTTTTCAAGGACGCTAGCGATCGCGGCGATCGGGCAGAATGCTCAAATCGCGAGGAAGAACAACAAGCGAGAATCCGTGGGGAGCGCAGCGGTGGCCGGCAGCACGGCGACGGTGGGCAGCTCGGCGGTCGCCGGAAGCGCTGCGACGGTGGGCAGCTCGGCTGTGGCCGGCAGCGCGGCGGTGGTCGGCAGCGCGGCCGTGTCGGGCAGCAC
>JBKOZI010000079.1:0-10274 GCA_046725795.1 Actinomycetota bacterium
ATGGGCGACAGGGACGACCCGCTTTTTCTCCAGCTCAAGGAAGCGGGCCGGTCCGTGCTGGAGCCGTTCACGGCGAGGTGCCGCTTCCGCCACCAGGGCAAGCGGGTCGTCACCGGGCAGCGCCTCACGCAGGCGGCAAGCGATTCCTTCCTGGGTTGGCTCAGGGGACTCAATGGCAATAAGGACTGCTACATGCGCCAGCTCCGTGACATGAAGGGCTCGGCCAACGTCGACACGATGCTCCCTCCTCACTTGAGTGCGTATGCCGAGCTTTGTGGCTGGGCCCTCGCGCGAGCGCACGCACGCACGGGCGACCCCGCGGCGATCGCCGGATACCTCGGCACCGGCAACTCGTTCGACCACGCGATCCAGGCGTTCGCGCTCGCCTACGCAGATCAGAACGAGCGTGACTTCGATGCACTCGTCGCCGCTCGGAAGTCGGGACGGATCGAGGCCCAGGAAGGTGTCTGATCAGGCCCCGTCAAGGCTGGCTCTGAGCGCCAATAGGATGCCGCCGTGAGCACACCGGCGTACGGGGCGGAGGTGAGCTGGGAGCCGGTCAAGCCGCGGCTCCGGCCCTTGAGGCTGCTCGTCTCCTGGGCGATCGCCGCCGCTTCGCTGTACGTCGCCGCTGGGCTGCTGCCGGGAGTTGAGCTCGACCGGCCGGGCGCAGCTTTCGTGATCGCCGCCGTGATCGCGGTCGTGAATGCGGTCCTCCCTCCCATGGTCGCCGCCCTGCGGCTGCCGTACATGCTGGCGCTTGGCTTCGTGCTCGTGCTTCTGCTCGACGCGACCGCGCTGGTGATCGCCGACGATGCGCTACCGAGCTTCATCACGGTTGACTCGTTCGGGGACGCACTGCTGGCGGCGCTCTTGATGGCGGCCGTCTCGATCGTGCTGCAGGTCGTGACGGGCACCAACGACGACGACGAGTACTCCCTGCGTGTGGTCAAGCGGATCGCAAGCCGGCAGGGCGCGCACGACCGCACTGACGTTCCGGGGATCCTGTTCTTGGAGATCGACGGGTTGGCGGCGCCCGTGTTGCGCCGCGCGATGCGCGACGGGAGCGCGCCCACGATGGCGCGATGGATTGCCGAGCACGGCTACCACCTTGCGGAATGGGAGCCAGACCTCTCCTCGCAGACCGGCGCCAGCCAGGCCGGCATCCTGCTGGGGTCCAACGAGGGCATCCCCGCGTTCCGCTGGGTGGAGAAGGAGTCCGGGAGGCTCATGAGCTGCTCCGCCCCGAGCGACTGCGCCGAGATCGAACGGCGCCACGCGACCGGAGCCGGGCTGCTGGTGAACGGCGGCGCGAGCCGCGGCAACCTGCTCTCGGGCGAAGCCGAGGAGGTGATCCTCACGGTCAGTCGCATGGAGGCCGAGAAGCGGGCAAATCCGGGCTACCGGGCGTTCTTCGCGAACGGCTTCAACGTCACGCGCGCTTTCGTGCTGTTCGGATGGGAGGTGCTACTGGAGCTGACCGCCGCCATGCGGGCGGCGCGCCGGGACGTGCGCCCCCGCGGCCACCGTGGCGGGATCTATCCGCTCATGCGGGGCGCGATGTGCGTGATCGTCCGCGACCTGGTCGTGTTCGGCGTGCTCACGGACATGATGCGCGGGCGCCCCGCCGTGTACGCGACGTTCGCCAGCTACGACGAGGTCGCGCACCACTCGGGCCTGGAGCGCGCCGACACCCTGGAGGCGCTGCGCAAGCTCGATCAGCAGTTCAACCGCATCGAGCGAGCGCGCCGGTACGCCCCGCGACCGTACGAAATCGTGGTGCTCTCCGACCACGGCCAGACGCAGGGCGCCACCTTCAAGCAGCGCAACGGCTACGGGCTCGACGACCTCGTGGAGCGCTCGCTGACGAGCGGCGGAGAGGCAGAGTTCGCGGGCGGCGACGAGCAGAGCGCGATGGTCGCGCATGCGGTCAGCGAGGCCACCGGGCGCCCCGAGCGCAAGCGCCCCAAGAACGACGTCTCGGATCGCGGCGTGGTGGTGCTCGGCTCGGGCAATCTGGGGCTCGTCTATCTGATGGAGGCGAAGCACAGGCTGACGCTCGAGGAGCTCGACCAGCGGCACCCCGAGCTGGTTCCGGCGCTGCGCGCGCATCCGCACATCGGGTGGCTGCTCGTCCGGTCGGCCGAGCACGGTCCCGTGGCACTCGGCGCGCGCGGCACGAACTATCTCGCCGAGGGCCGCATCGAAGGCGAGGACCCCCTCGAGGCCTTCTCACCGACCGCGGCACAACATCTGCTCCGCACCGACGGCTTTGCGCACGTCGCCGACGTCATGGTGGGCAGCTTCTACGACCCGGAGCTGGAAGAGGGCTGCGCGTTCGAGGAGCTGATCTCCTTCCACGGGGGCCTCGGAGGGCTGCAGACGCGCCCGTTCATCCTCCATCCCGGGAGCCTCCCCTTGAGAGACGGTCCCATCATCGGCGCGGCAGCCGTGCACGGAGTGCTCTCTGGGTGGCGGCGGATGCTGCACGGCGAAGCCGAGGTGACACCGCCTGCAACGCCGGCGCGGCCTGAACACGCGCGCTACGTGGAATCCTGACGGTCCGGCAGGCGACTTAGCTCGCCCTCGATCGCGTCGAGCCGCGAGGAGATCTGTTCCAGCTTCTGCATCACGGGATCGTGCCTACCGTGGCCGTGACGATCGACAGGAAGGACAGCCCAAGGAGCATCAAATCGCCGCCAGGAACTTGCCGCTGGTGTCCGTGGGCACGACGTCTCCGTAGCCGACGGTCGTGACCGTCTGGATCGCCCACCAAAGGCCAGCCACACGCTGGGAAACGTATGCGGGTCGGCGATCCGCTCGATCACACCAAAGACGATCACACCGACCAACCAGATCGCGGCCACCAGATACGAGGCGTTGCGTGGGCGCATGGCCTTGTTGGCGAATCTGCGCTCGGCCCACTGCTGCGCTCGGTTCGAGCCTGGAGCGGGCTCAGACACGCGCCTGCGGTCATGCGGGTGCTGATGCGGGTGACGCCGCGGGTACCTCCGCGCCGGCGCCTTCGGCGGGGGGTGCGGCGGGTGGAGGGCCCGTGAGCATGCGAGTCGTGAGATAGGCGACGACCACGCCGACAATGATGACCGGCGAGGCGCCGCCGCCACTGTTGGCCGTCAGCAGCGTCGCGAGGACGACGGCCGACAGAGGCAACCCAAGCACGGCCGCGATCGCGGCGCCCATGCCCACGCCCACCGCTGGTGTGAGTTCAAATCCAGGCAGGTGTGACGCCATCAGGCCTGCCGCGGCTCCCAGGAACAACGCGGGAAACACCGGTCCGCCCCGGAAGCCGGCCAGCGAGATGGACCACGCGAGCCCTTTGAAGGCAATCAGCAGAGTGAGTGCCCCGAGCGACCAGGCATCCTGGTTCGCTACCAGCGAAGGCAGTGCTGTTTCTCCCGAGAAAAGCACCTCGTTGACACTCTTGTCCGTCGCTTCGGAGAAGGCGATTGCGAGGCCCGCGATCGCCATTCCGGCGAGGGGCAGCAGTGCGAACTCATGGGACTCCAGGAACCGCAGGAACATCCGGGCCAGCCGGAGGATCACGAAGGCCACAACCACTACTGCGACAGCCATCGGAATCGTCCAGAGGAAGTCGGCGAAGTCGGGACGCGCAAAGGTTGGAAGTGTCACGGGTTCAAGTGCGAAGTCGCTGGTGTCCACCCCGGTCCACGAACCCATGCCGATCGCGACGAGCGATCCGATGCCCGCTGCAAGAAGGCCCGGGACCAGCACCAGCGGAAGTCTCGGTCCGCCGAGTCCGGTCGCCTCGATCAGGATGACCGCCGCGATCACGGGCGAGTTGAAGATGAACGAGATCGCGGCAAACGCGCCCGCGGCGGCCACCACCGCCTCGACCTGCCGCGGCGCGTCCCGTCGGGCCAGCCGGATGGCAAACGTCGCCAGTCCGCCGCCCAGCGCGATCAGCGGCGCCTCGGGCCCGAGCACGATGCCGAGGCCGAGTGTGGCGACGGCCGCCAGCATCACCCCCGGCAACTCGACCGGCTGCGTAGGAGCGACGTTCAGGCCCTCGGCGGGCACGTGCCCGCCACGACCGGGCAGCCGCACGATCGCGAAAGCGGTGATCAGGCCGGCCACTCCACACACCGGTAGGGACCACCACCGGGGCGCGTGCTCGTAACCCAGCGTGTCCGGGAGGTCGTCGAAAACCGCCTGTTGCAGCTCGTGGACGCCCTGCAGGAAGCACCAAGCGGCGAAGGACACCACCAGCCCGACGACCGCCGCGAGCGCGAGCAGGGCGGCGAACTGCTTGCGCTGGACCGTCTGGGACTGGTCGGTTGGCGGGCCGACAACCTCAGCCATGGTTGCCGACCCTGCCGCTCAGGCGGCTTCGGCCAGCATGAGCCCGGCGGGGTCTATCAGGCCCGCGACGCGGGCGTGATCGACCGCCTGGCCGCGGGAGCCGGCATCGAGCTTGCGGTAGACCGCGCGGGTATGCGTCTTGACGGTATTCGCGGACACGTTCAGCTGGTCCGCGATCTCGGGGAAGGAGAGGTGGGTCGGAAGGAACTGCAGCACCCTCAACTCGGCCGTCGTCAGCGACCAGCGGTCGCCGTCCGTATGGCGGGCGGCCGTCTCCACTCGCGTCCACAGATCCTCGAGCCACTCGTGTAGCACCGTAACGTCGGGAACGCGGCGGAGCAGCCGGGTCACCTCCCCGAGCTCCGTGCGCGCGTCTTTCACGTCACTGAGCCGCAGCGCCGTCCGGGCGAGCAGGATCCGGGTCTCGATCTCGTACCACGGTGCGAAGTCCACCAGCCGCGCTGCGAGGTCGGCCGCGCGCCGCGCGTCTATCTTGGCCTCATCCACGCGACCGCCCTGTGCGTGCGCTGCCGCGGCGACCGCCAACACGAGCGCGGACGTCGGGTAGTCCAGCACGCCCAAGCGTTCGATCTGTCCACGCGCCCGCATCGCATACGCATCGGCGTTTGCCCAATCGTCTTCGTCCACGGCCAGCATGGCCAGCTGGGCGAGGCAGAGCGCCTGGATGCTGGGCGCCTGCACGGCACCGCGGCGAGCTCCCTCCTCGAGCCAGGCAAACGCCCGGTCGCGATCTCCAATCAGGTGTCGTGCCGTGCCGATGAGCAAGCAGCAGAGCGATCGCCAAGGGTCGTCCTCAGCGAACAGCTGATATGCGCTGTCGGCGTCCTCGAGCGTGCGGGCGATCCCGTCCGTGCCGGCCGCAGCCCGGAGTATCATGACGCCGCCGTCGAGCGGGCTTGTGGCATCCGGCGCCTCTAGCCGGAGGCGGCGCGCCGCGACCCCGGTCCAGTGCTCGGTGCGGTTTCGATCGCCGTGGGCAAGCTGACTCCCGGCAGCGACGAGCGCGAGCGACGGCTGTGCGGCGATTTCCTCGTCGCTGAATCGATCCAGCCAACGCTGGACCGGAGCGTCGTGACCGCGGCTGACGTAACGAAGGAGGTTCGCCCAAAGCAGATCACCGGTGAGGGCCGCGTCGCGAGCCGCGATTGCGTGGCGGACCGCACGGTCGACGTCGCCGCGCTGCACGTTCCAGGCCGCCGCCCGCCGGTGCAGCTCCGGCTCCAGCTCCGGCTCGGCCCGGCGAAGCTCCCCGCGCAGCATCTGGGCGAGCAGGCGGTGATAGCGCTTGTAGCCGACCTCCTCGCTCGCGAGCAGGAGAACGTTCGCGCGCTCGAGCGCGGCGAGCACCTGTCCGGAGTCGGCGCGTCGGAGGACCGCGTCGCAAAGAGGACCGGAAAGCCGGTCGAGTACAGCCGTCCGGGTGAGGAACGCGATCTGGTCGGGCTCCAGCCCTGACAGCACCTCGTCCCTCAGGTAGTCGGCGATCAGGCGGTCCTGGCCACCGAACCACGTCGCGGCCGTGGCGGGGTCGGGGCTTTCCCGGAGCGACAGCGCCGCCAGGTACAACGCTGCCGGCCAGCCCTCCGCCAGCCGCATGATCGCCTCGACCTGATTCCCGGCAAGTTCCACTCCCGCAAGGCGGAGCATCGCGCGAGCCTCCGCCGACGTCATTGCCAGGTCACGCAAGCGAAGCTCGGCGACATTGCGGTTCGCGCGCAGGCGGCCGACCGGCATTCGCGGCTCGTCCCGCGAGGCGAGCGCAAGCTGCGAGCCCGCCGGCAGGCGTTCAACGATTTCAGCGAGCGCCTTGAGCGACTGCTGCGCTTCGATCACGTGGACGTCATCGAGCACGAGCACGAACGGGCGGGTCCGGCGCTCGAGCGAGCGGAGGTCGAGCGGCTCGACTTCCCGGAGCACCGATGAGACCGAGGCAAGCAGGCGTCGCCGATCGTTGTCGCCCTGATCGAGCGTGACCCAGGCAAAGGCCCTTCGGTCCTGTTCGGCCCATTGAGAGAGAAGCGTCGTCTTTCCGTATCCCGCCGGCGCCACCAGGAGGGCAAGTGGTAGATCGGATGATCCGACCAGGCGCCGGAGCAGCCTCGGGCGGTCGACGAGCCCATCCCTGAGCCGTGGGCAACTGTGCCTCGACTCGGGCACGGGCATCGGCAGGACTGAGGGCGGGTGCCTCATGGACGCCAATGTCTCAATCAGGCGCGGGCGGAGCAAGGGCGCCTGCTTGCGACGTGACGCTCTGGCACACCCCCACGTCCGCGGGGTGCAGGCATCACCCGATTCGGGCGATGCAGGCGTGCACCACCGCGATAAGCATGCCAGCGCCATTGTGCGTCGCGCCCTGCGACGCGACGCTTGACTGCCGCGGTTGAGCGAAGGGAGGAATTCTTGACAGTTGAAGATGCGACAGGTCATGAGTTGGACCAGATGGGTCCGGTCGATTACGTGGTGATCGAGTTCCCCGACGGGCAGCACAAGGGCGAGGCCGCTCCGCTGCTCGTCGACCTGGTGGATCGCGGCATCATCCGCATCCTCGATCTGATGCTGATCACCAAGGGCGAGGACGGAACGATCAGCGGGTTGGAGATCACGGATCTGGACGGGGACGGAATCAACGATCTTCGGGTGTTCGAGGGCGCTTCGTCGGGGCTGCTGACCGAGGAGGACAGAGAGCACGCCGGCAACACGCTGGAGCCGGGAAGCGCCGCCATGGTGATCCTGTACGAGAACCGCTGGGCGGCGCCGTTCGCGCGGGCCATGCGAGAGGCCGGCGGACAGCTCGTTGCGTTCGGCCGGATCCCCGTACAGGGACTCCTGGCCGCCCTCGACGAGGCTGAAGCCAAGTCTTAGAAGCCCACTAACAACGGAAGGAGAGCACCATGCCAGGACTACTTCGGGGCGTCGCCCGTACGGCCGTGGTCGCCGGCACGGCGACCGCCGTCTCAAATCGCGTGTCGCGCCGCCAGGCGGCGCGGTGGTCCCAACAGGAGCAGGGTTATCCGCAGCAGGGTTACGCGCAGGAGACATATGCCGAGCCCGCTCCCTCGGCCACCGATGACCGGGACAGGCAGATCGCGCAGCTGAAGGAGCTCGCCGACCTGAAGGCGCAAGGTGTACTCACCGAAGAGGAGTTCGCGGCTCAGAAGGCTCAAATCCTGGCCGCCTGAGACCAGGGCCGGGTGGAAGCAAACGCGCGCTACCGAGGCATGCTTAGACTCGCCCCGTGAAATTGCAGGTGCTGCCGCTGGCCATCACGATGATGGCCGGCCCGCAGATCATGTCGGCAATCATCTTCGTCACGTCGAAGGACGCGGTGAAGCTATCCCTGGCCTTCATCGCCGGCGTGGCCATCGGCGTGACGGGCGGCGTCGTGGCCGCAAAGGGGATTGTCTCGCTGCTCGGCCTCTCGCTGGGTGACCCTTCCAGCAAGAGCGCGGCCGGCACGATCATCCAGATCGCGCTCGTCGTACTGCTCATCGCTGCCGCGGTCAGGAACTACGTCAAGCGCGCCACGATCGAGCCGCCGAAGTGGCTAGGTGCGCTTTTGGAGGCCGAGCCAAGGAAAGCTTTCACGCTGGGCCTGTTGCTCCTCACGATCTTTCCGTCAGACGCCGTGGTCCTGCTCACCGTCGGCACGAATTTGGAGCAAAACGGATCGTCGATCGTCGATGCCCTGCCATTCATCGGCCTGACGGTGCTGATCGCATCGCTGCCGTTCCTCTTCTACGTCGTGTTCCACCGGCGTGCGCTCGAGGCAATGCCGAAGGTCCGGGACTGGATGAACATGAACAGTTGGCTCGTCAACATCATCGTCTGCGTGATCTTCATCTTTCTCATCCTCTCGGGCTGACCACTTTTCCGCCCGCGTCGCACGGCAAGGGGCCGCTCTCGCCGAAGACACTTCGTTCCTGATTCAGGATGCGCAGAGTCCGCTTCGTCGCAACCGGTCTCAGCCCGCCGTAACCGCTTCGGAACGGGTCGCAGCGCGATCCCCGTCGGCGAAGTAGCTCCCCTCCGGCGCGCGACGGCGAACGATGAGGAGCGCCGCGATCGCCACGCCCGCGGCGGGCTGCCGTGATGACGACGGCCCAGGGCGGGGTTCACGGGCTAGGAGGCGCCCGCGTGCTCCGCCCAGAGGCGGCGAAGCAGCGACGGGCCGAAATCCTGCTTGCGGACCAGCGTCGCGGCGCCGGAGCCGCGCACGGCGTGCTCGACTTCGTTTGGCTCCTCGATAGAGATCAACACGACGACAGTGTCGGGGTGAGCGGATGTGATTCGCCGGGCCGCCTCGATGCCTCCGATGCCAGGCATACGCACGTCCAGCAGCACCAGATCCGGCCGAAGCTGCTCAACAGCCCTCACAGCCTCCTCCCCCGATCCGGCCTCCCCGATCGGCTCGAAACCGAGCGTGGCGACGATCACGTCATTCGCGACCCGGCGGAAGACAGCTTGATCGTCAACCGTGAGGACGCGCACGTCCTCGACGTTGGGTTCGGTCACGTCCCGGTCGCCGGCCTTGGTGCCGGCCTTGCCGTTTTTGTCCCGGACGTATTCCCCCATTGGCGCCGCCGAGCGGTCTTGCGAACCCGCCCTTCCTGGTCTTCGGGCTCGGCCGAGCGGCGCTTCGAGGGTCCGCCCGGTTCCTGTTGCGGGAGGGTTTCACCAGATCACAACCGGCGCAATGGGGCTTGCCGGTGTCACGCGGGGAGGCGTGCACGCGGCGTTGCAGCGTGCCCACCACCCGGCTCTATTCGGACCGCGCCGGCTCCGTGTCGGAAAGGAACATCAGCGCGGCTTTGACGCGCTTGCTGACGTCATCTGCCTGGGCGAGGCCCAATTTCATGAAGATCGCGTTGATGTGCTTCTCGACCGCCCGTTTGGTCAGGACGAGCGAGTCCGCGATCGCGGCGTTGCTTTGACCCTTGGCGATTCCCGCTAGCACCTCGCGCTCCCGCGTCGTCAGCTCGGCCAGCGGCGAGTGCTCCAAGCGGGACCTCTCCCCAACGAGCGAGTCCACGATCTTCGAGTCGATCACAGACCCTCCGCCGGCGACCTCCTCCACCGCGGTGACCAGCTGCGCGCGTTCGTGAATTCGCTCCTTCAAGAGGTAGGCGCGGCCCTCGGACCCTAATTCGAGCAGCGCCAGCGCGTACGCCGGGTCGTCGTGCTGACTGAGCACCACGACCCCGATCTCGGGATGCGAGTCTCGGAGCTGCGCAGCCGCTCGAATGCCCTCGTCGGTGTTGGTCGGCGGCATCCGGATATCGGTCACCACCACGTCAGGGCGGTCGCTCTCGACCGCGGCGAGAAGGGCGTCGAGGTCCTCGCACGTCGCCACCACTTCGATGCCGGGCGCCATCTCGAGCACCTGCTCGATGCCCTCGCGTGCGAGGTAGCTGTCCTCGGCGAGTATCACGCGGATCGCCACAGGCAAACGATAACCCTCGCCGCAGGGTGCCCACGTTTTCCGAAGCGTGGTGCACGCGCCGTTGGCGCGCGGCGGGTCAGCGCGATGGGGAGCGGGTGCCGGAGCGGCGGGCAGTTCTGTCACGGACGCGAGCTGGTTCGTGAGGCGGTGTCGGGGACGATCATTCCCCGCGTCGGGCGATCGACGCCCGTACGGGAAGCTCGGCGATGATCTCGCCGTGGAAATCGGGATTGCTGAACCCTAAGACGATGAGTTGAACGGGTCCAATTGCCATGTCGTTCCTCGTTCGATCGCCTGGTCGATTTCCGTTCATGACTCCTTCACCGACGATGAGTCGACCGTCCCCGAGTCATCGCTGAAGACGAAGCTCACGGTCGCCTGCGCTCCGCTCGACGTGGTGAGCGGACAGGTAACGGTCGTTCCCGTCTTCACCGGCACGCTCTCCGGGCAGTTCACGGTCGCCCCCTTGACT
>JBKOZI010000080.1:0-8096 GCA_046725795.1 Actinomycetota bacterium
ACATCAACTTCCGCAAGCAGATCGAATCGGCGGAGGACCCCGAGGCCACGCGCAAGGAGATGGTGGACAACTTCAAGCGGATCATCGACCCTTACATCGCGGCGGGGAACGACATGGTCGACGACATCATCGACCCGCGCGAGACGCGCCCGCGCGTCATCCGGGGCCTCGAGATGTCGGAGACCAAGCGCGTCGACCGGCCGTGGAAGAAGCACGGCGTGATGCCGGTATGAGCCGGATGTTGGAGCTCCAGAACCGCTTCTACGATCGCGTGCGCAGCAAGGCCGCCTACGGCGCGGCCGACCAGTCCACGACCGGCCGCTTCGACCACCTGAAGGGCCACAAGTACGGCCTGATCGTCACCTTCAAGCGTGACGGCGAGGCGGTTCCCACCCCGGTGTGGTTCGGCATCGACGACGAAGGCCGGCTGTACTTCCGCACCGGTCCGGACGTCGCCAAGGTCCAGCGGATCCGGAACAACCCGCACGTGCTGGTCGCTCCCTGCTCGGTACGCGGCAAGCCGCTCGGACCGTCGATCGAGGGCACGGCGCGCGAGCTGCCCGAAGAGGAGAGGGAGCACGCGGAGGCCGCGATCCAGTCCAACTACGGTCTCGGCCGTCGCCTGTACGAAGGTGTGGGTGACGCCGTGGCGGGCGACGTGGCCTACGTCGAAGTGGTCCCATCCGGCTAATGAGTGCTCGAGACCACATCGGCGAGCTGAACGAGGCCGTCGCGAGCGGCGACATTCGTGGCTTCGTGGAACGGATGCATCCCGACGCCGTGTGGGAGCACAACCCTGGCTCCGGCTCTCCGGAGGAGGGCGTCTATCGAGGTCGCGAGAACATCATGCGGCTGTTCGAGCGCATCCTCGAGGGATGGGAGTACATGCGGCCGTCGCCCACCGAGATACGTGAGGTCGAAGCCGGCGCGTACCTCATCCGAGGCGAGCTGCACAGCAAGCACGCGGCCACGGACAACGTGATCGTGTCGCAATACGAGCAGCGCCTGGAATTCCGGGATGGGTTGATGTCGAAGGGGTGGATGACCATCGGGAGCGCGGTTCGTGGCTGACTCGGCCAACATCGCGATGGTCCGCAGGTTCGTGCAGGCGTTCAACCGCCTCGACATCGACTCCTTCATGGACGACCTCGACCCCGACGTGGAGCTCCACGAGTGGCCGGCGGCGCCGGGCGCACAGGTCTACCGCGGTCGCGAGGGCGCACGCAAGGCGCTCGACGGATGGTTCGAGATCTGGGCGTGGATGCGAGTCGAGATCCTCGACATCTTCGAGGTCGACGACCAGGTGGTGATCACGCTCCACCAGCGCGCCAGGGGCAAGAACAGTGAGATCGAGGTCGAGATCAAGTCCTTCAACGTCTACACGTTCCGCGATCGAAAGGTCACCCACATACGGCTGTTCACCGAGCGCGAGCCGGCGCTCGAAGCTGCCGGACTGACCCCCAACCACCAGGAGGAGAAGCGATGAGCCGTTTCGAGGACCCGGTGATCATCACGTGCTCGATCTCGGGCGCGGTCGCGAACCGCGAACAGTGTCCAGCGATCCCCTACACGCCGGAGGAGTACGCGGCCGAGGCCAGGCGGATCGTGGACGAGGGCGGATCCATGATCCACATCCATGCGCGCACGCCAGACGGAGTGCCGAGTTACGAGATCGAGGACTTCCGCAACATCACCGACGCGATCCTCGCCGAGGTAGACGACGTGATCGTCAACTACTCGACCGGGGCGGTCGGCGTCCCGATCGAGAAGCGGCTCGACTACCTGCGCGAGCTCCGGCCCGAGGTAGGCGCGCTCAACATGGGGTCGATGAACTACGCGAAGTACTCCAAGCGGCGCAAGCAGTTCGTGTTTCACACCGTCTTCGAGAACTCGTTCGACACGATCATGACCTTCCTGAAGGAGATGAACGAGCTCGGCATCAAGCCCGAGCACGAGTGCTTCGACTCGGGGCACATCGCGAACCTCGACCCGCTGCTCGACATGGGGCTGCTGCGGGAGCCTCTGCAGATCTCATGCGTGATGGGCGTCACCGGCGGCATCCGGCCCACCGCACGCAACCTCGCGCACATGTCGGAGCAGATCCCGGGTGGTGCGGAAGGACCGAATGAGTGGGGCGTGATCGGCATCTCGCGCGACCAGTGGATGCTCGGCGCGGCGGCGCTCACGCTGGGCGGCAACTTCCGCGTCGGCCTGGAGGACAACTTCTACCTCCCGGACGGCGAGATGGCGCGCTCGAACGGAGACTTGATCGCGAAGGCACGGCAGATGGTCGAGGACGTCGGGCGCCGGGTCGCGACGGTCGACGAGGCGCGCTCGATGCTCGGGACAGAGAAAATTTCGTGGCCGCCGAAGTCGGCGGCCACGGCGGCGGCGGGATGAGGCCGGCATGACGCACCGGCCACTCGAAGGCGTCCGCGTCCTCGACCTGACCCGCCTCTTGCCCGGTGGCTTCTGCACGCTGTTGCTGGCCGACCTCGGCGCCGACGTGCTGAAGGTGGAGGACCCCGCAGGCGGCGACTACATCCGCTGGATGCCCCCGTACTACGGTGGCGACGAGGACCGTGCGGGCGGGACCGCGTCGGCCTACTTCCTCGGCCTCAACCGCAACAAGCGATCGCTGAAGCTGAACTTGAAGCACGCCAGAGGGCGAGACATCCTGCTGCGGCTCGCCGAGGACCACGACGTGCTCGTCGAGAGCTTCCGGCCGGGCGTGATGGAGCGGCTGGGGGTGGGCTACGACGCGCTGGAGAAACGAAATCCACGTTTGGTGTATTGCGCGATCTCTGGTTACGGCCAGAACAGCCCGCTGCGCGAACGTTCGGGGCACGACACGAACTACCTCGCGCTGGCAGGCCTGCTCGGCCTCACGGGTCGGCGCGGCGGCCCGCCGATCCAGTCTGCCGGGCAGATTGCCGACCTCGGCGGAGGAGGCCTGATGGCGGCGGTCGGCATCCTGGCCGCGCTGCACGAGCGCGAGCGCTCTGGCGCGGGTCAGTTCGTCGACATCTCGATGACCGACGGGGCGGTCTCGTGGCTGGCGATGGTGATTGCCCGGTTCTTCTGCGATGGGCAGGTGCCGCAGCGCGGCGAGCTGGAGCTTGCGGGCGGCATCCTCTGCTACTTCCCGTATGGGACGAAGGACGGCGGCTGGGTCTCGCTCGGCGCGCTCGAGCCGAAGTTCTGGCAGAACTGGTGCGAGGGCGTGGGGCGGCCGGACCTGGTCGAAAAGCAGTTCGAGCACCCTCAGTCCGAGGCCGGAGAGGAGGTGGCGGCCGTGTTCCGCGAGCGCACCCGTGACGAGTGGACGCAGTTCGCCGGAGAGCACGATTGCTGTCTCGAGCCGGTGCTCGACCTCGACGAGGCGCTCACACACGAGCAGACGATTGCCCGCCAGATGGTGGTCGAGCTCGATCAACCCGTGATCGGCCCGGTTCGGCAGGCCGGGTTTCCGATTGCGCTCTCGCGCACGCCCGCGAAGATCCAGCGGCCGGCGCCGGCGCTCGGAGAGCAGACCGAGGAGGTCCTCGCGGCGATCGGCTACGACGAGGAACGGATCGAGAGCCTCCGTGCTGAAGGAGTGGTGTGAGCGCACCGCCCCAGCAGAGCGGTGAGCTTCTGCGAATGCGCGAGCTCGCGGAGGCGGCCGGGGTCTCGGCCGGCACGATCAAGCACTATCTGCGTGAGGGGCTGCTGCCCGAGCCGGTCAAGACCTCGCGCAACATGGCGTGGTACCCGCGGGAGTTCGTCGAGCGTGTGAAGCTCATCAAGCAGCTTCAGGAGGAGCGCTTCCTTCCGCTCAAGGTGATCAAAGAGGCTCTCGAGAACGGCACCGGGCTGGAGGGGCCGGAGCGCCTGCGGGCGATGGTCGAGCTCGAGGACCGGATCCTCGAGCGCGCGCTGTCCGGTCAGGACTCGAAGGGGTTGAGCGCGCGTGAGGCGAAGCGCCGTTACGGGTTACCGGACGAAGCGCTCGAGCGGCTGGAGAAGCTGGGCGTGCTGACGCCGGTCCGGCGCAACGGCACCAAGCGCTACGGACCCGCTGACGTCCAGATCATCGAGGCCGTCGGCCGCATGCGCGCGTCCGGCTATTCCGAAGCGCTCGGGTTCACGGTCCACGACACGATGATCTACAAGCGCAACCTCGAGCGACTCGTGCACGAGGAGGTCGAGGTGATGATGGAACGGGTCGCGGGTGAGATGGACGCCGACGAAGCCGCGGACCTGCTCGAGCGCGCCGTCGAGCCGATGCGCGACCTGGTCGCCGCGATGCGCGCGAAGCTGATGATCGCCGAGCTGCAGGCGCGGCGAGCCGCGCCGCGCTGAACTCGGGCGTGACGGACATCGAGATTCGCGACGCAGAGGCGGGCGACCGGGAAGAGCTCTTCGCGCTCTACGCGCTTGTGGTCGAGGAGGGCGGCGCATTCCCGACGGAGCCGCCCGCAAGCGACGAGGACTTCGAGCGCGCCTGGATGCGAGGAAAGACCGCGGTCCTGGTGGCGCGGACGGGCGGTCGTCTCGTCGGGTCGTACCATCTGCTGCCGAACTACCCGGGCCGGGCATCCCACATCGCGAATGCCGGATACATGGTCCATCCCGACTTTCGCGGACGAGGAATCGGCCGCATGCTCGTCGAGCATTCGATCGTGCAAGCGCCGCGTCACGGTTTCGACGCGCTGATGTTCAACCTCGTGTTCGAGTCGAACCCGGCGCGACGCCTGTATGAGCGGCTCGGCTTCGAGCCGGTCGGCCGCGTGCCCGAGGCGTTTGGCAGCGAGGACGCGATCGTTTACTGGCGAAAGCTCTGACATAATCGAATCGCAGTTGACTGACGAGTCAACCGGGAGCATCGTGCGGGCGTCGGCGATCCAACTCAACTCCAACGAAGACAAGGCGCGCAACCTCGAGATCGCGGAGCGCCTGATCCGGCGTGCCGCCTCGGAGCGCGCGGACCTCGTCGTGCTCCCGGAGAAGTTCAACGTGATCGGCTCTCCAGAGCAGCTCATCGAGGGCGCCGAGCCTCTCGACGGTCCGACGCTTCGCTGGGCCGGCGCGCTGGCGGCGGAGCTCCGGCTCTGGCTGGTTGCGGGCAGCATCGTGGAGCGCGTTCAGAGTGACGACAAGCTGCGCAACACGTCGGTGCTCTTCGACCCCGATGGCGCGCTCCGCGCGCTCTACCGAAAGATTCACATGTTCGACGTCGAAGTCGGTGGCGTGACGTACCGCGAGTCCGACGTCGAGGCTCCTGGAGAGGAGATCGTGGTCGCCGAGGCCGGCGAGCTCGAGCTCGGGCTCGCCGTCTGTTACGACCTGCGCTTTCCCGAGCTGTTTCGCATCATGGCGGTGGAGGGGGCGCAGGCGTTCACGCTTCCGTCGGCCTTCACGGTTCCGACGGGGCGTGCGCACTGGGAAGTCCTGATCCGAGCGCGCGCGATCGAGAACCAGGCGTTCGTGATCGCGGCGGGACAGGTGGGCCGCCATCCGCCGGACCACGAGAGCTACGGGCACTCGATGATCGTGGACCCGTGGGGCACGGTGCTCGGGGCCGCCACGGAAGAGCCCGAGAAGGTCGTTGTCGCCGACATCGATTTGGCCGTTCAGGCTCAGGTCCGCGCGAAGCTGCCGTCGCTCGCGAACCGGCAGCCAGGCGCGTATCGGGAGCGAGAGGTGGTGACACGATGAACGCGCGCGCCACGAACGCCGTCGACAAGCGGCGCATGATCCTGGACGCGGCGATCCGCGTGTTCGCGCGCGAGGGCTTTCACCGCTGCCGCGTGTCCGACATCGCGAATGAGGCAGGCGTCGCCTATGGGCTCGTCTATCACTACTTCCGCTCCAAGGACGAGGTGCTCGACACCCTGTTCACCGAGCGCTGGACCCTGCTCCTCGAGGCGATCGCCGAGGTCGACGCGCGCGACCTCCCGATTCGCGAGAAGCTGCACGCGATCGCGTCCTTCATCATCGGCTCCTACCAGAACGATCCCGATCTGATGAAGGTGATCATCGTCGAGGTGACCCGGGCCGCGAACACGTTCGGCCGCGCTCACCTCGAGGAGATCAGCCAGGCTTACGAGGGCATCGCCAGGATCTTTCGCAAGGCGCAGGATGCCGGCGCGTTCCGCACGGACTTCTCGGCCGAGTTCGCGACGCTCTGCTTCTACGGCGCGATCGAGCAGGTGCTCACGGCATGGATCTTCGAGGCGATCCCCGCCACGCCGGACAACTTCGAGCAGGCTAAACAGATGGTCGTCGAGACGGTCTGTGGTGGCCTTGAAGTCCGCGTGTAACCGACAAGCCTGCAGGCAGGACGGAGGAAAAGGGCCCTGCGACGCCCGTCAGCTCGGCTGCCAGGAGCAGGGCCCTTTTCCGGAGCCCAGCGCCTCGGTCGCTAGCGCCGCGCTCGCGCGGACGTCTTCGAGGTGAACTTGTCGCCGTCGGCCTCGACTGCGACGAGCTTGTAGCGCAGCTTGAGCGCGCGCCCGCGCCGGACGTTTCTGCGGGCAGTGGCGGTGAGCCTAACGGCCCCTGTCGAGGCGGAGCGAGATCCTCGACAGAGCTTTCTTGGCGAGGCCGCTGACGGTCACGGTACGCAAGCCCTTCACCTTGACGGCGCTGCGCGCGAGCTTCTCCGAAGCGATCGCCGACACCTCGCGCTTCGCCCTCGCCCTGTTCAGCCGAAGCTGCTTCGGGAGCGTGACGCTGAACCGCGCGAGCCTGCCCCCGTCGGGATGGCGCAGGAGCTTGACCCGTAGAACCGGTTGGCGGGCGGCGGCGCGACGCAGGGAGGCCGTGAACGCCGGACCGCATCCGGCCACGTGGACAGGCGGCCGCGTCGCAACCGTGGCGCCGTTCTGGCCGGTGAAGCCGACCTCGGCCTTCATCGCTCGTAGCTGCGAGCCTTTCCGGCAGAGATCGAACTTGTTCTCGAGCGGACTCCCTGCGCCGCCGTCGAGGTTCAGGTCGAAGGTCGAGACCGGGAGGTCCCGGAACGCCGGTCACCGTCGACTTGATCAGCCTTCCGCCAACGATCGTGTTCGCGATCACGAGACGGACGCGCACGCGCCCGCGCAGGTCGGCCACGAGCGCCGGCAGGATCACGCCCGGTTGCTGCACGAGATATACGGGGCCCGAGAGCGGCGTCGCCACGAACGCCGAAGTCGCGGTCGTGGCGCCGACCTGCGAGCCGGGCGGGCAGGCGTTTGGCGGCGAGCTGGGCGCTCGTGCACAGGACGTCGAATGCGGACAGGTTGGGACCGAGTTCGAACGGGAGCGTTACGGCGTTGCCGGAGATTCCGGCTTCGCCCGCCCCCTGGGAGACGTGAACCTGGAGCGGCGGATGCGCGCGCTCGCCGGTCGTCTGCTTCGATCCGACGGTGATCGAGAAGGTCGGCTTGAACGGCAGCTTGTCGCAGCTCGTCGGCGTGTAGGACGAGGTAGGGCCGTCCTTCACGGGCGTGGGGTCGTCGTATCCGATCGCCTCGCCGGTCGAGATGTGCAGCGAGCAGTTCGTCGGTCCGCGCGTGAACTTGCGCCCGTTGACGACGCCGAACAGGGTGAAGCTCAGCTGCTTGATCTGGGTATTGCCGACGATGCCGAACTGGGTGAGCGCGCGAGGTAGGTCGTCGAGCACCCCGTCCAGTCCATAGTCGCCGTCCGAACGGACGTAGAAGGGCGCCGTCAGGAACGTCTTCGTCACGGGCGTGTCGAGGATGATGCCCAGCCGCCCCGCCTCGTCGGCGAGCAGCTCCTGGTTGTAGATCCGCCCGGAGACCGAAGTCGTCGTTCCGGGGTTGGGAGCGATGTCGATCTGACCCGATGCGCTGCCGATCAGCGTGTCCGCTGGACACGCATCGGCGAGATACTGGGCCTGCGGGCAATGCGGAACGGCCTCGGGGTTCGCGATCAAGCCGGGTGCGAAGTGCCCGATCGTCTTCTTCACGTCCTCGGTGGTGTCCGAGTAGGCGAGGCTCGTGGAGCTCGACGCGTTGACGCTCGCGCCGCCCTCGGTGGAGGCGGGGGAGAGCGTGAAGTCGGTCACCGTGATCGCCGGCGCCGCGAGCGCGCGCATCGGCGCAGCA
>JBKOZI010000081.1:0-7861 GCA_046725795.1 Actinomycetota bacterium
CAGCGAATGATCGGCCCATTGGGCCTCGAAGGCGTCGCCCCCACCGGGGTGGCCGTTCATCCGGACGCCGTGGTGGTGGGGATAGAGCCCGGTGAAGATCGTGGTGCGCGACGGGCAGCAGAGCGGCGTCGTGGCGACCGCATGGGGGTAGAACAACCCGCCGCTGAAGGCCTCCCCGCCGGGCGTGAGCTCGCCGCCGGTGTGGAACCACTGCCGAGTCTTCGGCATCACCGCCATGGTCCCCTCGAGGCGCTGGTCATCCGTCAGGATGAACAGCACGTTCGGCCGATCGTCTGCCGTCTGCGCATGCGCCGCAGTCGCAGCGGCCCCTGCCGCAAGCAACAGAAACGACACTGCCAGAACCGCTCTCGTTAACGGAGGCAGCACGCGCCCCTCCCAAATCATGGGTACCCCTTACCGGCCCGAGCCCGATTCCGCGTCAAAGCTCGACCGGATCGGTCGGTTTGTCGAGAGCCTCCTAGGTCTCCGCCCACCTGTCAATGCCGGCGATCGGAAAAGTTGCTATGGAGACCTCACATCACGGCGCGTTCCGGCGTTCGTATTCGAACCCAATCGAAGGAGCTGGGCACAATGCTCTACACGAGATTCGAGAGCCCGATCGGCGAGCTGTTGGCGGTCGGCGACGGGCGTGCGCTGCACGGCCTGTATATGCAGGAAGGGCGCACGGCGATCGCGGTCCGCGAAGGGTGGACGGCGGCCGATGAGCCGTTCGCCGACGTGCGCGGGCAGCTGGCCGAGTACTTCGCGGGCCAGCGGCGTGTCTTCGACCTGCCGCTCACGATGACGGGCAGCCCGTTCCAGCGGCGCGCGTGGCACGCGCTCCAGGGCATCCCGTACGGCGAAACGATCAGCTATGGCGAGCAGGCCCGCCGCCTGGGCGTACCGTCCGCCCCGCGCGCCGTGGGAGTCGCCAACGGGCACAACCCGATCTCCGTCATCGTCCCTTGCCATCGTGTGATCGGCGCAGACGGCAGCCTCACCGGCTACGGCGGTGGGATGGAGCGGAAGCGATTCCTCCTCGACCTGGAAGCCGGCGTCCTCACGTTGGCAAATCATGCTAGTGACGCTGGCGGGGTGACCGGATGATCAAGCTCGTGTTCACGCTGCGTCGCCGCGACGGGCTGTCCCGCGAGGAGTTCCAGCGATACTGGCGCGAGCAGCATGCGCCGCTCGTGAAGCGCCACGCCGACACGCTGCGCATTCGGCGCTACGTCCAGACCCATGCCGGCGACACGGACCTCGACGCCCTCCTCGCGACCTCGCGAGGCAGCGAACCGGGCTTCTATGACGGTGTCGCCGAGCTGTGGTGGGACAGCGTCGAGGACCTGGTCGCCGCGTACTCCACCGAGGCCGGCCAGGTCGCCGGCGGCGAACTTCTGGAAGACGAGCAGCGCTTCATCGACCTGCCGCGCTCTCCCCTTTGGCTGGGCGAGGAGACGGTGGTGGTGGGAACCTCATAGGTAGGTCCCCTATCCGTCTGCGATCCGGCGGAACAGCTCGCGCAGTGGCATCGCGGCGAGCTCCTGGGGCCGCGGCCGGCCCTGGTTGTCGAGCCAGCGCACCAGGCGAATCAGTCCGCCGCTCTCGTCCTCCGCCT
Organism: Actinomycetota bacterium; assembly: GCA_046725795.1. Classification (GTDB taxonomy): domain Bacteria; phylum Actinomycetota; class Thermoleophilia; order Solirubrobacterales; family JBBDJG01; genus JBBQKG01. Next base: position 1,619 of record JBKOZI010000081.1, read on the forward strand.
CGGTCGGCGTGCTGCCGGCCTCGTTCCCGTTGATCTCCAGGCAGGTGACATCCCGGCCCGGGAAGCAGCAGCAGCCAGTGTTGAAGTAACACGGCGCCCGGACTTCGTGCGGCGGCGTGTACTGCTTCTCGCGTAGCTTCGCGCGCACCAGCTCGAGCTCCGCGCGAATCGCGGGGCGCTTGTGCGCGGGGGCGTTCTCGAGCTCGCGCTTCAGCCGTTCCTCGTCGGAACGGTCGGGCCGCTTCGGAGGCTTGCCCGGAAAGACGGGATGATGCGTGTGACCCGCGATCAGCACGGGCCGCTCGCGGGCGGGCCGCTTGGCCAGCATGTCACTGGCCCACACGTACATCGCGACATCGTGCTTCGCGCGTAGATCGGTGTCCTCGGCCGGCGTCGTGGAAAGCAGGCCGGAGGCGCGCTGGATCGGCCGCCACAGCCACCTCAGGCCCCGGCGCGAGAGCCATGCCCACCGCTCGCTCGCCGAGGTTCCCTGGTGGCCGTGGGCGAGGAACAACAAGCCGTGCGGCTTTCCCTCGTCGAGCACCGTCAGCCGTAGCGCCTCGATCACCTCGACCCCCGGGAGATGCGGGTGGAGGTGCTTCGCGACGTTTCCGGAACTTTTCCAGTCCAGGTCGTGGTTGCCGTAGAAGCGACGAAGGCCCGTGCGGTCGCGGAACTCCTGCTCGAGCGCCAGCTGGTCCAGGTAGCTGGGGATCACCTCATCGATGCCGTTCTCCCAGAGCTCCTCGACGTCCCCCAGGAGGTAGAGCACGTATCCCTGCTCCAGATACCAACCAAGCGCGGCGCTGTACGCGCGCTCACAGCGCTCGAAATCGTCGGCCTTGTCCCTCGCCCCGCGGTGCAGGTCCGAGAAGACGACCGTCTTGAGCTTGGACAGCTCGACCTTGTCCTTGACAGCCTTGCGGAACGCCTTGTCGAGCCCCTTCTTGATGCGGGCCTGATATTGCTCGGCGCTGAGCGACGCGGCGCGTCTCACTATCTGCGGTACGCCTCCCAGGCGTTCTGATCGACTGCATCCACGACGGTTTCCCACGTCGGGATCGGCGTGTAGTGCCCCATGCCCGTCACCACGGCCAGCTTCGCGCCGGTGATCGCCTTCCAGGTGTCGAATCCACCGGGCAGCCGGACCAGCGGGTCCGCCGAACCGTGGATGACGGTGACCGGCTTTCGCAGGCCGCGCAGCCCATCCGTGCGATCCGGCGCGGCGCGGACGGCGAGCACCTGGCGGAAGTCGGCGCGCGGATCGACCCCGCCGCTCCACTCCCATGACTTGTTGAGCAGGCCGCGCACGTGCTGCTCTTCGAAGGGAAAGTGCGAACCGTTCAACAGGCGCCAGAGCGGCAGCGCGAACTTGACGTATTTCGCCTGCGCCTTGGGCGGACGCTTTCCCAGGCGATACAGGACGCGCAGCTTCGGGTAGCGCCGTCCGAGCCCAATCCGAAATGCCGGAGTCGATGCGATGCAGGTCATCGAGAGAACACGCGCAGGATGCTTGATGGCCAGCGCCTGCGCGACCATGCCGCCCATCGAGATGCCCATCACGTGAGCGGCGGGCACGCCGAGCTTGGTGAGCAACCCGGCAGCGTCGTCGGCCATGTCGTCGACGGTGTAGGGAGCCACCCGGCGCGGAAACAGCAGGCCCATCAGCCGGTTGACCTTGACGTCGATCCGTGAAGACCTGCCGCAGTCTCGATGGTCGTAGCGGATCACCTCGAACCCGCGCTCGGTCAGCATCTTGCAGAACTCCGGTGTCCACCAGGTCTGCGGGCAGGCAAAGCCCATCATGAGAAGCAGTGGCCTGCCGCCAGCGGGGCCGCGCCGGTCGTAGCAGATGTCGATGCCGTTCAGATGGACTTTCTTGCAATTGTCGGCGGCGGTGGCGGTCTCGTTGTCAGCCGAGGTGTCGCTGCCGGTGCGCCGCCGGGCCGACATCGCGTAGATGTACCTGCGCAGCGCGAGGAGGTCGTCGCCCACCGGCAGCTCGATCCCCTCCGTCACGCGGGTCGGGTCGAAGGTGAGCGGACCCTTGTCGGCGTCCCAGCCGGCGAGCTCCGTGACCACGAGCGTGCCCACTTGAACACGTTGGCGCGAGCTCGGCCACTTCACGGTCGCGTCGTCGACGCGATCGCCGTCCTCGGCGATCTGGACCTCGAGCTGGAAGCGCACCGGCCCGTGTGCCAGGCGCTCCGCGAGCTCGGCCCGCAGGTAGTCCGGGTCGCGACCTCGCGTCTGCCACCGGTTCAGCGTCTTGTCGCCGGCCTCGGGCACGAACCAATAGCGCACGTAGCGGTGCTTGCCGCCCCCATCGACCCACTTGTATGCGTGCAGCGAGTTGTAGAAGCAGTTCGCGTAGCTGGGAACACGCTTCAGCGCTGTGATCTGCCACCACAGGAATCGCCACGGCAGGCGACCCCTGATGATGTCGATCGAAGTCCTCATCAGTCGCGGTCGGGGCTGATGGCTCCGGCGAGGCCGTCGCATAGCCCGTTGCCACGTCAGGAACTGCCGCGCGGTACCGACGAAGAACCGGGACATCCTGACCCCGATGATGTCGGTCTGCTTCCCGTTGGGGAGGTGAAATGCGATCGCGATCCCCCGGACGTCCGCGGCGGTGTCGGGCTGCATCGGGTTCGTGGCCGCATTCGAGAAACGGACGGTGACCTTCGTCTCCGCGCTCGCCTGGAAATGGATCGCCTTCGTCAGGGCCTCGGCCGCTGCCTCGGCGGTGAACGTTCCCCGGCAGATCGTGCCCTTCGCCTGTGCGGCCCGGAAGCCCGGGTAGTACCCGAAGTCCTTGTCGGTCTCCTTCAGCGACTCCCTGGCGAGGGCCTTCAGCTCGTCCGGCCGCATCACTGGCGTTCCACCTGCCACGCGACCGGCCGACGCCGGTCCGGCTCGTAGGAACAGAAGGTGCCGGTCCTGATCGTGGCCACGAGCTCCTGTCCCAGCTCGGAATCCATCTCGCCGATCCGTTTCAGCGTCGCGCGGACCGCCTTCGTGACGGCCACCCGGGCGCGCTCGGCGTTCGAGGCAGCCTTGCGGTCACGCCCGCCGAGGCCGACCGCGTCGGCCAACTCGCGGGCGAGGAAGTCCATCTCCTCACGTGCCCGCGCGGCGCGCTCAGGGTCGTTGAAGGACTCCGCCTCTTCGAGCTCCTCGCGGAGGTCCTCGAGCCGGCGGCGATAGGCGGCCTTCGCTTCCGAATCGAGTCCCGGCCCGGCATCGTCGGCGCCGATCGCCGACAGGCCCTCCCCCGGGTCGGCACGACTTCGCGTGTCTGCGTCCGCGGCTGAGCCCGCGAGCTCCAGCGCGTGAACCTCGACCCCAGGGTTCGCCAGCAGGACGGCGAGATACCGGACCCCCTTGCTGTCCCGAATATGGATTGGGTGCCGGCCGAAGCGGAACGCCCACACGTCGCCCTCCCTGCGCATCTGAGCGGTTGCCGGAGCCGCCGGCTGGGGCTGGCGCACCTGCTCCTCGACCCTGTCCGGCTTCCCGTCGCCGAGCGCGAGCCGCGTGCGATCGGCGCGCGCGACGATCTTCTCCATGCCGAGCTCGTCGGCGATCCCGCGAGCCTCGGCCAGGAGGCCGAGCGCGCGCGCCGCATCTTGTGGCCGGTTCCGCGACGCGAGCATCGTGGCCTCGTCGATGCCGGTCAGTGCGAGGAAGGGCCGCGCATTCTGCCGCCTTGCGGCATCGCGCGCCAACTCGAAGTGGCGCTCGGCGGCGTCCCAATCTTCGAACGTCCCCGCCAGGATGCCGAGGTACCGCGAGGCGGGTCCGTCGAAGACACACTGGGCCGTGACGACGTTGCGCCGCTCGAAGGGAAGGAGCAGCCGGTACACAGCCGCCGCGCGGTCGGCGTCGTCCAGGTGGGCGCAGACCTCCGCCAGCATCGCCATCATGTTCAGCCAGCCGTTGTATCGCGGCAGCTCGGCAAAGCCTCTCTGGTGGAGCCGCTCCAGCTCTCGGCGGGCCTCAGCCTCCCTCCCCAGGTCACAATAGATGCGCGCCAGCGCGGCGCGCCACCCCACGATCCCAGGCGCGGCGTCCGCGAAGCGTCGCACCAATTCCTCGACCTCGCCGATGCGCCCCTGGGTCCAGCGCAGCATCGCGAGTTGAGCAGCGGCGAGCAGCTGCACCATCTTGTCCTCGATCGCTATCCCGACGCTCCCGGCTTCGGCGTTCCACTGCTCGGCCTCCGCGAACCGGCCCTCGAGCGCTGCTCGCCGCGCGCGTTGCAGCGGCAGGTACGCGCGCGCTCGCGGGTCGGGGCTGTCAGCGGTCGTACGCTCGAGCGCCAGCAGCGCGATGTCGGCGCCGACAAGGTCGTCGAGCTCGAGCAGGTAGTCGATCTGGCGGGTGCGCGTGGCCAGGGCCAGCTCGGCGTTGCCGGCCTCCTCGGTAATCACGAGCAGCTCATCGACCCAGTCGAGGTCACGCTCGGTCGTGTCGGGGCCCCAGGTGGCGAGCTGACCGTTGATGAGGACGTATGCGAGCGTCGCCGGGTCGTCGAGCCGTCGCGCCATCGAGACGGCCTCCGTGACCATTGCGTCTCTGCGCTCCGCAGTCCCGAATCGGTAGTAGAGCGCAGTCGCGATGCGCGCAAGAAGACGGGCGCGCAGCTCGCTGTCTCCCGGGCCGATTCGCTCGAGCGCCTCCTCCAGCAGCGCGACCGCCGCGTCGTCGGGGACTCCCGGGGAGAGGTTGAACACGTGAATGCCGAGCGCGGCCTGGGCGAGCAAGTCCGGCCGGTTGGCGGAGCGCGCCGGATCGGCAACCGCAAGCAGGGTCTCCCGAGCCGACGGATCGCCGGCCCGCGTGCGCGCGATTCCGAGCGCCAGCAAAAGGCCGGCATGGCGCTCGAGATCGAATGGAAGCTGCTCGCTCACATCCAGCGCCAGCTCGAACAGCTCCGCGGCACGTTCGTAGGCCAGCACGCGCATCGCCTCGTGCCCGGCCCGTTGGGCGTAGTCCAGCGCCCGCTCGGCGTCTCCACCTGGCGCGGATTCGGCAAAGTGGTGCGCCAGCTCCGCGAGGTGCTCAGGGTCGTTTCCGTGCACCTCTCCGAGCGCCTCGCCGACCTTCCGGTGGAGGCGCATCCGCTCGGCGGTCGTGAGCTCGGAGTAGAGCGTTTCCCGGATCAGCCCATGCGTAAAGCGGAAACGCCCGATCGCGCCCGGAACCTCCACCAGGAGGCCCTCAGCCCGGGCGCCGTCGACCAGCTCGATCAACGATTCGGCGTCGCCGCCGGCCACCCGCTCGAGCGTCCCGAGACGGAAATATCGGCCGATCACGGCGGCGGCCTTGAGCACCTCGATTCCCGGGCCGCCGAGCGGCTCGAAACGGCGGCGGATCGTCTCCCGGACCGTGTCGGGAAGCGGCAGCCGGCCGCCGACCTCGGCCTTGAGCCCAACGGAGAGCTGACCCTCGGCGGCAAGCAACCGGGTCACCTCGCCGGCGAAGAAGGGATTTCCTTCCGTGGTTGCGTACAGGGCACGCACCAGCTCCGGCGAGGGGGTCGCCCCGATCTGCTCTTCGACGATCAGGCCGACGTGCTCCTCCTCCATCCCGCCCAGCGTCAAGTGCCGGCCCTTGATGCAGAGCTGCGCGAACAGCTTCTCGATCTCCGGGCGCGCGTGCGTCGCAGCCTCCTGGTACGCGGCGATCACGATCACGGGCGCCTCACTCACCGAACGCACGATGAAGTCGAGCAGCGTGAGCGATTCGCGGTCGGCGGCATGGAGGTCGTCCAGCACCACCAGCAGCGGGTTGCTTGCGCTGACGTTCCGAAGGAAGGTGCTGACCGCGTCGAACAGTGCGAAGCGGGCCTGCTCCGACCGGAGCGGTCCGAGCGGCTCGATGCCCGTCAGCCGCTCACGTAGCTCGGGCACGATCTGCGCGATCCAGTCCCCCTCCCCACCGACCTCCTCCTGCAGGGCGACCACGTCCCGGCGATCGATCAGCGCGCGAAGCGCCTGGGTCCACGGCCAGTAGGCGGGTGCGCCGGGGTTCTCCCAGCAGCGGCCCCAAACCGCGAGCATTCCCTCGGCCTCAGCCCGTTCGCTGAACTCCTCTGCGAGTCGAGTCTTGCCGATGCCCGACACGCCGCTCATGAGAAAGAGCCTGCCGCGCCCGGCGCGCGCATCCACGAGTCCGGTCTCGAGCTGCTCGAGCTCTCGTTCCCGGTCGATCAAGGACTGCGGCTGCATGTGTGCACGC
>JBKOZI010000082.1:0-29597 GCA_046725795.1 Actinomycetota bacterium
AGCGGATTCTCCGCATCGAGCTGGAGCGCGACAGGGAGATCGCGAGCTCGGAGGAGCTCCGGCGGCTGATCGGCCGCGGCGAGCGCGTTGGGCAGCTCGACCCGGGCGAGGCCGACATGCTGGAGGGCGTCTTCCACCTCCACGAACAGCAGGCACGTCAGGTGATGACGCCGACGCCGGCGCTCGTGACGGTGAACAGCGACGACTCGGTCGAGGCCGCGCTTCGCCGCTGCATCAGCTCGGGTCATACCCGGCTGCTCGTGATCGAGGACGACAACCCGGATCGGGTGCGCGGCGTCGTCCACTCGAACCGTCTCGCGCAGGCGCTCATGAGCGACGGCGCCGAAGCCCCGATCGCGCCGTTCGTCCGCGAGGCCCTGATCATGCCCGAGACCAAGCCGCTCGACGACCTGCTCACCGACATGCGCCGCCAGCGCGCCTCGCTGGCCGTGATCGCGGACGAGTTCGGCCGCACCGCCGGGATCGTGACCGTCGAGGACATCATCGAGGAGATCGTGGGGGAGATCGTCGACGAGACGGACCCCGTGCTGTCCTCGATCCGGCAGCTCGTGAACGGCGACTGGTTCGTGCGCGGCCACGTGTCGCTCGGCGACCTCGAGGACTTCGGCATCAAGCTTCCGGTCGACACCGACGCATACACGTCCGTGGGCGGCTACGTCTTCGGAGAGCTCGGGCGGCTGCCGAAACGTGGGGACATGATCACCGCGAACGGCTACCGCATTCGCGTCGAGTCGGTGCGTGAGAACAGGGTGGACGCGGTCCGGATCCAATCCACGACCGGGTCGCTGCCACCGGCCCCCGCCCCCGAGGGCGGGGCCTGACAAGAGCTCGACGAAACCCACGCCGATCCGTCCGCGCCCCTCTTTAGCTTGGGCTGCGTCGCTGACGTCCCCCCGAACCGGAGGACATCTATGTGGTGCGCCCGCTTCACTGAAAGCCAGCTGCAGACACTAAAAGAGTTGATCCGGATCCAGGGGGAGGTCGGCGCGGACCTCGAAGGCGCGCTGGAGGCGCTCGAGCTCGCTCGCTGGGACGACCTTCCGGAGGCTGAGCTGCCCTGGACCCTGGTCATGGATCAGGCTCAGTTGCAGGGAATAAGCGAGGCGGACGTGATCTGGGACCTCGCGGGCCGCAGGAAGGAAGATGGAGCGCCCCGCATCAAACCGCCCGCCAAGCGCAGCCCCCGGCGCGCGACCAACGGCCGCAAGAAGTCGACGACCTAGCGGTCCGCTTAGTACTCGTAGAAGCCGCGGCCCGACTTGCGGCCGAGGTTCCCCTCCCCGACGAGGCGCTTGATCCGCCCCGGGGGGCGGTGCGCGGGGTCCGAGGTATCCGCGTGCAGCGCCTCGCCGATCGCATCCGCAACGTCGATCCCGATGAAGTCGAGCAGCTCGAGCGGCCCCATCGGGTACGACGCACCGAGCTTCATGCATGCGTCGATCTGCTCGGCCTCGAGCCCGCTGCGCTCGAGCATCCGCACGGCGTCGAAGAGATAGGGGAAGAGCAGCCTGTTCACGACGAATCCCGGCTCGTCGGGCACCTCGACAGCGGTTTTCCCGAGGACCGCGCAGAATGCGTGGGCGCGGTTGCGCGTGTCCGTGGCGGTCTCGTCCGGAAAGCACAGCTCGACCAGCTCCATGCGGGCCACCGGGTTGAAAACGTGCAGTCCGAAGAACCGCGCCGGCGCGCCGGACGCGCGCGCGAGCGCCGCGATCGGGAGCGAGGAGGTCGTGCTCGCGAGCAGCGCGTCTCGACCAACGCGTGAGGCGAGCGACTGCAGCATGCCCTCCTTGACGTCCTCCTGCTCCGCCACCGCCTCGACGGCGAGCGACACATCCGCGAAGGAGTCCAAGTCTCGCGTGAGCTCTACCCGAGAGTCCTCGCCGAGGTGGTCGCGGGCGCGTGCGAGCGAGCGGTCACTTCGTCCCCAGAGGGTCACCTCGATGCCGCAGTCGGCTGCCGTGGCGGCCAGGCCGCAGGCGATCGTGCCTGCGCCGGCGATCCCGAGACGCTCCTGGTTTTCCCGCTGGAGTGCGGGATCCGGGCCGCTTTGCGCCGGTTGACTCATGAGTCAATCGGATAACATAGTTGTCCGTACGGAGGCAGCGAAGTTGAAGCCGTGCCGGCCCTGAGAGGCAACCGGCCAGGCTCTGAGACATTGGAGGGACCGATGCAGAACGGCAAGGGCCGTGAAGTCGTCATCGTGGAGGCCGCCCGCACGCCCATTGGACGCGGTCACCCCGAGAAGGGCTACTACAAGGACACGCACCCGAACGAGCTGCTCGGCAAGGCCTTCAGCGAGGTCATCGACCGCGCTGGGATTCCGGCCGAGGCGGTCGAGGACGTGATCACCGGCTGCGTCCAGCAGATGGGTGAGCAGGGCTTCAACATCGGCCGCAACGCGTGGCTGCAGGCGGGACTTCCCGTCACGACGCCCGCGACCACCGTCGATCGCCAGTGCGGCTCCGCGCAGCAGGCCGTCAACTTCGGCGCCGCGCTTGTCGGCTCCGGCGTCCACGACGTCGTGATCGGCGGCGGCGTCGAGCACATGGGCCACATCCCGATGGGCGTCATGTTCAACTTCGTCGACCAGCTGGGCTCGCCGTGGCCCGAGGAGCTGATGGCGCGTTACAACCTCGTGCCGCAGGGCATCTCGGCCGAGATGATCGCCGACAAGTGGGAGATTCCGCGCTCCGAGCTCGACGAGCTCGGGCTGCGCTCACACCAGCTCGCCGCGAAGGCGACCGAGGAGGGCCGCTTCGAGCGCGAGATGATCTCCATGGACGTGAAGACGAACGGCTCCGTCCAGACCGTCGTCACCGATCAGGGGATTCGTCCCGACACGAGCCTCGAAAAGCTCTCGCAGCTAAAGCCCGCGTTCAAGGAGGACGGCAAGGTGACGGCCGGCAATTCGAGCCAGATCTCCGACGGTGCGGCGGCGGTCTTGCTCATGACGCGCGAGAAAGCCGATCAGTACGGACTCAAGCCCCGTGCTCGGATCTTGGACCAGACCACGGTCGGCGTCGACCCCGTGATCATGCTGACCGGCCCGATCCCGGCCACACAGCGGCTGCTCGAGCGCAACAGCATGAAGATGGACGACATCGACCTGATCGAGATCAACGAGGCGTTCGCGTCCGTGGTCGCGGCCTGGCGGCGCGAGCTCGAGCCCGACATGGACCGCGTCAACGTGAACGGCGGCGCGATCGCGCTCGGCCATCCGCTGGGCTCCACCGGCGCGCGGCTGATCACGACGCTCCTGCACGAGCTCGAGCGCTCCGACAAGGAGATCGGTCTCGTGACGATGTGCTGCGGCGGCGGCCTGGGAACCGGCACGATCATCCAGCGGGTTTGAGGCTGCGAGCCGTCCGCTCCGGCCGGAGGAGGTGACTTGAATGGACCTGACCCTGAGTCCCAGTGAGGAGGCGTTTCGGGACGAACTGCGCGCGTGGCTCGAGGCCAACCATCCGGGCAAGCCGCCCGACGACGAGGCGGAGGGGTTCGCATTCCGCCGCCGCTGGCAGTCCCAGCTTCACGATGCCGGCTGGGCCGGCCTGTCGTGGCCGAAGGAATACGGCGGCCGCGGCGCGACGCTGATCGAGCAGGCGATCTTCTCGGAGGAGATGGTCCGCGCCAATGCGCCGGCGCCGGCGAACGTGCTTGGCCTCGTGATGGGCGGACCGGTCGTCATCCACCACGGCACCGACGAGCAGAAGCAGCGCTACCTCGAGCCGATTCTGTCCGCCGAGGAGATCTGGTGCCAGGGCTTCTCGGAGCCCGATGCAGGGTCCGACCTCGCCTCGCTGAAGACCCGGGCGGTCAAGCGTGACGGCGGCTGGGTCGTGAGCGGGCAGAAGGTCTGGACGACTCTGGCCCATGTGGCGAAGTGGTGCATGCTCGTCGCGCGGACCGATCCGGACGCGCCCAAGCACCAGGGCCTCACCTACTTCCTGATGGACATGGAGCAGGACGGCGTCGAGGTGAAGCCGCTCGTGCAGATCACGGGCGAGGCCGAGTTCAACGAGATCTTCATGGACGAGGCCTACATCCCCGACGAGAACGTGGTCGGCGGCGTCGGCAACGGCTGGGGAGTCGCGATCACGACGCTCATGAACGAGCGCGCCGGTCTCGCGTTCGCCGCGCAGGCCGCGCTCAAGACCCACATCCGTGCGGCGATCGCGCTCGCGCAGGCGACCTCGCGCGACGGAAAGACGGCGGCGGCCGAGGATCCCGTGATCCGGGACCGGCTCGCGCAGCTCTTCATCGAGTCGGAGATCTTCCGGATCACGAATTACCGGGGACTCACGAAGATCATGAAGAACGGCGTCCCGGGCCCAGAGGGCTCGCTCGGCAAGTGGCAATGGGCCGAGGTGAACCAGCGCCTGATGGAGCTGGCGATCGAGATCGAAGGTCCCTACGGCCAGTTCACCGACGGCACGGACTACGCGCTGGACGGCGACTGGCAGTATCAGTTCCTGCGCACGCGCGCTAACTCGATCGAGGGCGGGACCACGGACATTCTCAAGAACATCGTGGCCGAAAGAGTTCTCGGCCTTCCCAAGCTCCGATGATCCCGCCCGAAACCCGACTTTCGGCTTGCCGAAAGGCGGCATTTTCATGAACTTCGACCTCACAGATGAACAACAGATGCTCCAGGCTGCGGCGCGGGACTTTCTCGCCTCGCGGCTCAACTCGGAGAAGATCCGCGCGCTCGCCGAGACCGATGATGCCTTCAGCGAGGATTTCTGGAAGGAGATCGCGGACCTCGGTTGGCCGGGCCTCATGGTCGGGGCCGACTACGGCGGCCAGGAGCTCGGCACGATCGAGCTGGCCGTGCTGTTCGAGCAGCTGGGCTACGCGCTCACGCCGGGACCGGTGTTCTCGAACACGCTCGCGGCGCTTGCGCTCCAGACCTCGGCCACGGACGCGCAGCGCGAACGCTGGCTTGCGCCGCTCGCCGCCGGTGAGAAGCGCGGGACGCTCGCGCTCTGGGACCGCGGGGCGGGTTGGACGCCGGCCGACGTGACGCTCGAGGCCGAACGGGCGAACGGCGGCTTCACGCTGAACGGCGAGAAGCTCTTCGTGCTCGACGCCGCGACGGCGGACTTCTTCGTCGTCGGCGCCAAAGGCGACCGGCGCTTCATCCTGGAGCGCGATGCGCCCGGGGTGACGATCACGCCGACCCCGACGATCGACGCGACGCGCAAGCAGTATGCGGTCAAGCTGGACGGCGTGAAAGTCGGCGAGGACGCTGCGTTCGGTGGCGACGGCGCGATGGAGGACGCCCGGATTCGCGCCTACATCGCGGTCGCGGCCGAGCTCACCGGCATCGCGCAGCGCGCGCTCGAGATGGCTGTCGACTACGCCAAGGAGCGCAAGCAGTTCAACCGCCCGATCGGCGCCTACCAGGCCGTCTCGCACCGCTGCGCCCAGATGCTGCTCGAGACCGAGGGCGCGCGCTCGTCCGCCTACTACGCGGCCTGGACCGCCGACAACGAGCCCGAGACGGCGCCGCTTGCGGCCTCGATGGCGAAGGCGTACGCGTCCGATGCCGGAACGCGCGTGACCGGTGCGTCGCTTCAGGTGCACGGCGGAATCGGCTTCACCTGGGAGCACGACCTGCACCTGTTCTTGAAGCGGGCACAGTCCGACGCCGTGATGTTCGGCGACTCGCGCTGGCACCGCGAGCGCGTCGCCCAGTTGGCCGGGATTTAGGCTGGCCCGGCCCGTCTAGCCCGCGCAGGCAACCGGCCCCCGACGAACTGCGTGAGACCCGACACGCGCTGGCTCACTTCGTCGAAGCCGCGCTCTCGGAGCGCTTCGACGACTTCGTCCTGACCGAACATCCGCAGCCCGGTCCGCGCCGTCAGCACCGACTCCAAGGCCCCGAGCGGCCGCGAGCGGCTGCGGCAGGTCGTGAAGATCGCGATGCGGCCGCCGGGCGTGAGCGCGCGCCTCATCTCGTCGAGCGCCGTGAACGGCTCGTCGAAGAGGTTGAGGGCCGCGAAGCAGCAGACCGCGTCGAACGAGGCATCGCGGAACGGCAGCGCGGCAGCGTCGCCGTGGACGAAGACGACGTTTCCGAGGCGGGCGTCGCGGGTCTCACGCGCCGCTCGCGCGAGCATCGGGCGCGACGCATCGATGCCCACGACCAGTCCTTCCGGCCCGACCGTACGAGCGAAGTCACGCGAGAAGTTCCCCGGCCCGCAGGCGACGTCGAGGACGCCGTCGCCGGGCGAGAGCCCCAGCATCAGACGCGCGATGCGTCGTTCGTCTGCCATGCCCGGGCCGAGAGCCCCTTTCGCGACTCGACCCAGCGCCGGCCGCCACCACCGCTCGTACACGGTGCTCAGCGCAGTCGTCTGCATCAGCTCGCGGACGACGCCTTCCTGCTCGAGATCCCGCACCACGACATCGAGATAGCCGTCGCGGCGCTCGATCCGCTGCTCGGTGCGGTACTCAGGCCCGAAGAGCGGGAGCGCGCGCTCGACCGCGCTCAAGCTTCGCGTGGGCGCTCGAGTTTGAGGCTCGGAAGCGGCAGCTCGTTCTCCTGCATGTGGCCGGAGGTCTGGCCCTCGCGAGCCATGCGCTCGAGCCGCTCGATCGCACGCGCTCCCTCGATCCTCGCCGGATCGTCGGGCGGCAATCCTTCGATCAGGCGCGCGACGCGGTCGCGGATCTGAAGGGCAAAGTGCGGGGTCGCGGGGCCGACCAGCGCCCGGATGTCCTCGACGGTGACCCTGTGGCCGGGCGCAAGGCGCTCGGGCTGCTCGGCGCCGCTCATCACTTCGAGCCCTGCGGTTTCACGCGCACGATCTCCATCAGCTCGTCGATGCGGCCCTGCAGGTCGACGCTGATCGCGGACTCGTCACCCATGAGCCAGGCGTGATTGTAGACCCCGCGCACGGGGTCGAAGCGGTAGCCCGGCTGGATGTCCGTGAGGTAGCTCTCGAGCGCCGGAGCCAGCCTCCTGGAGGAGTCGACCAGCAACAGCGGCCCGTACTTCCCGGATGCTGCGAGTGCGGCGCCGGCGCCCGCATCCTGCGTCCGGCTCGAGTTGGCGAACACCAGGCCGTGCCCCGGGTCGCGCAGGCCCCAGCCGAAGTCGCCGTCGCTGAAGCGCGCAAACTCGATCGCGTTCTCGACCGCCGTCCGTGCGCCGATCCGCTTCACGTCGCCCAGCTTTCCCAGCCTTGCGAGCACCTTGTCGGAGATCACGGACGCCGGCCCGAGCACGTAGATGCTCGGTCGCTCATGGCGCTTGATCGCGCGCACGGTGGGGGCCGGCAGGCTGTCCTTGTGGGAGAACAGGACGGGGTCCCCGGACTTGGCGGCCCACGCGGCCGCCGGCATCGCGAACGACTTGTTGTCGCCGGATGCGACCAGGACGGCCGCAGAAGGCTGTCCCGCCGCCTCCGTCACGAAGAGGTCGATCGACTCGGCAAGCGCGAACGAGTCAGGACCAGAGACCGAGGTCGCACGGATCTTGTCCGGGGCGGCGACGTCGCCCACACGCATGACCTGTGCACCCTTGGCCTGCGGCGACCCCCGCGGGGCCAGCGAGTCGAGCGCCTCGCTCGTCGCTTTCGGCACGTCGTCCCGGCTGCCGAACAGCACGGGCGCGCGAAGCGGGGGTGCCATCAGCACCGATGCCGAGATGCCCGAGCGCCAGTCGTCCTCGCCGACGAGCGACACGAGCCTCGGACGGGTCGTGGTCGAGCGGCCGGGATACACGGCGCTCGCGACCGCAGCGGCGTCCGCGAGCGGGTCCTCGCCACCTACACGCGTGGTGTTCTTCGTCGCGAGCGCCGGGAAGCCGAGCACCGTCTCCTTCGCCGTGTCCTCTTTCAAGCGGACCTCGATCGGGCTCTGGTCGTCCGATCCACAGGCCGCGAGCGATGCGATCGCCACAAGCGCCGTCACAGTCGCCAGAAAATGCCTGGATCGGGAGCGCGGGAGCGTCATCCGAGGCGGCCACGATAGCGTCTCAGCCGAGCCTCGCGAGCCGCATCGTGGGCGCTATTTCGGAGGAAAAAGAGAGCCTATTCCGCCTCGGAGTGGGTAACATTGAGCTTGGTTGACTGATCAGTCAACCGCCGGACGGCGTGCCCAGCCTTAAGGGCCCGGCACCCGGCGGCCGAACAGCCTCGGAGTGAGCGCCATGGATTTTCGCCTCAGCGACGAGACCCTGGAGTGGAAGGACTACTGCCGGAAGTTCGCCCGTGAGGTGATCCGGCCGGTCGCACCCAAGCACGACCGGGAGGAGAGCGTTCCCTACGAGGTGATCAAGGAGGCCTACGCCTGGAACCTCGGTGGCCTCGATTGGATCATGTCGCTGCAGAACGATCCCGAGGGGCTGAAGGGCGTGATCTACGCCGAGGAGCTCCACTGGGGCTGCGCCGGCATCGCGCTGGCGATCTCGGCGTCTTCGCTTTGCGCCGCCGGCGTCGCGTCCTCCGGCACGCCCGAGCAGATCGCGCGCTGGATTCCCGAGGTGGTGGGCACGAAGGAAGCGCTGAAGCTCGGCGCCTATGCGGTCACGGAGCCCCAGGCCGGATCGGACGTCAAATCGCTTCGCACGACCGCCAAGCGCGACGGCGACGACTGGATCCTCAACGGCACCAAGACCTTCATCTCCAACGGGGGTATCGCGGATGTGACCGTGGTGGTCGCGACCGTCGACCCGGACCTCGGCCACCGCGGCCAGGCCTCGTTCATCGTGACGAAGGACAACCCCGGCCTGCGCCTCGGGCAGAAGGAATCGAAGCTCGGGATCCGGGCCTCACAGACGGCCGAGATCGTGCTCGAGGACTGTCGCGTTCCCGGCGACGCGCTGCTCGGCGGCGACGAGAAGCTGGAGAAGAAGCTCGAGCGTGCCCGGTCGGGCAAGCGCTCGCAGTCTTCCGGCGCGCTCGCGACGTTCGAGATCACACGCCCGACGGTGGGCGCCTCCGCGCTCGGAATTGCGCAGGCGGCGTACGAGTGGACGCTCGAATACCTCTCCGGCCGCTATGAGAACGGCCGCCCGCTGCTCGAGGAGCAACGGATTCAGCAGGTGATCGCGGACGTCGCGACCGAGATCGAGGCGGCGAGGCTGCTCGTCTGGCGGGCCGCATGGATGGGTCGCAACGGCGTGCCCATGACCGGTGGCCAGGGCTCGATGTCGAAGCTCAAGGGCGGCGACGTCGCGATGTGGGCGACGACCACGTTGATGGATCTCGTCGGCCCACAGGCGCAGAGCATGGAGTTCCCGCTCGAGAAGTGGTTCCGGGACGCCAAGATCTACCAGATCTTCGAAGGCACGGCCCAGATTCAGCGGCTGGTCATCGCGCGCATGCAGGCGGCCGAGTACGCCGAGCGGCTTCAGCTCGCGAACGACGTCGCGGGCGCGAACGGCGCCGTCGTCTCACAGGCGCCGGGGAACGCCCGCTCGGACGAGCCCGCAGCGGTCACCGTCTAGTCCTTGGGTCCGGCCCGGGGCTCGGCTAGCCTCAGGCCGGATGCACCATCATCACGAGCACGCGCGGCTCGACACCCGCCGCGCGGCCAACCGCAGGCGCATGCTGATCGCGCTCGCGATCAACCTCGCGATGCTCGCGGCGACGGTCGTTGGAGGGATCCTCGCGAACTCGTTGGCCCTGCTCGCGGACGGCGGTCACCTCGCCTCCGATGTAGCTGCGATCGGGATCGCGCTGGTCGCCGCGCGGCTCGCCTCCGTCGCGCCGACGGCGACGCGCACGTACGGTCTCCAGCGAAGCGAGGTCCTCGGTGCGCTGATCAACGGCGTCGGCCTGGTCGTGGTGTCCGCATTGATCGTGTTCGAGGCGATCGCGCGCTTGTCGAATCCACCGGACGTGGGCGGAGCCGGCGTACTCGCGCTTGGACTGGTCGGCCTTGCCGGCAACGCGGCCGCCACCGCGGTGCTGTACTCCGGCGAGCGCGAGGACCTCAACCTCGAGGGGGTTCTCAGGCACTCGTTCGGCGATGCGCTGAGCTCGCTCGGCGTGGTGGTGGCCGGCGCGATCGTCCTCACGACCGGCTGGAATGCCGCGGATCCGATCGCGAGCCTCCTGATCGCAGGCTTGATCGCGGCGACCTCGTGGCGGCTTCTGAAGGAGCCGATCGACGTGCTGATGGAGGCCGCGCCGGCAGGCATGGACGTTCGCGAGGTAGGACAGGCGCTGGTCGCCGATCCCGACGTCGTCGAGATCCACGACCTGCATGTGTGGACGGTGACCTCCGGCTTCCCCGCGCTGTCGGCCCACGTGGTGGTCTGCCGGGGTTGTGAGCGGGACGTGGTGCGGCGCCGTCTCGAGCGCCTCCTCGACTCGAAGTTCGGAATCCATCACACCACGCTTCAGGTTGTGCGGAGTGTGGACACCGGTGAGCTGCTGCAGGTGGAGCGGCCTGAGAGCGCTAGATGATTACTTGCACCGTGCCGCCGTCCACGCTCCAGGCGGCGCCGGCGACGTAAGAGGCTCGCGCTGAGCACAGGAAGACGATCGCGGCGGCGATCTCGTCGACCTCGGCGAGGCGCCCGATCGGCCTGCCGGCGGCCGCCTGCGCGAGCGCTTCGTCGCGGCCGGGGAGGCCGGACAGCTTCGCCGACTGATCCGCGAGCCCGCCCTCTGCGACCCAGAGCTCGGACTTCGTCGGGCCCGGGCAGATCGCGTTCACGAGCACGCCATCGCGCGCCAGCCGATCGGCGTACAGCCGCGAAAGCGATAGCTGCGCCGCCTTCGCCACCGAATACTCCGGCATGTAGCGCGACGGTCGCTTCGCCGCGCTGCTGGACACGTTCACGACGCGACCCCATCCGCGCTCGCGCATGCCGGGCACCACGGCCCGGATCGCACGCAGGCAACCCATCACGTTCAGGTCCCAAGCCTCCTGCCAGTCCTCGTCGGGCACGTCGTCCAGATCCCGCCAGCGCGCGGAACCCGCGTTGTTGACGAGCACGTCCACCGTCCCGAACCGCTCGCTTGCCGCGGCGGCCATGCGCCCGCCGGCGTCGGGCTCGGTGACGTCGCACGCGAGCGCCTCGGCACGCCCGCCGGCCCGGGCGCATTCAGCGGCGGCGCTACGAACGTCTCCCTCTGTACGTGCCACGAGCAGCACCGAGGCGCCCTCGGCGCAAAGCTGTCGCGCCGTCTCGAGTCCGATCCCCCTGCTCGCGCCGGTGACGATGCAGCTCCTTCCCTCGAGCCCGAGATCCATCGGGGCGCAGTGTACGAGCCTGCCTCGATGAGGCAAGAACGGTTGCACTCTGGAGGCCCCGAGCAGGAGTGCAGGCGCGCGTCGCATCGTTGCTGATACAGTTCCGCGGCTTTTGCAGGCAAATCGTTCGCAGGAGGTGCGACGAAGCCGAAAAAGCGCTGAATCCTCCCGCAGGATGGCGGGAGAGCGGGGGACCCACCCCCTGTTTGGGTAGGGCCGCAGCGTCGGGCCCTCGGGGCGAATCGCCGGTAACGGCGTAGCGCGACTCTTTCAGCGCGAGCCCGCCAGCTAACCCCGTAAGCGCCGGAAAGAGCGACATGGCAGGATCAGCCCCCAATCGCCGTACGGCCTTTGCCGTCGCGGCCCTCACGCTCGGTGTGCTGGCGCTCGTGGCGCTTGCCCCGTCCCCATCACGCGGGGTCACGCTCTCGAGCATCAATGCCAAGATCGACGCCACGCGCGGCAAGCTCGAGCACGCGCAGCGGCGCGAAGGTGCCCTCACGAGCGACATCAGCGCGCTGAGCGGGCGAATCGGAACGCTCGGGCGGGAGATCGCCGCGCTGCAGCGCAGGGAGGCGCGCGCACAGATCGTGCTCGACGCACGCCGTGCCGAGCTCGCGCGCGTCAAGGCCCGGTACGACCTGGAATACGCCCGGTACGTTCGCCTGCGCAAGGAGCTCGCGAAGGCGCAGGCCGTGCTGTCGGACAGGCTCGTCGCGATCTACAAGTCGGACGACCCCGACCTGCTGACCGTCGTGCTGGAGGCGGACGGGTTCAGCGACCTGCTCGTGAGAGCCGACTACCTCAGCCGGATCGGCAAGCAGGACTCGGAGATCGTCGGCCGCGTGAAGAAGTTGAAGGAGGAGTCCCAGCGCAAGAAGGAGCTGCTCGAAGCGCTGAAGAAGCGAGCCGAGGCGGCGGTCGCCGAGATTGCGGCCAAGCGCCAGGAGCTCGCCGATGCGCGGGCCGGCATCCAGAGTCGCCAGGCGGATCTGTCGACGGCACGCTCGCGAAAGCGAGGAGCGCTCAACACGGTGCGCGACAGCCGCAAGGAGCTCGAGGAGGACCTCGCAGCTCAGGAGGCAGCATCGGCACAGGTCACCGCGCAGCTTCAGGGCTCCGGGGGCCGTGCGCCCGTCGGGCCGATCCGGGGAGGCAGCGCAGGCTACATCTGGCCGGTCAGCGGCCCGGTTGTGTCCGGGTTCGGGATGCGCTGGGGCCGGTTGCACGCCGGCGTGGACATCGCGGCGCCGAGCGGGACGCCGATTCGCGCCGCGAGGAGCGGCACCGTCGCGCTCGCCGGCTGGATGGGCGGCTACGGCAACTACACGTGCATCAACCATGGCGGCGGAGTTGCGACCTGCTACGGGCATCAGTCGTCGATCGGAGTGAGCGCCGGTCAGTCGGTGAAGCAGGGTCAGGTGATCGGCTCAGTGGGGTGCACCGGCCACTGTTTCGGTCCCCACCTCCATTTCGAGGTCCGGATCAACGGCCAGCCCGTCGACCCGATGGGCTACCTGTAGGGACTCGGCGCCAGGCCCACCGCGGGCCTGGATAATCACCGGTCGTGCAGCCCGAGATCGACCTCGGCCCGCTCACGCTCAAGACGTTCGGGCTCATGTTCGCGCTTGGCTTCCTCGCAGCCGGCGCGGTCTGCGCGCGCCGTTTCAGGGAGCTGGGCAAGCCCGCCGACTGGGCCTACGAGATGGTGTTCGCGGCGCTCGTGGGCGGCATCGTCGGCGCGCGTGCCTACTACCTGGTCCAGAACTGGGACGACGTCAGCAACGACTTCTTCGGCAACCTCTTCTCGGGCGCCGGGCTGGTCTGGTACGGCGGCGCGATCGGCGGCGCGATCGCGGTGTTCTTCTGGGCCTGGCGGCGTGGGTTCGTGGGGCTCGCGCTGCTCGACCTCGCGGCCACGCCGCTTGCGCTCGGATATGCCGTCGGGCGGATCGGCTGCCAACTCTCGGGCGACGGCGACTACGGCAAGCCGTCAGACCTTCCGTGGGCGATGTCGTATCCCGACGGCACGGTCCCAACCGACGACCGCGTGCAGCCCACGCCCATCTACGAGTCGCTTTCGATGGCGCTCGTGGCGTGGCTCCTCTGGAGCCTGCGCGACCGGCTCGCTCCGGGCCTGCTGTTCGCGCTCTATCTCGTGCTCTCGGGGCTCGAGCGCTTTCTCGTCGAGTTCGTGAGGCGAAACGACGAGGTCTGGGCGGGCCTCACCGTCCCGCAGATCGAGAGCCTGGTGCTGATGGCGGTCGGCGTGACCTGGATCGCGGTCGTGGGCCGCCGCCGTCCCGTATTCGCCTGACCTCTAGGCGCGCCGGCCGATCTCGGCGTAGTCGATCCGGGCGTCGTCGGGAAAGAACGCCTCGAACGGCGCGTCTCGCCCGGCGGTCGGCGCATCACCGACGATCGCGCCGATCACGCCTGCTTCGGGATACTCGACGACGTCCGGATGCAGCATGCTCGAGAGCACCATGAAGCGACAGCTCGAGTCCGAGTCATTGGAAATCGCATGCGCGCCGTCGGGTCCCCGCCGGAAGACCTCGACGTCCCCTGGCTGAAGCACGTGCTCGCCGCTCGGGGTGCGCAGCGTCGGCGTGCCCTCGAGCACCACGATCCATTCCTCGTTGCCGTGGTGGAAATGGGAGATGCCGCGTACGCCCTGCTCGAGCTCGAACACGGTCGCGCCGAGCAGCTCGCCTCCGAGCCGCCGGCCCACGTGAAGCATCCGCGTCTTTGCGTTCTCCTGTGAGCGCTCGACATCCCAGTCGTTGTCATAGACGTTCATCAAACCTCCCCCGATCGCTACATCACGCGGGCGAGCCACCGCAGCGACTCGCCCTGGATCTCCGCGTCGTGCTGCGCGGAACGGTGGTCTCCGCCCTCGAGCAGGAGCAGCCGCTTCGGCTCCCCGGCGCGCGCGTACAGCTCCTCCGAGTGCTGATACGGAACCTGCTCATCGCCCTGCGCATGGATCAACATGAGCGGCTTTCCAGCGAGGCGCTCGACCGCGTCGCCGACCTCGTACTCCTCGAGCCACGCGGCGAGGGCCTTGGGCTCGATCCGCATCGCCTCCAGATAGCTGCCGGGCGCCGGCGGCTTGCCCGCCGCCACGGGACGCACGCTCTCGAGCAGCATGCGCTCGGACGCCGGGCAGATCGCGACGACCGCCGCGATCGCGTCGCTGGCCGCCGCCATGTGGATCGCGAGCAGGCCGCCCATGCTCGACCCCCGCACCGCGACCCGTCCCGCGTCCACCTCCGGCCGGTCGGCGACGAAGCGCGCGAGCCGCTGCAGGTCCGCGATCACCCCGGGCCCGAGTGCGCCGTCGGTCTCGCCGTGTCCGCGGTTGTCGAACGTGAGTGCCACGAAATCGTGCGCGAGCGCGGCACGGGCGAAGTCGGCGTGGTTCTCCTTCTGCGAGCCGGCGCCGTGAAAGACGATCACGGCGGGCGCCGGCTCCTCGAGGGGAGGAATCCACAGGTGGTAGGCGATCCCGTCGAGGCGGCCGGACTCGTCCGGCGTTTGGGGCGGGCTGTAATCCATAATGAGCGGTCAATGGTATTCCCCACCTCGAAGATCACGCCGGCCCTGGTTCGCTGCAAGCTTTCGCCTGTCTGCGTCCTCGTTCGCCCCTGTGCCACCAGCACAGGGGCTCCCTGCGTCCTTGCCGTTCTCGGTTTTCGCGACCAGGTTCCGACGTGACCTCCAAGGTGGGGCATATGGCGACCAGCACTCTGAGCCAGGCATATCCCCTGGGCACCACGATCAACGAGCGGGGCCACCTCGAGGTCGGCGGCTGCGACGTGGTCGAGCTCGCCGAGCGCTACGGGACGCCCGCGTACGTCTACGCGGAGGACGACATGCGTGCCCGAGCCCGCGCTTATGTCGAGGCGTTCGCCTCCCGCACGGACGACTTCGAGGTGATCTACGGGTCGAAGGCGCTCCCGATCACCGCCGCGTACCGCCTGATGGCGGAGGAAGGGCTGTCCGTCGACGTCGCCTCCGGCGGCGAGCTCTACCTCGCGCTCAAGGGCGGCGTTTCCCCTGACCGGATCTTCATGCACGGCAACAACAAGACGCAGCGCGAGCTCGAGCTCGCGTTCGAGGCCGAGATCGGCTACCTCGTGGTCGACTCGTTCAGGGAGATCGAGCTGGCCGAGCGGCTGCTTTCCGGCGCGGGACGCCGACAGCAGGTGCTGATCCGCGTCACGCCGGGCATCAAGCCGTCGACCCACTCTTACATCCAGACGGGCCAGGTGGACTCGAAATTCGGCTTCGGCCTCGAGGATGGGCTCGCCGCGGAAGCTGTGCGCCGCGTCCGGGCCTCCGAGCGTCTCGAGCTCGTCGGGATCCACGCCCACATCGGCTCTCAGATCTTCGAGCTCGAGCCCTACGCGAAGACTATTCAGCTGCTCGCCGACTTCGTCGACGCGAACGGGGTCCAGTGCAGGCTTCTGAACGTCGGCGGGGGGCTCGGCATCGCCTACACGGCCGAGGACGAGCCCGCCTCGATCGAGGACTACGTGGACGTCAAGGTCCGAGGCGTCCAGCAGACCTTCGACCCGGTTCCGCGCATCCTGGTCGAGCCGGGGCGCTCGCTAGTCGGCAACTCCGGGCTGACCGCCTACCGGATCGGCACGATCAAGGAGATCCCCGGCGTGCGGACCTATGTGTCGGTGGACGGCGGCATGTCGGACAACCTGCGGCCGATGCTCTACGGCGCGCGCTACGAGGCCGCGATCGCCGATCGTCCCGACGCACCGGCGACGCAGGTCGCGACGATCGCAGGCATGCATTGCGAGTCGGGCGACATCCTGATCCGCGATGTCGAGCTCCCGGCCCCCAAGGCCGGGGAGGTGCTCGTCACGCCCGCGACCGGCGCCTACGGGTACGCGATGGCAAACAACTACAACGGCGTTCCGAGGCCTCCGGTGATCTTCTGCAAGGAGGGCAGGGCGAGCGTGGTCGTCCGCCGCGAGACCTACGAGGACCTCGCGGCGCGCGACGTATGACCGAGCCGTTCCGAGTCGGCCTTCTCGGTCACGGGACGGTCGGGTCGGCGTTCGCGGCGTTGCTGAACGAGCGCGCCGACGCGATCGCAACGGCCGCCGGGCGCCGACCGGAGATCGCCGGCGTGCTGACGCGCTCGAATGGCAGCTTTGAGGACATCCTCGCTGACGCCGATGCGGTCGTGGAGCTGATCGGCGGCGTCGAGCCGGCGCGGGAATACGCCTTGAAGACGCTGGCCGCGGGCAAGTCGCTGGTGACAGCCAACAAGCAGCTCCTCAGCCAGCACGGGGACGAGCTGCTCACCGCGGCGCGAGAGAGCGGAGCGCAGCTCCGCTACGAGGCGGCGGTCGCAGGCGTCGTACCGGTGATCCGCGTCATGCGGGAGTCGTTCGCCGGTGCGCACATCGAGAAGGTGCACGGCATCGTGAACGGCACCACGAACTACATCCTCACGGAGATGGCCCGCACCGGCGCGACCTATGCAGACGCACTCGGGCGCGCGCAGGAGCTCGGCTACGCCGAAGCCGATCCGACCGAGGACGTGAACGGCAAGGATGCGGCGGCGAAGATGGCGATCCTCGCGCGGCTCGCTTTCCATGCGTCCGTGGCGCTGGACGACGTGCCGTTCGAGGGAATCGAGGAGATCACTCCCGACGACATCGACTACGCGAAGGAGTTCGGGCTCGTGTTGAAGCTGCTCGGCGTGGCCGAGCGCCGGGACGGTGGTGTGAGCGTGCGCGTGTTCCCATCCTTCCTCTATGGCGGGCACCCGCTGGCGTCCGTGGTCGGGCCGTTCAACGCGGTGACGCTCGAGTCCCCGGCGATCACCGAGGTGACCCTCTCGGGCCCGGGCGCGGGAGGCCCGCAAACCGCCTCGGCCGTGCTCGGGGACGTGGTGTCGGTGATGAGCTCGCAGGGCATGGACCTCGACCCGATCGAGGACCTCCGGTTCATCCCGGAGGAGGAGGTGGAGTCGGCCTTCTATCTCCACCTCGAGGTCGCCGACGAGCCCGGCGTGCTCGCCCAGATCGCCCAGATCCTGGGCGATCACGGGGTCAGCGTGAAGAGCGTCGTGCAGAAGGGCATGGGGGACAACGCACGGCTCGTGATGGTGATGCACCGGGTCGCCGAGGGCAGCTTCGCGGCCGCCGTGCGCGAGATCTCGAAACTCTCGCTGCTGCGCTCGCCGCCGCGATCGATAAGGGTGATCGAGGAGGAGTACGTCGGGTGATGGACAGCCAGGCCGTGGCCAAGGGACGGGTGCCCCTGATCGAGCGCTACCGGGACCGCCTGCAGCTCGCCGCCGATGCGCCGGTCGTGACGCTGATGGAGGGCTCGACGCCGCTCATCCACGCGCCGCGGCTGTCGGACCGGCTCGAGATCGAGACGCACCTGAAGTTCGAGGGCATGAACCCGACCGGCAGCTTCAAGGACCGCGGGATGACGGTCGCCGTGTCGCACGCGAAAGGCAGCGGGGCGGAGGCGATCATCTGCGCCTCGACCGGGAACACCGCCGCGAGCGCAGCTGCATATGCGGCGCGTGCCGGCGTCCGCGGAGCCGTGATCGTGCCCGAGGGGAAGATCGCGCAGGGCAAGCTCGCCCAGGCCGTCATCCACGGGGCGCGCGTCGTCGCGCTGCGCGGCAACTTCGACCAGGCGCTCGAGATCGTGATGCAGATCGTGGATCGCCAGCCGGTGGAGCTCGTGAACTCGATCAACCCGTTCCGGATCGAGGGCCAGAAGACCGCGGCCTTCGAGGTCTGCGACGAGCTGGGCGCCGCTCCGGACGCGCTCGCGATCCCGGTCGGCAACGCGGGCAACATCACGGCCTGGTGGAAGGGCTTCTGCGAGTACGGGCAGGGACGGCCCCGTCTCTATGGGTTCCAGGCCGAAGGGGCCGCGCCGATCGTGCTCGGAAGGCCGGTCGAGCGCCCGGAGACCGTCGCCTCCGCAATCCGGATCGGCAACCCGGCGCGCTGGAGCGAGGCGCTCGAGGCACTCGAGGAGTCCGGCGGACGCGTCGAAGCCGTGAGCGACGACGAGATCCTCGGTGCGCAGCGCTGGCTCGCCTCGAACGAGGGCGTCTTCTGCGAGCCGGCGTCGGCCGCCTGTATCGCCGGCGTGCTGAAGCATCCGCCCGAGGGGTCGCTGCTGGTCTGCGTGTTGACCGGCCACGGCCTCAAGGATCCGGACACCGCGCTGCGTGCCGCGCCTCCCGTGATCCCGTGCGAGCCGGACCTCGCCGAGGTCGAGCGGGCGGTGCTGGGCTGATGGGACGGCGACGCCGGGTGCGTGTGCCCGGCTCGTCGGCGAACCTCGGGCCCGGCTTCGACGCGATGGCCGCCGCCGTGTCGGTCCACCTCGAGCTCGAGGTGGAGGAGATGGGTGAGTTCTCGGTCGATACAGGGGGGCAGGAACTGCCCGTCGACGACACCAACCTCTGCGTGCGCGGCTTCGCCGATCTCCATGACGTCGACGGCCTCCGGTTCCGGATGCGTTCGGAGATCCCGCTCGCCGCGGGGCTCGGCTCCAGCGGCGCCGCGATCGTGGCCGGGCTCGTGGCCGCGGACCACATGTACGAGCTCGCGCTCGGCCGGGACGAGATCTTCGAGCGCGCAGCCCAGATCGAGGGACACCCCGACAACGTCGCGGCCTCGGTGCACGGCGGCTTCGTGATCTGTGCGGACGGCCACGTGACGACGCTGGAGCCACCGGCCGGGCTCGAGGGTGTCGCTGTGATCCCCTCCGAGCAGGTCCCCACCGCCGACGCCCGCGCCGCGCTCCCGAAGGCGGTGCCGCTTGCCGACGCAACCTTCAACGTCGCACACGCCGCCGTCCTGGCGCTCGGCCTGGCACGCGCCGATCTCGCGCTGATCGCGCGCGGCCTCCAGGACCGCCTGCACCAGCCGGCGCGCGAGCGCCTCTACCCCCGCTCGATGGAGCTGGTTCGCCGTGCGACGGAGCTCGGCGCGCTCGGGGCGACGATTTCGGGCGCGGGCCCGACCGTGCTCTTCTGGGTGTTCTTCGAGCAGACGGGCGCGCTGGTCGAGAGCCTCCGCGAGGAGACGGCGGGCTGGGCCGACGTGCAGCGGCTCAACTTCGTCGCGCTCGGCGCCGACGTGGCCGGGCTCTAGCGAGGCGCAGCGTGATGCCGAGACGTCCCATGAAATCGCGCCGGCGCTTCGACTACGACCGGCGCCTGCTGCCGAACCCCTACATGGCGGAGCTCGAGCCCGAGGGCGTGGACCTCGACTCCGCGATGCGACACAGCGGTCTCACGATCGGCTATCCGGCCTGGAACCTGCTCTACTTTTCGCTGTTCTGCAGCGTGCCGCCGGATCGCGACGACCTCGTCGTGATCGAGACCGGCACGAACAAGGGAGCCTCGACGATCGCGATGGCGCAGGCGCTCGCCGACTCCGGGACCGCGGCGCCGCTCCGGACCGTCGAGCTCTCCGACAAGCTGGTGGCCCACGCCAAGGAAAACGTGGAGCGCGCCGGCCTGTCGGATCGGGTCGAGTTCCACGTCGGCGACGGGGTCGAGTTCCTCCGCGAGGTGGTGGAGCGCTTCGGGAGGGTGGACTTCGCGTTCCTCGACGACGACCACGGCCACGAGCACGTGATGCGGGAGCTCGAGACGCTCTGTCCTCACGTTGTGCCCGGCGGCAAGGTCTATCTCGACAACACCACGGCCGGCGGCGTCGCGAGGGCGCTGCCCCTGATCACCGCGCGGTTCGGCGGCAGCCTGGTCGAGTTCGAGTCCTGCTCGTGGGCGCCACCGGGCAACGCGATCTGGCAGGCGGGCCGCGAGGCTCAGAGCTAGCGGAACTGGAGCGCCGCGTTCGGCGGTGGACCAGAAAATCGGCAATGACAGGGGCAGGGATTGGGCCGCGTTGATCACTTCGTGACCGGCGCGTGCGGATTGACACCCCGAAAGAGCCAGTGATCGTGCCGCAATCGACAATGTGCAGTTGACGGCGCTATAGCCGCCCAACTGCACGGTCGCCCGTTACGCGCCTGTGTCAATGGGAGGTTCTTGACCGCCCCGTGTATCGGCGCGCCGCAATGAGTGCACTCGCGTGACGGATCGGCCATCCTGACCTCGTCACTGCCGGTTATCCGGACTCATGGATCGGCCGAGCCTGACCCACAATGCCGGTTTCTTGCTCGCCGGTCCCGCCCGTGCGCTTGTCGCGTCTAAGGACGCTAAACCCGCATCAAGCCACTGCCGGTTAGGCGCCGGCCCGCTCGGCCGTCCTCGCGTCCGCTTCTGCGAGCTTGACCGCTTCCTCGATCGCAGCGTGGTTCTGCCTCTCGAGCAGCGGTTGCAACATGCCGCGGAGTGCCAGCGGGATCGGGACCCACCGCGGCGCGTAGGCCTTGCGCGCGCGCCGCTCGATCGCGCGCACGATCGCGCGCCCGGCGGACTCGACAGAGGCCACGCCACTGACGGGTCCAGGGGTGCTTTCGCGCAGCAACTTCGCGGGCGACTCATCCAGCGACTCTCGGACCATGTCGGTGTCGATGAAGCTGAAGTAGGCGACGCCGACGTTCGTGCCGGTGTGCCGCAGCTCGCTGCGCAGCGAATTGGAGAACGCTTCGACGCCGGCCTTGGTGGCGGCGTAGTGAGCCATCAACGGCATGTGCAGGGCGGCTGCCAGCGACGCGATCGGGAGGATGTAGCCACGACGCGCGACCACGTGGGGAAGCGCGGCGCGCACGGTGCGCCACACACCCAGCAAATTGATGTCGATCGTGCGCTCGAAGGCGTCCGGGTCGATCGTGCCCACGGTCCCGATCGGCGCGATGCCGGCGTTCGCGATCAGGACGTCGATGCCCCCGAAACGCTCCACCGTACCGTCGACTGCGCTCCGCAGCGCGTCCACGTCGGTCACGTCGGCCTCGAACCAGGCCGCTCGCGGTCCTAGCTCCTGCGCACGTTGCTCGAGCAGCTCGGGCTCGAGCCCGACGAGCGAGACCTGCGCGCCCTTCGCGTAGAGCTGGCGGCCCGCCTCGGCGCCGATCCCGCGCGCGGCGCCCGTGATCAGGACGACCTTCCCGGAGATCTCGTAGCGCTCCGCCACCTACCAGCTCGAATGCCCCACCGGCGGCGCGAGCTCGCCGCGCAGGGCGCTGAGCCGCTCGCGCGACTCCTCGTCGCCCAGCCGTGTGAGCAGCTCGTCGGCGAGCGCCACGTAGTCCATGCCGAGCTCCGGCCGGTAGTCGAGGATCGACTCGCCGCGCTCGGCGGACTCGGGGTAGCGGATCGACCTGCGGATGATCGACTGAAACACACGGTCGCCGAAGCTCTCGCGCAGCGAGTTGAGGGCTTCGCGCGAGTGGTTCGTGCGGAGGTCGGCGATGTTCATGACGACGCCGAGCCACTCGAGGTTCTCGTTCAGGTTCTCGCGCGCGAGCTGCATCACCTCCAACACCTGCTCGACTCCCTGGAGCGAGAAGTACTCGCCCTCCGCGCTGACGAGCGCGTGCGTGGACGCGACCAGCGCATTCACCGTCAGGAGGCCGAGTGCCGGGGGGCAATCGATCAGGATCAGCTCGTACTGGCGCCGCGACTCATGCAGCGCGCGCTTCAGCGTCAGCTCGCGGCCCATCTTCCCGCTCAGGACGAGCTCGGCTTCCGCGAGGCCCAGGTTCGCGGGAATCGTGTTCTTGTGGATCGCGTCCGCGGCGCGCGAGCGGCCGGACAGGACCTCGCCGATCGTCGGATACGCGTCGGGGTCGACGTCGAAGTAGTC
This sequence comes from Actinomycetota bacterium, assembly GCA_046725795.1. Lineage (GTDB taxonomy): Bacteria > Actinomycetota > Thermoleophilia > Solirubrobacterales > JBBDJG01 > JBBQKG01. The sequence goes on from JBKOZI010000082.1 coordinate 22,020, forward strand.
CGACAGGTTCCCCTGTGGATCGAGGTCGACGGCGAGCACGTCCAGACCCACCCGCCTGAACACGTCGGCGAGCGTTCGCACCATCGTGGTCTTGCCCGTGCCGCCCTTCTGCGAAAGGACCGACATCACGGGGCTCGGAGGCGGCAAGATCGTCGACATCTGCTAAGGCTGGGTTGCGGCTGGCATCCGGCAGCTCGGCTAGTTTGGCGTCCCGCGCGGCGGCTTTCGTCCCGCGTGGCCCCGCACTATACTTCGCGTCCGTTCTTGTACCCCGTCGCGCGCCCACTCGGAGAAGGCGCGGAACCCGGGAGGAGCAATTGAGCGCTACCCCTTCGAAGCGCAGCACCATCGCTGGCCGCCGATCTGTCCCGCAGGCCGGCGAACGCATTTCCCCTTTCCAGGCCTATCGCCCTTTGAGGGCTCCTCGAACGGTCGAGGACCAAGACGCGTGCGCGCTGTACACGGCCGTGCGCCGTGACGGCCGCGCCACCCACGACGTCATCACCAACGCGTTCGAAGCCCTTCAGAAGATGCTGCACCGCGCCGGCAACGTCGACGGCGAAGGCGACGGCTGTGGCGTAACGGTCGACATCCCACGTGCGATCTGGCAGGAGGAGGTACGCAACGGCGGACACGCTCCCAAGCTGGCGCTCGACGCGGCGTTCGCGGTCGCGCACATCTTCGTCTCCCGCAAGGCCGACATGGCGCAGGTCGCGCGCGAGGCGCGGCAGATCCTGAACCGCGAGGGCCTGCGCGTGCTCGCGGAGCGCCTGGACCACGTCGACAGCACCGCGCTCGGCCCGACGGCGCGTGAGGAAGAGCCGCACTTCTGGCAGCTCGCCGTGCTCGTGCCCGACGCGTCCGCGCGCGACCGCAGTCTCTTCGACGCGGCCATCGACCTCGAGGAGCAGCTGGGCGTGCACGTCGCCTCGTTCTCGGCCGCGACGGCCGTCTACAAGGTGATGGGTGCCCCGAAGGTCCTCCAGCACTACTTCGCCGACCTCAACGACCCGCGTGCGGAGACCGCTGCGCTGCTCGGTCACAACCGGTATTCGACCAATACGTGGCCGTCGTTCATGCGCGTGCAGCCCTTCTCGGTGCTCGGCCACAACGGCGAGATCAACACGATCGCGCGCCTGCGCTCGGAGGCGCGCATGCTCGGCGCGCCGATCCGCGACGACTCCTCCGACTCGCAGGACCTCAACCGGACGATCGAGACGCTGATCCATCGCCGCGGCCTGTCGCTGCCGGAGGCGATGGAGCTGACCGTGCCGCCGATCGTCAACGAGATCCGCCAGTTCCCCGAGGATCTCCGCGGCTTCTACATGTATCTGCGCCAGGTGATGGGGCCATTCGCGCAGGGTCCGATTGCCCTGATCGCTCGCTACGGCGACGAGCTCGTCTTCAGCGTCGACGCGCTCGGCTTGCGCCCCTTGTGGCAGATCGAGGCGCACGACACGTATGTGTTCAGCTCGGAGCCAGGCGTCGTGTCCGTCGCCGACATGACCGGTGAGCCGAAGCCGCTCTCGCCCGGTGAGAAGGTGATGGTCCGGATCAAGCGCGACCACAGCGCGCGTCTCTACGACCACCAGGAGATGCAGCGCCTCGTGCGCGGTCGCTGGCTCGAGCGCACGGGCGCCGAGCAGGTGGCCGGCTTCGAGCAGGCGATCCCGACCGGCGGACCGCTCGAGGGGCCGGAGATTCCCGGCTACGCGGCCGCCGGGCCGTCCGAGCCCGTGAAGGTCGAAGAGAAGGTTCTCGCCGGCATGGGGTGGCAGCGCGAGGACGTGAAGCTCGTCCAGCAGATGGCCTCGAACGGCGCCGAGCCGATCGGCTCCCTCGGGTATGACGGCCCGCTCGCGGCGCTCTCGCCCGAGCGCCAGAACCTGGCGGACTACTTCAAGGAGACGGTCGCGGTCGTGACCAACCCCGCGATCGACCGCGAGCGCGAGATCGAGCACTTCTCCTGTCGCGCGGTGTTCGGCTTACGGCCCTCGATGGACCACCCCGACCACGACCCGCGCACGATCGAGACCGCTTTCCCGATCATCCTCGGCGGCCACGACGACATGGCGCCGCTCTCGGACGAGGTCTACCGGCGCGTCGCGAAAGAGCACAAGACCTACCTGCTGGAGGACCTCTGGGAGAGCTTCCGCGGGCGCGGCGCCGTGATCGACATCTCGTGCCTCGAGACGGAGACCGTGCAAGGTGCGCTCGGGCGGCTCAAGTACGAGGCCGCGAAGAAGGTGCTCGACGGCGCGGAGCTGTTGGTGCTGTCCGACCGCACCGCCTACGAGGGCGAGCGGCCGTTCCTCGACCCTCACCTCGCGCTGTCCGCGATCGACGCGGCACTCCGCAACTACCGCGTGGAGCCGGGCGAGAAGAACCTGCGCCGCCGCACCGCGATCGTGCTCCGCTCGGCGGCGATCCGCAACGTCCACGACGTCTGCATGGCGCTCGGCCTGGGCGCGGACGGCATCTGTCCCTACGTCATGACCGAGGTCATCTGCGTCGACGACTACGAGCAGGACATCTCGAACATCTGCTCCGCCCTTCGCAAGGGCATCGAAAAGGTGATCTCGACGATCGGCATCCACGAGGTGCGCGGCTACTCGCGCCTGTTCTCCTCGATCGGCCTGAAGCCAGAGCTCGCCGAGGTATTCGAGGCACCCGCCTACTACGGCTCCGAGAATGGCGGCACCGGCTTCGCCGAGCTCGACACCGAGGCGGCCGTCCGCCAGCGAATCCTGGCCGGGCAGGAGGACGACAAGCCCGCCAAGACCTTCCGGTTCTATCCCAAGGTCTACAAGGCCGCGATCGCGGCCGCGAACGGCTCTTCCACCTTCGAGGAGTACTCGCTCAAGGTTCGCGAGATGGAGCGGGATCAGCCGATCTCGATGCGCCACATCGTCGACCTGCGCTCCGACCGGGAGTCGATCGACCCGGCGGAGGTCGATGCGGGCGTCGGGCGACACTCCTACCCGATCGTGATCAGCTCGATGTCGTTCGGCTCACAGGGTGAGACGGCCTTCCGCGCCTATCCCGAGGCGGCGAAGCAGGTCAACATCGTCTGCGTCAACGGAGAGGGCGGCGAGATCCGCGACATGTACGGCAAGTACCCGCTCTGGCGCGGGCAGCAGGTCGCCTCGGGCCGGTTCGGAGTGACGTCGGAGATGCTGAACTCGTCTTACCTCGTCGAGATCAAGATCGGGCAGGGCGCGAAGCCTGGCGAGGGCGGCCACCTGCCGGCCAAGAAGGTCTCCGAGAAGGTCGCCGCCGCGCGTAACGCGTCGCCGGGCACCGACCTGATCTCGCCTTCCAACAACCACGACCTCTACTCGATCGAGGACCTCGCGCAGCTGATCGACGAGCTGAAGACGGCGAACCCCGACGTGCGGGTCTCGGTCAAGGTGCCCGTGGTGCCGAACATCGGGACCATCGGCGTCGGGATCGCGAAGGCGGGCGCCGACATCATCACGCTGTCGGGCTTCGAAGGCGGCACGGGAGCGGCGCGCCAGCATGCCTTGCGCCACGTGGGCCTGCCCTCGGACATCGGCACGCGCGCCGTTCACCTGGCGCTGCTCGAGGCCGGGATCCGCAACCGCGTCGAGATCTGGGCGGACGGCGGCTACCGCCACGGCTGGGACATCGTGAAGCTCCATTGCCTGGGCGCGAACCGCGTCGCCTTCGGAACGCTCGCGATGGTCTCGATCGGCTGCACGATCTGCCGCGGCTGCCAGCTCGACACCTGCCACGTCGGCATCGCGACTCAGATCGAGTCGATGGAGGAAGCCGAGCACAAGGGCCTCAAGAAGTTCACGCCGCAGGAGTTCGACCGTGCGGTCGAGTGCTGCGCGCGTTTCTTTGCCGAGATGGGCGAGGAGGTACGTCAGGTCGTTGCCGGCATGGGCTACGAGCGCGCGCAGGACCTGGTCGGCCGTAGCGACCTGCTCGTTCAGGCGCGCGCGAAGGACGCGATCGACCTGACCGAGATGATCCGCCCGCTCGAGGATATGCTCGACCTGGAGCCGATCGACATGCCGGTCAGCGCGGAGGAGGAGCGCGAGCAGGCGGGGCTGATCGTGGCGCGGCCGATCCGCATGGAGACGAAGATTGCGTCACACGAGATCGCTGCGCTGGCGACCGACGTGTGTGGACCTCCCGTCTCCATTGCTGGAGAAACTGGCCATCTGTCCGCAAGCGGCCAGATGGGTTTGGCGAAGGATGACCAGGCTGTCCGGACAGGGAGGGTGTCTCACGAGTATCCACGTCCCGTCGATGCCAACGACCGCGTGCTCGGCACGGAGCTGGCGGGCGCGCTGTCGCGCGCGCGCATCTTCCGGCCGGGCGACGCGCCGCCGTCCACGATGGACACGATCGCCGACCTCCACTTCAACGGCGGCTCGATCGGCGGCTCCGGACTCGGCGCGTTCAACGTGTGGGGCGTCGACATCCGCATCGAGGGCGGCGCGCAGGACGGCGTCGGCAAGACCATGTTCGGCGGCACGATCGCGATCATGAAGGGCCGCAACCGACTGGGCCGGCGCGTGAACGGGTCGGTCGGCAAATCGTTCGCGTACGGGGCCCAACGGGGGCGGTTCTTCGTGCAGGGCTCGGCCGACTCGCGATTCTGCATCCGCCTCTCGGGGGCCGACGTCGTGATCGCCGGCGAGCCCGAGGGCCCGATCGTTGACGAGCTGGGCGGCATCGCGGATCGCGCCAACATCAAGGGCTTCGCGTTCGAGTACATGTCCTCGGGCCGGGCGGTGGTGCTCGGGGACATCGGCCCATGGGCCTGTGCCGGCCAGACCGGCGGCCGTGTCTACATGCGCGTGAACGACGAGTGGGGCCTCGACCGCGAGGCGCTCGAACGGCGGTTGGGCAAGGGCGCGAAGGTGGCGCTGCGCGAACTGGACGGCCAGGGTCTTGCCGACGTTCAGGAGCTGCTCGGGCTATATGCCCGCGAGCTCGAGCGTTCCGATCAGCTCGAGGAGGCGGCGAGAATCCGCGGGATCGCCGCGGAGCCGGCCGCCCACTTCCTCATGTCGGAGCCCGAGCGCGAGCAGACCGACCCCTCGGTTTCGACCGAATAGGCCGCCGGCCCATTCGGTCGAGAACAACGCGAGCCCGCGACAAACCCGCCCGGCTGCTTGGAGCCGGGCGGTAGTTGTTCCTCAGACCGCTGTCAGACCGGCCGCGCCTGGCGTGCGGTCGTGTTCGCCGCCCACCTCGAGGAAATGGAGGTGGTAGCGCCCGATCATGAGCTCGTCGCGGTCGTGAAGGCGCGCCCATTCGGTGCGCTCCCCGTTCAGGAAGATGCCGTTCAGGCTGCGGTCGTCGAGTACCCTCACGCCGCCGGGTTGGCGGCAAATCAGCGCGTGCCGGCGTGAGACCGTCGGGTCGTCGAGCCGGATGTCGGCGGTCAGGCTGCGGCCGATCTTGGTCCATTCGCGCGTGAGCGGCACGACCGAGACCCGGCTCGCGTCCTTGAAGACGAGATAGTGCCCTTCGGCCTCGAGCGTCTCACCCACAGCCTCGAGCCACTCCGCCTCCTCCTCGCTCGTCGTCGGCGGGTCCCCCTCGGGGTTCGCGACATCGAACATCGACGCTCGGGCGAACTCGCGGTCGCCGCAATTCGGACACTCGGGTACTTCGTCGAGCCCGCGTAGCGCGACGTGAAAGCCACACGTATGGCACCGGAACGATCCCGCTCCGGCGAGTGTGCCCGCAAGGTATGTCTGCACCTTCCCCTCCTGGCCTGCTGGCTTTCGCATCCCGAAGCAGGCGCTCGGTTCACTGACGGGGGCTCCCTCATACCTGTCAGCCGTGTCCGGATTCTACCGTGCCTGAGCCGGTCGATTCGTGACACTCGATCCGCAAAAGTCGCTCTTAGCGCGATTGCCTTCGCGGGTGCCGCCGAAAGGTATGCGGGGCCTCGCAGCGAATCTTGCAGTCATGAAGAGGAAAGTGCTGATCCGCAAGACGGAGCTGGAGGAGCCGCTCGAGGAGCGCCACGCACCTGCCCTGGAGCGCCAGCTCCTGAAGACCAGCGTGCTTTGCATGGCCGCGCACCGGCGTTCCTGCTCGAGCTGCGGGCGCTCACCGCTCGTTGGCGAGCGGATCCAGGTGTTCGCCGTGCGGGACGGCCGCGAGCGGGCGCTTTGCGACCTGTGCGCCCCCGCAGCCGGTGAGCCGCTGCGGATGGAGCGCGTCTGGCCGGAGACCCGGCTGGCCGTGCGCCCCGCCGCGTAGCCGCTCGAATATCGTCCGGCGCGATGCGCTCGTTTACCTGCAAGATCACGATCGATGCACCGCGCGAGCAGGTCTTCGACTATCTCACCGACATCGCCAACCACGCCGCGTTCTCCGACCACTACCTGAAGGACTTCCGGCTCGAGCGCGTCCCGTCGCGTGGGGTGGGGGCCGCGGCTCGGTTCCGGATCGCGTTCGGGAGCTCGCTCTGGGGCGAGATCGTGCTCGCCGAGCTCGAGCGTCCGCACCGGATCACGCTCGAGGGAGAGACCGGGCGGCTCGGGCGCGTCAAGACACGCGCGCAGTACACGTTGACCCCCTACGGCCGCGACATGACGCTGGTCGAGTATCAGGTGTCCAGCACGCCGGCCACCAGGATTGACCAGCTGCGGGACACCCTCGGGGGCCGTGCCTGGCTCAAGCTGCAGAGCCGCAGGGCGCTGCGCCGGCTGGCCGAGGCCCTCGAGGAAGGGCAGTCCTCGGCTCAGCCGGCCGGCGTAGCGGCCGGCTGAAGGTGCGATGACCGACTCCACGACCCCGCACCATCGATCGCGATGACCATTTAGACTTCCGCGCTCGTGGAAGCCAGACGCAGGCCTCTCGGAGCTCTGATTGCCCTGTCAGCCGCGTTCGTGCTCGCGATCGGGGCGGTGGGCTGCGGGTCCGAAGAGGAGAAGCACGAAGGCGCCGAGGGCGAGTACATCAATGCCGGCGACGCCGTCTACCAGGTGCAGCAGTCGCGACTGCTGAACTCCGAGCAGCGTCCCGACGAGGACTACCTCAGGGGTCAGCCTGCGCTCACGGGCAACCAGCAGTACCTCGGCGTGTTCCTGACCGTGGAGAACGAGGGCAAGAAGGACTACGTACCGCCGCGCGACATGAAGGTCGTCGACACGGACGGCAACGAATACCTGCCGATCGACGTGAGCGCGACCGGCTTCGGCCTCAGCTTCAGCGACCCGATCCCCCCCAAGGACCAGGCGCCCGCACCCGACTCCCCCGCGGCGACGGGATCCGAGGGCGGGGCACTGGTGCTCTTCCGCCTCGGCGAGGCGTCGGCGACCGAGAACCTGCCGCTCGAGCTCGACATCCCCGTGCCCGGCGGCGAGAAGTCGAACATCACCCTGGATATATAGGGGGCGGCAGCGCTAGCTCGCGCGGCCCCGCGTGGGGAAGCCGAGCGACACAGCGACCAAGATCATGACGCTCGCGATCACGGCCAGCCAGCCGCCGAGCGTCTCGGACCCTTCGGCAAGGAGCCTTGCAATCACCTCGAGCGCGGCACCGCCGGCGACCGCCGTGTACCAGGCGTGGCCGATGCCGCCG
>JBKOZI010000083.1:0-23958 GCA_046725795.1 Actinomycetota bacterium
CTCCACGGGAGCGTCGGCGACAGCCTTCCAGTCGGCGAAGCGCGCACGCAGCCGCGCGTAGGCCACATCCCGGTTGCGATCGTTGGTGTTTTGCGACAGAACGGTGAGGATCAGCTCATCGAGCGGGGCGTGGTGCGGCTCGTTCCGGGGTCGTCCGTAATACGCACGCAGGCGGTCACGAATCGCGCGCACACGCCGTTTGTCGGGGGGGCGCCAGGTATCCTTCGTGCGCCTGCGGCCCGTTTTGCCGCCCGACGTTCGTGCCGCCCGCTTGGTGCTTGTCCCTGCCACCACACAAGGCTATCCCCGTTAGAGCGGGCCTGACATGGGTCCGACCGTAGCGGCGACGCCACAACTCCCCCAGCGAGCGCCCGGCCGGTTCTACGGCGCAGCCGCGGCGCTTGCACTGAGTGCAGCTTTCACCGGTGCGTTCGCGCTGTGGAATCCACCACTTCGAGACCTCGCCGCCCACACTTTCCGGGCCGACTACTTCTCCGACTACGGGCTCGCCCTGTGGAACGGAAGCTGGTACGGCGGCGAGTACATGCTCACGTACTCGATCCTGTTTCCGCCGCTCGCGGCACTGCTCTCACCAGAGCTCGGCGGAGTGCTCGCGGCGATCGCATGCGCCTACTTCTTCGACCGCATCGTGCGCGACCGGTGGGGTCCGGACGCGCGCCTGGCGAGCCTCTGGTTCGCGGCGCTTGGATCGCTGGCGCTGCTCGCGAACGGCTGGCTGCCGTTCGCACTCGGCGCCGCATTCGCCCTGGCTGCGCTCCGCGCCCTCCAACTGGGCCGGCATTTGTTGGCGCCCGTCGCCGCGGTTGGCAGCGCGCTTGCGAGCCCAGTCGCAGCACTGCTGCTGGCCCTCGTAGTCTGCGCGGGCGGGCTTGCCCGCGGGCGAAGACGCGTGCGCCCCGTGGTCCTTGTGGGGCTCGGCGCGCTCGCCCCCGTCGCCTTGCTCGCGCTCGCGTTCCCGGAGTCGGGACGCTTTCCGTTCTGGTTCTCCGCCTACTGGCCGCTCGCGCTCACCTGCAGCGTGGCGCTGCTCGCGATCCGCGGACTGGAGGAAGAGCGCGAGCTTCGTACGGTCCTGCTGGCCTACCTCGTGTTCGGCACGCTCGCGTGGGTGATTCCGAATCCGGTCGGCGGTAACGTCACCCGCCTCGGCTCGCTCTTCGCCGGCCCCGTGCTTGCAGCCGTCGTCATGACGAGGCCGATCAAGGCGCCGCGCCCGGTGGTGCTCGCGGCACTGGCGCTCGCGCTTGGGTGGCAGGTCGTGACACCGATCCCGGACACGTTCCAGAGTCTTGGCGACCCCTCCACCGCGAAGGCCTACTACCAGCCGCTCGAGCGCTGGCTCACCGAGCACCGCGCCGAGCGTGAGCGGGTCGAGGTCCCATACACCTTCAATCACTGGGAGACGGCCTACCTCGCACCTCGGTTTGCGCTCGCGCGGGGATGGCTGCGGCAGGCCGACGTGGCCCGCAACCGGCTCTTCTACGACGGCCGCCTCACCAGCGACCGCTACCACCGTTGGCTCCACGAGAACGGCGTCCGCTGGGTCGCTCTACCGGACTCACGCCTCGATTACTCGGCGCAGAAGGAGGCCGCGATCGTGCGCAGCCTGCCGCCCTACCTGCAGCTGCGCGGGACCGCCGGGAGCTGGCGGATCTATTCGGTGCGCGGCACCGGACCGATGCTCCAGGCCGGTGCGGGCGCACACGGCCGCCTGACGACGCTCGGCCCCGAGTCGTTCACGCTGCAGGTCACGACGCCGGGCGACTTCGTCGTGCGTGTGCGGGCGACTCCCTACTGGCGGCTCGCGGGCGGCGCCGGCGGATGCCTCGGACGCGCGGGCGACTGGACGCTGGTGCGTGCGGCACAACCGGGCACCTTCCGCGTCATCACGCGGTTCTCACCGGCTCGTGCGTGGCGCGCGGCGACCCGCAGCGCCGGCAAGTGCGCCGTCAGCCCGGTAACGGTTTCTTAACTTCGCCAAAGTGTTCGTTAGGATGCTTGGGTGTTCCGCCTCGCGGTGCCTCTTGCCGTCCTGTCGGTCATTTACGTGATTGCGCGCCTGCGCTCGAGGCGCACCGGCAGGAAACACACGATCTCGTGGCTACCCAAGGGTGGTACGGACGCCCTTGCCCAGCTGGGCATCTTCGTGCTCGCGGACCTGCTCTACGAGACCGTGCGCGGCATCGCCGAGAGCAACCAGGCGGTTCCGTTCCAGAACGCACGCACGCTCGTCTCCACGGAGAAGAGCCTTCATTTCTTCGTCGAGCAGAGCATCCAGAGCTGGGCGATGGGACACCGGTTCGTGATCGACTTCGCGAACTTCATGTACGTGAACTCGCACTTCGTGATCACGACAACGGCGCTCGTGTGGCTCTACCTGCGCCACAACGACCGCTTCTACTTCGTCCGCAACATGTTCGTGGTCGCGATGGGACTCGCGCTGGTCGGCTACCTCTTGCTGCCGACCGCTCCTCCTCGCTTCTTCCCCGAGCTCGGCTTCGTCGACACGCTGTCCTATTACGTGAACGTGAAACACGACTCGGGCCTCGTGACGCTTTTCTTCAACCCCTACGCGGCCGTGCCGAGCATGCACGTCGCGTTCGCGCTGCTGATCGCGGGGCCCGCGATGCTGGTCGTGAAACGGAAGGTGTTCAAGGCACTGTGGGTGCTCTATCCGTTCGTGGTGACGTTCGTGGTGGTCGTGACGGGCAACCATTGGATCATGGACGCGCTCGCCGGCGCCGCGGTTGCCGCGACCGCCGCGATCGTGTCTGCGCGCGTGCTGTCGCGCCTGTGGCCCGCGGCCTGGGCGTGGCGGCCGCGGGCCGCCGAAGCGCCGGCGTAGATCTGGATGGCCCAACGCGAGACACGCGAACGACGGGCACGGTCGACCTGGCGCGAGAACGGTAGAGCCCCGACGGCTGCGGAGTTTCGCACGAGCGTTCGCGAGCGCCTGATCGAGTCGCGACTCACGCCAAACTCGATCTCCCTCACCGGGTTGGCGCTGAACGTGGCCGCGGCCGTGCTCGTGACCCAGCGGCTTTTCTTCCTTGCAGGCCTCGCGTTCATCGTCGGCAGCCTCATGGACACGCTCGACGGCCGTTACTCGCGCATGTCAGGCAAGGGCACGCTCTTCGGCGCGTTCCTGGACTCGACCCTGGACCGCATGGAGGAGGGCATCGTGCTCGCTGCCGTGGGGGCCTACTTCGCCTCGCGCGGTGACGAGCTCGCGACCGCGGCCGTCGTGGTGGCTGTGCTGGGCTCGCTCATGGTGAGCTACACACGCGCACGCGCGGAGGCGCTGGGCGTCGAATGCAAGGTGGGACTGGCAACCCGTCCGGTGCGGGTGGCCGTCCTCTCGATCGGACTGGTGCTGGCCAAGGGTGCCGGGCTGGGGGACTTCGAGCTCCTGGAGGTCTCGATCTACGTGCTCGCGGCGCTCACGGTCTTCACCGTGGCGCAGCGGATCTGGCATGTCCGCCAGGCGCTTCAGACTCTGGGCCCGCCGGCCGAAGACGTAACCCCGGAGGCGGGCGAGGGTACCTCGACTTGAGCTTCTCCCCCCAGCCCTCGCTGCGGGGCTTTAAGAACACCCCGCAATAGGAGGACGTCGATGAGCACGAAGGACGGGTCAGCGAACGACGCGCTACGGCAGCGCGACGAGGTAAGGGTCGCGATCGTCGGCGCCGGCAACTGCGCCTCGTCCTTCGTTCAGGGTGTCCAGTACTACAAGGACGCGAACTCCACCGACTTCGTACCAGGCCTGATGCACGTCGACCTCGGGGGCTATCACGTCCGCGACGTGAAGTTCTCGGCCGCGTTCGACATCGACGCCGACAAGGTCGGCAAGGACCTCTCGCAGGCGATCTGGTCAGGGCAGAACAACACGATCAAGTTCGCCGACGTGCCCTCGCTCGGCGTGCCGGTGCAGCGGGGCATGACCCACGACGGGCTCGGCAAGTACCTCAAGGAGAAGATCAAGAAGGCGCCGGGCGAGACGGCCGACATCGTCGGGATCCTGCGCGACACGCAGACGGACGTCGTCGTCTCATACCTGCCGGTCGGCGCCGAAGACGCCACCAAGTGGTACGTCGAGCAGGCGCTCGCCGCCGGCTGCGGATTCGTCAACTGCATCCCCGTCTTCATCGCGCGCGAGCCCTACTGGCAGAAGCGTTTCAAGCAGGCCCGCCTGCCGATCATCGGCGACGACATCAAGTCGCAGGTGGGCGCGACGATCGTTCACCGGACGCTGGCGCGCCTCTTCCGCGAGCGCGGCGTGCGGCTCGAGCGCACGAGCCAGCTGAACGTCGGCGGGAACATGGACTTCTACAACATGCTCGAGCGCGAACGGCTGGAGTCCAAGAAGATCTCGAAGACGAACGCGGTCACGTCGATGCTCGACTACGACCTGCCCGACACCGACGTCTACATCGGCCCGTCCGACTACGTGCCGTGGCTCACGGACCGCAAGTGGGCGCACATCCGGATCGAGGGCCAGTCGTTCGGCGGCGTGCCCCTCAACATGGAGCTGAAGCTCGAGGTCTGGGACTCGCCGAACTCCGCAGGGATCGTCATCGACGCGGTGCGGATGTGCAAGCTCGCCCTGAACAAGGGCGTGGCGGGGGCGCTCAAGGGGCCGAGCTCCTACCTGATGAAGTCACCGCCGGAACAGGTGCCGGATCCGATCGCCCACGACAACACCGAGGAGTTCATCCGCAAGCACGCGCTGAAGAAGGCCGCCACCGGCAAGAAGGCGCAGGCCTCGGTCAAGTAGGTAAGTAGATAAGTTGACGCCCGCGTGCCAGGCGACGGGCGATCAACCGGCTTGAAGATTGCGCAGGTGACTCCTTATCCGTGGGAGTCACGGCGCGAGGTCAACGAGTACGTCGAGCGGCTGTCCCAGGAGCTGGCGGGCAGGGGGCACCGGGTGCTCGTGTTGGCTCCGTCGAGTTCGCGCACGCTCGTGCGCGACTCGCGGCGACTGATCCGCTCCGCGGGCTCCAGAGCGGACGCGCTCTTTCGCGAAGGTGAGGCGCGGGTGATCGCCGTCGGGCAGAGCGTCCCGGTACCGCCGGCGCGGCGCGGGGGAAGTATGTCGCTGCCGCTCGACGGCGCACGTACGATCGAGCGGCTCCTCGAACAGCTCACGCTCGACATCCTGCACGTGCACGAGCCGTTTGCGCCCAGCGCCTCCGCGACCGCCCTCCGGCATTCGGTTGCGTTGAACGTGGGGACCTTCCACTCGCCCACGGAGCGGGTCCTCTCCACCCAGGTCGCGCGCCGGTTCATCGAGCTCTTCTTCGGCCGGCTGGACGCGCGCACGGCCACGTTCGAGGTGACCCGGGGCCTCGTGTCGAGCTTCTTCCCCGGCGACTACGACGTGATCGGCCGCGGAGTCGACCTCGAGGAATTCGCGCCGGGCGCCCGTGCCGCGGGGACGGTCGAGATCGCGTTCGCAGCCGAAGAGGAACGTCAGGCGCTCCGCCTCTTCCTGAGGGCGCTCCGCACGCTTCCGGCCGAGCTCGATTGGCGTGCGACGGTCTGGTCGGCGCGCACGGCCGAGCCGCTGCCGCGCATCGGCCGGGCCCTGCGCGAGCGCGTCCGCTTCGTGAACCAGCGCACGGTCTCGCTCGGCGAGCTCCTGGGCCGTGCGGAAGTGTTCTGCGCCGCCTCGTCCGGCCTCGCGCCGGCGTCGCTCACGGTGCTCAAGGCGGTCGCGGCAGGCGCGGTTCCGGTGGCGTCGCGAATCCCGGTCTACGAGGAGACGCTTCGCGACGGCGACGACGGGCTTCTGTTCGAGCCGGGAGACGCGGAGGTCCTGAGCGCGCAGCTCCGGCGCCTGGTGGCAAACGAGGCACTGCGTGCCTCGTTTCGCGACCGTTGCCTCGAGCGGCGCACAGAGCTCGGCTGGGACCGGGCCACGACCGCGGTGGAGGAGGTCTACCGGCGCGTGGTCGGACGCCGCCACCGTCCACCCGCGGGGCGCGACGCGATCGCCCGCCGCCTCAAGCGGCGGGGGTTCATCCATTGCGACCTGCACATGCACACGGACCACTCGCCGGACTGCGCGACCCCCGTGGACGTGCTGCTGGAGACTGCGAAGCGCCGCGGCCTGGGCGCGATCGCCGTCACCGACCACAACGAAATCTCGGGCGCGCACGAGGCCCACGCGCGAGCGAATGGGATCAAGGTGATCGTCTCCGAGGAGGTCAAGACCGCGTACGAGGGTGAGGTGATCGGGCTCTTCATCAAAGAGAAAATCCCGCGCGGGATGTCCCTGAAGGAGACGATCGACGCGATCCACGCCCAGGGCGGCCTGGCCTACGTCCCTCACCCCTTCGACCGTCTTCACTCGGTGCCCGATTACGAGCATCTGTTGAAGGTCGTGGAGGACATCGATGTGCTCGAGGTCTTCAACGCGCGCGTGGCCGTGCCCGGCTTCAACGAGGAGGCACGGCGCTTCGCGGCCAAGTACCAGGTGGTGGCGGGCGCCGGGTCCGACAGCCACGTCACCCAAGGGCTGGGCACGGTGAAGATCCGGATGCGCGACTTCGACGGCCCCGAAGAGTTTCTCGAAAGCCTCCGAGACGCCGACATCCTGCACAAGCGCAAGAGCCTGATCTACCTTCAGTCCCTCAAGTTCGTGCAGACCAAGGTACGCCCGCGAGGCGGGCGGCCCGCCGGCCGAGGCTAGCGTTACACAGGCGGCGCTCCGGCCACGCTCGGGCGCTCCGCGAGCCTCTGCTCGAGCGCCGCGCGGAGCGGCTCGAGGTAAGCCTTGATCGTGTCGTCGCGCACTGCGTTGAGCCTTTGCATGCGGCGCTCGATCGTGTGCTCGGGCGCGTGCTTGAACGTGCCGCTGTGCGCCTGCGGGCGGGCTAGCTTCCTGCGGAACTGCTCCTCCGACTTGTGTGGGTAGTGGTTCACGCGAAACCGTTCAAAGGAGACGGGCTCGAAGAAGCCGAGCGGCGGCCCATTCGGATGGTGCTGCTCGTTGACGGCCGGGCCGCCGCGGTGTCTGAACGCATGCGGGCTGAGAGGCCGCTCCGTCCGCTCGGGGTCGACGATCGACTTCACGACCTCGTGTTGATCCGGCTCGTAGCTCCTGCGGTAGTGGTAGTTCTCGAGCACGAGGCCGGGCGGCTTCGTGACGTGCCCAGAGGTCCCGAACATCATCCAATTCACGACCACCGCGGGATGCTGCTCGTACTCGATGAGCAGCTCGGGCAGGGGCCGAAGCGTCGGCGAGAACAGGAACTCGTCGAGGTCGAGGAACGCGATCCAGCGTGACTCGTGACCGTATCTCTGGAGGCAATGGTCGTAGGCCGGCATCTGCCCCGGGCGCATCGGCCACTCGTGCAACACGACCGTCCCGTCCTCGACATATGGAGCGAGGACCCGGAGGTGCTCGTCGGTGCTTTCGTTGTCGTAGAGAAAAAACCGCTCGACGCCGACAAGGCGATGGAACTCGATCCATTCGCGCAGGTAGGAGGCTTCGTTCCAATAGATCGCGCAGAGGCTCAGGTAGCGCCTATCCACCGAAAACCGCCCGCTCGTGCTCCGCATATCGGGTGTCGCCGTACGAGAGGAAAAACGGTGTGCCGTCCGGGAGCCGGATCGCGACCTCGACGGCGGTGCGGCGGAGCGGCTCCGCCGTGTCCGCGAGCGCAACGAGCTCACCGGTCGTCCTCGCGAGCGCGTCGGCGAGGCCCGCGGCCGGACGCTCGACCGAGGCCTCCACGTACTCCAGGTCGCCGTAGCGTTCGGCAATCACCTGACGGTGCTTGCCGCCGGACCGGTCCAGCACGACCAGCTCGGTACGCGGCCATGTCTGCTCCAGACACGCGTCGATTGCCGCGGCAAGCGAGGTGGCGCCCAGGTCGTCGTCGATGAGGACCACGCTCACGAGGGGAGTGTCCGTGGCCTCGCCGCGGCCGTTTCCCTGCGGTGCCCGTGGTTCGACGTTTGCGGCTGGACGCGTGGCCGTATATGTCCGCTGCGGAAATGCTGCTCTGACCTCGGCGGGCGACCGCGAACGTCTGCGGCCCGTCGCCTGGAGCACCATCAGACCGTTCCACAGAGTCGGGTGCGCGTGGTCGTGCGTGGAGCGGTCCATCAGCACGTCGTAGTGGCGCTCGCTCCGCGCCACGAAGTCGATCGTCGCTTCTCGCGGCGCCTCCCAGTTGGTGTCGTCGACGACCACGATGCAGCCGTCCGCAAAGAACGGCTCCGCGATCTCGAGTCCCCGGAGCTGGTGGTCGTAGGCGTGGTCGCCGTCATAGACGTAGACCCCGATCGGCTCGCTCTGGATGTTCGTGAAGTAGTCGAGGTAGTCCATCTCGTGGAACCGATGCGCCGGACTCCTCATCGCCTCGAAGCGCCGCCTCAGCCCGGCACGTGCGGCATTCGACCAGGAGAAGTCGTCGATCCCCACACAGGTCCGGGCCGGGTTCTCGAGCATCCCGGCGAGAAAGGAGAAGCCGGCGTAGACCCCGACGTTGACGTAGGCCTGACCGGCCGGCATCTGGGCGACGGCGTTGTTGATCAGCGCTGCCACCGCGAAGGTGGACATCCGCGGTATCCCGCACAGCCGGCGCAGGCCCTCCATGACCTCCCGGCGCTGCCGGGGCAGGCTCGTGTTGAAGACGTCCACGGGCTGACCGGGCAGCCCGAGCAGCTCCGCATCGGCTCCCCCAAGGCGCGCGAGCGGAAAACGCAGGCTCTCGACCCGGGCCGTATCCGGTTGGACCAGGTTGAACGAAAGCGAGGAGAGGTACGTATCTGTCAAATACCCCTGCACGCAGCCCATTGTAGGTGTGGGTCGCCGCCGCTCGCGCGGCCTTCCGCTCTGTTCGCGTCATGCTCGAGCGCTGCGAGTGACCATAATCACAACGCCAGGCAACTGTGCGGGGGCAAGGTTTGATGCAGGGGAAAGGACAAGACTCCGTCCCGTCTAAATCGGTGAGCCGGATGCCGGCGACGGACGACGAGATACGAGAGAAGTACCTCGAGCGTGCGATCCGTGAGCTCAACCGACTTACACACGATCTCCAGGAGTGTCCGTACTGTCCCCGCGGCAGCCTCATGCCGGTGCTGGGTTCCGGGCATCCGCAGGCAGACGTCTTCCTGCTGAAGTACGCGCCGACGTCGTCCGAGGTCGAGGAAGGCGTCGCCTTCTACGGGCGCAGCGGGAGCGCATTGATGAAGAGCTTCAAGCGGCTCGGAATCGACCCCCTCGTCGTCTACGGCACGTTGTGCGTCAAGTGCCCGATCACCGAGCTCGACCAGGCGGCAGAGGAGTGCATCGGCCGGCTGGTCGAGGAGATCGCCGTCGTGCAGCCGCGGATCGTGGTCGTCATGGGAGAGCGCGCGCTTGCGACATTGAACGGGCTCGAGCTCCCGCTCGCGAAACGGCTCGAACCGCGCCTCGGCGCGGTCCAGCGGCTCACACCCACGATCGACGCCCTCTACGTGCCTGACATCGACGCCTCGCTCGACGAGCAGAAGGCGAAGCAGGCCTTCTGGCGCGCGTTCCGTCCCTTGGGTGACTGGTACGCCGATCAGCCGCCTTATTAGGCGCGCTTGGCTCCGGAAGAGGGGCCCTGCTCCTGGCAGCCGAGCTGACGGGCGTCGCAGGGCCCCTCTTCCTCCGTCCTGCCCCTTTTTCCCAGAGATCGGTTCGGCCTCTCCTAGACTCCTCACGTGCCTCGGTGGTTTCAGAGGATTGAGACGCTGCCCGATGATCCGCCCTTCGATCGTGAGCTGATCGAGCGCCTGGGGCTGCGAGGCATCAACACGGGGTGCGGGCGGGTGCTCGAGCATGGCTGGCTCAACACCGACCGCATGAGCATCACCGAGAAGGATGGACGCGAAGCCGAGCACGGCCGGCTTTCGCGCGCCAATGAGGATCTCTACTACCTACGGCACGACTCGACCGAGCCCTATCCGCTGGAGGACGAAAGTCTCGAGTGGGCCTACTCGGAGCACTTCATCGAGCACCTGACGCCCGAGGACGGGATCGCCTGGCTGGCGGAGGTTCGGCGGATCTTGCGTCCGGGCGGGCTGGTGCGGGTGAGCACGCCGAGCCTGGCGCGCTACGTGCACGGGTACGCGGATTCGGAGGATCCCTTCTACGGGCAGAACCGGGAGCTGCTCGCGAAGCTGCGCGTCTTTCGGGGCAAGGAGGTTCCGGACCGCCCCGCCTGGATGATGAACAACATCTTCTACAACTGGGGACACCGCTGGATCTACGACTTCGAGGAGCTGAAGCACGCGCTTGACGCGGCCGGGTTCGATCCGGACACCGTGGCCGAGCATTCGTTCTCCGAGGGAAGCGTGCCGGAGGTGGCCGCGCTCGATGGTTCCGGCCGGGCTCTCGAGAGCCTCTACGTGGAGGCGCGCAGCTAGCGTCTATTCCAGCCACTCGACGGGGCTGGAGTGGTACCCGGTGTGCGCCAGCAGGCGTTCCTCTCCGCCGGGCCATAGCGTCAGCCGCACGTCGGTTTGATCTTCGCCCGGCTCCATGAAAAGCCACGCCAGCGGGGCGTCAGTCGTCGCGCGGCCGCCCGCCCCCGTGATCGCGGCGTGGAGCGCGGACCCCTCCTCGGGGCTCAGGTACTGCAGGACGATCGAATGGAAGAGAACGGTCGCGACGCCGGAGCGCCGTTCGCCAAGCGCCGCTTGGGCCCACTCGGCCGCGCCGGCGCGCTCGACCACGACGTCGTCGCGGGCGGCGATCGCGAGTGCTCCGCGGAGCAGCTCGAAACGGTACGACTGGTCAGGCCACACGTAGGACATCAGCGTGAGTCGGTCTTCCTCGGCCCTCGGGTCGAGCGGGTTTCTGTCGCAACCCCTGCGCTCGGCCACCTCGAGCTGCGTCTCGAGGGGCGGCGTCGCGGACGCGAAGGCGTCGTCGAAGCGGACCGGCGACTGCGCGTCGCCCCAGCTCGCGCCGGGCGCCGAATACAGATAGCGGTCGAAGCGCAGGTTCAGCCCGGCGCTTGCGCCGACCTCGAACACGGCCAGCGGCAGCTGCGTCTCCTGCGCGACGAGCAGAAAGCCGCCGATCAAGCCTGCGCAGCGGCCTACTTCATTGGTCTGCACCGGCCGGTCGAGATAGCCGTGCACCTCGTCCGCGTGGTCGGCCAGCGCCTCGATGAAGCGCGCCGGCGCACGCTCGATGTCCGCGTGACCGCCGGCCGACGGATAGAGCGCCGCAAGCTCCGGGAGCCGCCCCATCAGCACGAGGCGGTGGACCGCTCCGGTCAGTCGCAGCGCGAGGAAGGAGCGCGCCGGCTCGCGCTCGCGCCCCGCCAGCAGCCTCCAGGCCGGTCCGGCCCCCTCGACGTCGTCCGCGGCCGCCTCCAGGATCGCGGCGTAGAGCGGCGACCCGAGGCGCTCACACCACCCGGCCTGCCAGCGAAGGCGGTTGGCGATCGTCTGCTGCGCCTCCGTCACAGCCCGATCCTAGGGGCTAGACTGCGGCCATGGACCTCGAGGAACGCGAGGGCGTCGAGCCCCTCAGCGAGCGTTGCCAGTCCTGCGGCGCTCGTCTCACCGAGACAGAGTTGCAGGCTGCGCTCGAAGGACCGGCGGACGCTTTTCTATGCTCCCGCTGCGCGGCGGAGCAGGTGCCGGTCGCGGACGAGATAGAGACCGACCGGCTGTAAGCAGCCAACCGTTTCGCGCTAGGGCCCACCCGCAGCGGCGGCCTCGGCGACGGCCGTGAGGGCTTCAATCTCCGCGCTTGCGAGCGCGCGCACGACCACGTGATCGGTGGCTTCCTCGTATGCGGCGAGACGCTCGTGCACCTCGGCCCGGTCCCGCGCCGCGATTCCGACCGTCCCGGGCTCCGCGCCCAGGGACTCGAAGTGGCGCATGTAGCCCTGGTGGAGCTGACGGTAGAAAGACTCCTCCTTGAGCAGCCGCTCCTGCGCGTCGTCGCCGGCCGCGACGCGCACGTAGCCGAAGATGGTCGGCAGCTCGTCCCTGCCGGCCTGCTCGGCGCCCTCGCGTACGCGGTCGCGGGCCCACGCCGCCCGTTCCGGCGTCATCCAGTTCAAGAACACGCCGTCCGCCTCCGCGCCCGCGAGCGCGCACATCCTCGGGCCCATGGCGGCGACCGCGATTCTCGCCGCCGGGGGCAGGACCGTCCGGAGCATCGCGAGCCCCTCGCGCACGACCACCAGCGGCCGGTTCGCGAACCCGGCGCCGATGCCGACCCAGAGGCGAACCGGATCCAAACCCTGCTCGCCCGCCTTTGCCGCAATCGAAGCGGGGTCGTGGCGGTCGAGTGCGAGCACCGCAACGCCGACCTCCAGCGCCGGTGCGGCCTCGTGGAAGACGGCCGCGGTCTCGAGGCCGCTTGCCCCCGGGTGATCGTTCGACCACATCGAGCGGTAGCCGAGGTGCTCGCACCGGCGGGCCAGCTCGGCCGCAACTTCGGGATCGAGCCCGGCGGCGACGCCCAGCCCACGCCCCACGTCAGGCATCGACTCGCTCCAGGAGCGCCACGCACTCGAGGTGCGGCGTGTGCGGGAACATGTCCACGCCGCGGACCTTAACGAGCCGGTATCCCGCGTCCACGATCTCACGTGCGTTCGGAGCAAGCGTGGTTGCGTTGCAGGAGACGTAGACGAGCCGGCGCGCGTTCAGCTCGACGAGACGGCGTACGATCTTCTTCGAAAGGCCGGCACGGGGGGGATCGACCACGACGACGTCGGGCCGGGGGGCACGTTCGCGCAACGGCCGGATCGCGTCCCGGACGTCGCCGGCGAAAAATCGCGTGTTCTCGATCTCGTTCAGGTCGGCGTTCGTGATCGCATCGGCGATCGCCGCCTCGACCACGTCGACGCCGAAGACCTCGCCGGCGTGGAGGGCAAGCGCAAGCGACAGGGTTCCGATGCCGCAGTAGAGGTCGAAGACACGCTCGTTGCCGCGCAGGGCGGCGTACTCCGTGGCGATGCCGTAGAGCCGCTCGGCCATCTCCGTATTGGTCTGGAAGAAGGCCTCCGGCGAGACACGGAAGCGCAGGCCCGCGAGCTCCTCTTCGATCCGTTCGATGCCCGCGACCACGGTCGTCTCGCCGCCCTGCGTCACCTCGGCGAGCGCGGCGGTCTGCGTCCAGAGCACGCTGGCATCCGGAAACGGCTCTCGCAGAGCGTCCGCCAGCGCCTCCGCGCGGAAGTCTCCCTCGCTCGTGACGACCCTGACCTGAAGGTCGCCGGTCCGCCGGCCCTCACGGACGACGAGGTTGCGCAAGAAGCCGTGACCCGCGAGCCGATCGTAGACACCCAGCCCCTCGGCCCGGCACCAGTCCCTCACAAGGTTGCGGGCGGAGTTCGAGCGCTCCGAGGCCAGCATGCAGTTCCGCGCGTCGTCGATCTGGTCGAAGCGACCACGGCGATGAAACCCCACGACCAGCTCGCCGGCGTCGTTCCGTCCATATGAATATTCCATCTTGTTCCGGTAGCGCCAGATCTCCTCTGCCGGGACAAAGGGCTCGAGCTCGAAGCCCTCGAGCCGTCCGAGGCGCCGAAGGGCCTCGCCCAGCAATTCGTGCTTCCTGGCGGCCTGGACGTCGTAGCGAAGCGCCTGCCAGGGCGATCCGGGACAGTCGCCACCCTCGTGGTCGCATCGCAGAGGCACCCGATCGGGGCTCGGCTCCAAGATCTCGACCACGTGCGCGTTCGCGTAATGGCGCTTGGCTTTCGTGACCTCGGCGCGGACGACGTCGCCGGGAAATGCGCCCTGGACGAAGACGACGAAGCCGTCCGTGCGGGCCACGCCAGCGCCGCCCTGCGCCACGCCCTCGATCCGAAGCTCGAGCAGCTGACCGCGCCGCGGTCTGGTCGCTGTCGTCGCGTTTACCGCCATGGACGTATCCTGGCATGCCCTTGGCGCTCGACCTCCAAGCCTACGCTGCTGAAGCCGAGACCTTCGTCGGCTCGATGGACCGCGAGTACTACCTGCACTTCGCGGGCCACAAGCCCGAGCTCGAGATCGCTCAGATCTACGACCGCCATCGCGGCCTGTTCGAGCGCCCGGCGATCGAGGAGCTCCGGGAGCGCCTGGAGCGCGCGGCGCCGGGGGACGATGAGCGCCGGACTCGGTACCTGCTCGAGCTTGCGGTCGGCAGCTTCATGGGCGAGGCGACGAAAGCGGAGGAGACCGCGCTGGCGGAACGCGAGGCGACGCTCGAGATCGACGTCGACGGTCGCCGTGAGGCCTACCGGCAGGCCTCGATCTGGCAGGCGAACGAGTCCGACCCCGAGCTGCGGGCGCGCATCGAGGACGCGCGGCTCGCGGTCCTGAACCGAGAGCTGAACCCGCTGCACGTAGAGGTCACGACGCGCACGCACGAACTGGCGCGGGAGCTGGGCTGGCCGAGCTACCGCGCCATGTGCGAGGAGCTCAAGGCAGTCGACATCGAGGCTCTCGAACGGCAGACGCGGAGCGTCTCCGAGGCGACCGATGCCGAGTATGCCGAGAAGCTCGACCCCCAGCTCCGCGAGCAGATCGGGCTCGGGCTCGACTCGTTCAGGCGCTCGGATCTCCCCTACTTCTTCCGCGCGCCGTCGTTCGATCCGCTGTTTCCCGAGGATCGCCTCCTGGGGGCATTCGAGGAGACCCTCGGGGGCCTCGGCATCGACCTGCATGCACAGGCAAACGTGCGCCTGGACACCGAGCAGCGTCCCCAGAAGAGCCCCCGTGCCTTCTGCTCACCCGTCCACGTCCCGGGTGAGGTGTACCTCGTTATCCCGCGAACCGGTGGCCGGGACGACTTCGCCGCGCTATTCCACGAGGGCGGCCACACCGAGCACTACGCGAACGTCGACGCGTCCCTGCCGTTCGAGTTCCGCCATCTCGGGGACAACTCGGTGACCGAGGGATTTGCCTTTCTCTTCGAGCACTTGACGGAGGATCCGACGTGGCTTCGCGACGTGATGGGCGCGGAGCAGGCGGATGCCTATCTCGCGTTCGCGCGAGCGAGCAAGCTCGTGTTCCTGCGGCGCTACGCGGCGAAGCTCCGCTACGAGCTCGAGCTCCATGCCGGCATCCGGAGCCTCGACGAGATGCCGGAGCTGTACGCCGATCTCTTGAGCGAGGCGGTCCGAACGGATTGGCCCCGCGTCACTTACCTCTCGGATGTCGACCCGGGCTACTACGCCGTCAACTACCTGCGGGCGTGGGCTTTCGAGACACGCCTCCGGAACGTGCTGCGGGAGCGCTTCGGCGAGGACTGGTTCACGCGGCGCGAGGCCGGTGACCTGCTGCGATCGCTCTGGCGCGAGGGCCAGCGCCTCCCCGTCGACGAGCTGCTCGCCCAGGTGACGGGCGAGCAGCTCGACTTCAGCGTGATGCTCGGAGAGGTGTAGCCGGGGTTAGGAGCTGGCTGCCAGCTGCTCCATGTGCTGGCGCGCCATCGTCTCGATCAGCTGCACGATCTCCGGCGGCGCCTTCTCTTTCGAGCCGGCGTCGAACGGCGGCTGGGGGTCGTACTCGATCAGGAGTTGGATGCCCTTCGCGAAATCGTCACCAGCGATCCGGCTCGCGAGCAAGAGCGCCATGTCGATTCCCGAGGACACGCCTGCCGCCGTGATCACCTTGCCTTGCTCGACGACGCGCTTCGAGGTGGAGCGAGCGCCGAGCTTGTCGAGCGTCTCCAGCTCCAGCCAGTGGGTGGTCGCATCGAGGCCGTCCAGCACTCCCGCGGCCGCGAGCAGGAGCGATCCGGTGCACACCGAGGCCGTGTACGTGGATGTTTCGTGTGCAGTGCGGATCCAGTCGAGCGTCGGCTCGTCGTCCAGCAGGGGACGAGTCCCCGTACCACCCGGAACGACGATCACCTCGGGGTGCTGATGCTCGTCGAGTCGCGCCTCGGCGACGATCGTCAGCATGCCGTTGTCCGTCTTGTACGGACCCGTCTCCTTCGCGACGAAGATGACGCGCGAGTCCGGCAGGCGCGAGAGCACCTCGTAGGGCCCGATCGCGTCGAGTGCGGTGAGGCGGTCGAAGATGGGGATCGCGATGTCCATCGGTGTCTCCTTTCTAGGCTGCTTCCCGCTCGTCCGCGAGCGTGAGGAAGCGTTCGCGGTAACTCGAAGGCCCGACTCCGAGCCTCCGGTGAAACGCTCGCCGCATCGTCTCGACGGTGCCGAAGCCGCAGCGCCGAGCTACCGAGTCGATCGGCTCCTGACTGCCGTCCAGTGCGACGCGCGCCGCCTCGACCCTCGCCGCCTCCACGTAGGCGGCGGGCGTCACGCCCACCTCCTTGCGGAATGTGCGCGCGAAATTGCGGGGGCTCATGCAGGCCCGCTCCGCGAGCGTCGGCACGGAGAGGTCCGAGTCCAGGTTGTCGGCGATCCAGCCCTGAAGCTCCCGAAGTGGCTCACGCGCGGCGATCTGAGCGGAAAGCTGCGCGCTGAACTGAGACTGGCCGCCGGGGCGCTTGAGGAACAGGACCAACCAACGCGCGACTTCGAGCGCCGCGCGGCGCCCCAGGTCCTCCTCGACGAGGGCCAGGCTCAGGTCCATTCCGGCGGTCACACCGGCGGAGGTGTAGATGTCGCCGTCCTTGACGAAGATCGCGTCCGGCTCGACAGCGATCTCTGGATGACGGTGCTGAAGCGACTCGCACGCCGCCCAGTGCGTGGTCGCACGGCGCCCGTCGAGCAGGCCGGCCGAAGCGAGCAGGAACGCGCCGTTGCAAACCGAGGCGACTCTGCGGCAACGGGGTGCGGCCTTCGCCACCCATCTCACGAGCGCGTCGTCCAGCAGCGCTGCGCGGACGCCTTCGCCGCCCACGACGACGAGTGTGTCGATCGCACCACGGCAAGCCGTGATCGAAGCATCCGGACGAAGTCGAAGCCCGCTGGAGCTGGAGATCTCGTCCTTCCTGGGCGCCACGACCTCGATCGAATACGAGTCGGCAACCAGGCGTGATGCCATTGAGAACACCTCGGCCGGGCCGGTCAGGTCGAGCGCCTGAAACCGGTCGAACGCGAGGAGGACGACCCGCCGCGTCTTCGGAGGGGTGGTCATGACGACGCATCATCGCTCTTCACGAGCTTGGCAGCAAGGACAAACACCGGGCGATTTCTGCCAATCGCGTCAGGTGGGCAAGCGCGCTCGAGCTCCGCGGTCGAAGCCGACGAGTGCGAGGCCGGTCAGCGCAGACGCCGCTCGATCCGGTCGAGCA
Source organism: Actinomycetota bacterium (assembly GCA_046725795.1). GTDB lineage: Bacteria > Actinomycetota > Thermoleophilia > Solirubrobacterales > JBBDJG01 > JBBQKG01. The sequence goes on from JBKOZI010000083.1 coordinate 17,222, forward strand.
CCGTCTTCCGGTTGGCGTGACGCTGCTCGTAGTCGCGCAGCTTGCGAAGCTCCGCCGGTGTGAGGCCGTCAAGGCGCTCCTGGACCTTCGCGGCCGAGAGCTCGTCGTAGTCGGCAATCGGCAGGTTCGCCGAGGCGCCACGTCCGTCGCCAGCCTCGCCGGTGCCCTCGATGAGGTCGGGGCGGCTCCCCAACATCCGCTCGAGGTCCGCGAGGAAGTCGTCGGTCGCGCGCGCACCACGTGACAGAAGGCTCTGCGCCATCTCCTGCGCATCTGTGCGAGTCATGCGCCCGCGGCGCACGGCGTCGTCGAAAAGGTCATCGATCGTGTTGCGCGAGAGGACCACGAAGTTGAGCGGGCTGAGCATGCCGCGCACGATCCGGTCGCGCGCGGCCGCGACGCGTCCCGTCGAACCGGACCGCTTCGACTGGCCCGGCCGCCGCGCGCTCGCCTCGCTCTCCTCCCCAGAGGAGCCGCTGCGACCTCCGCTCCTGGCAGTTGGCATGCGACCCTATTTTTACCGCACCGTCATCGTGGCAGGGCGAAAACGGCCTCCACGGGCGCGTGGTCGGAGAGGCGGAGGCGAAGGGGATGGGACGAGGGGTGCTCCACCAGCGGCTCACGCCGCTCGGATTCCCAGCGATGCGGCGACTCGATCACGTTCAGTTCGCGGGCAAGAAGATGGTCGATCGCGTCTGGGTCGGTTGGGGCCGCCAGCCCGAACCGGCCCACGAGATCGTCGAAGACCGACGAGGAGCTGGGCCGGAGGTTGAAATCGCCGCCGAAGATCAGCGGCCGGCCGCGCGCGAACGCGACCGCGAGCTGAGCTCCGCGGCGTACATCTTCCTCAGCCTGGAGCCGGTTGCCCGCGCTCGCGTGCAGGTTCGCCACGGAGAGCTCCGCGCCGCTTGATGCAAGCGTCGTGAGGACCATCCGGCGCCGCTCGCGGACGCCCCGGCGTGGAAGCGGATTGAGCAGCGCGGACGACCGCTCCGTGATCCGCCAGGGGGAACGCGCGAGCGTCAGATTCGAGCCGCCCTCCCATGACCCGAGCAGGTCCGGGTTCCAGTGTGCGAGTCGGCGCCGCAGCGGTGCGAGCTGATTCCTCGACGTCAGCACGACATGCGCCTCGGCGCGGCAGCGCTGTGCCAGCGCCTCAGCCCAGGACGGCGGGAACTCCTGAAGGAGGCAGACCGACCACTCCGCTCCGGCGATGAGTGTGGCGAACTCGCGGAAGAGCGGCCGGTTGACCTGTACATGGGTTGCGTTCCGCTCCGTCACCTTCAGAAGTCGGGATCGCAAAGTGCGCAGACCGCGGTCGGGCGGGTCGTCGCGCCCGTGAAAGACGTTCCACGTGAGGGCTCGGACGTCTCGCATCTGGGATTCCGGCCTTTAGTCTTCTGATGTGAACGAGCCGCGCCACTTCATCACGGGTACGGAGCTTAGGCCCGATGACCTGACCGGCATGATCGACCGCGCGATCGAGTTGAAGCGCGCAGGAGACGACGGGCCCCGGCCACTGTCCGGCCAGAGCGTCGCAATCCTTCTCGCGCGGCCCTCGACGCGCACTCGAGCTTCGTTCGAGGTCGGCATCGCGCAGTTGGGGGCGACGCCCGTCGTCCTCCGGAGCGAGGAGCTGCAGCTGGCTCGCGGCGAGTCGCCTCGAGACACGGCGCTCGTGCTCTCGAGGTATGTCGATGCGATCGTCACACGCCCGGGCGCCGACGAGACACTGGAGGAGCTCGCGCGCTATGCGGACGTACCGGTCGTCAACGCATTGACGCCGCGCCACCACCCTTGCCAGGCGCTCGCCGACCTGATGACGCTCCAGGAGAGGTTCGGGTCGCTGGAGGGCCTCCGTCTCGCCTACGTCGGCGACGGCAACAACGTCTGCCATTCGCTCATGCTGCTGGGGTCGGCAGTCGGCGTCGAGGTGGCGGTCGCGTGCCCAGTCGAGCTCGGGCCTGACCCCGCGATCGTGGAGGCGGCAGGCGACCGCGTGAGCGTGACGGACGATCCGCGCGCCGCCGCCGCTGGTGCGCACGCCCTCTATGCCGACGTGTGGGTCAGCATGGGCGACGAGGACGAGGCCGAACGGCGGCGCCGGTTGCTCGCTCCGTTCCGCCTCGACGAGAACCTGCTCGAGGCCGCCCGCGAAGACGCGATCGTGCTGCACTGCCTTCCCGCCCATCCTGGCGAGGAGATCACCGAAGGCCTCCTGTACGGCGAGCGCTCGGCGGTCTGGGATCAGGCCGAAAATCGTCTGCATGCGCAGAAGGCCCTGCTCGAATTCCTGCTGGGATAGAAAGGGAAGCTCGTCCAGTCCCACGGCTCGATCGGGGTGTCCAACCAGGAGACGATCGGGCAGGACCTGCCGACCTGATCGGCTGCACGCATCGTCGCTCTCTAGAATTGGCTCCAACGGGAGCCCGGCGAACCGGGCTGAGAGGGCGGCTGGTCGCCGCCGACCGTCGAACCTGATCCGGGTAATGCCGGCGCAGGAAAGGTGGACGTGACCGCCGCCCCGTGACTATCCGAAACGGTGGCGATGTCCGATTCTGGAGAAAATCTGCAAGCCCGCGCGACGCGCGAGCTCGTCGTGGTCGGGGCCGGGGTGATCGGCCTTGCCGTGGCCTGGCGGGCCGCCCAGCGTGGCATGCAGCCGCTCGTGCTGGACGCCGGCGAGCCGGCCGAGGGTGCGACGGGCGTTGCCGCCGGGATGCTCGCGCCGGTCACGGAAGCCGACTTCGGGGAGGAGGCACTACTCCAGCTCAACCTCGCTTCGGCCCGCCTCTATCCGGACTTCGCGGAAGAGCTCGAAGCGGTCAGCGGCCACACGACCGGCTATCGCACGACCGGTGCGCTGAGCGTCGCCGTCGACCGCGATCAGGCCGAGGAGCTCGCGCGGCTGCACGAGCTGCAGCTTTCGCTCGGACTCGACGCGCGCTGGCTGTCCGCGCGTGAGTGCCGCGCGCGGGAGCCGGGCCTATCGACCCGCGTAACGGGTGGAATCGAGGCCCCCGGCGACCATCAGGTCTCGCCGCGACGCCTCGCCGGAGCCCTTCACGCGGCGCTCGCCCGATGCGGCGGCGCCGTGCGAACGCAAGCGCGCGTGCAATCGCTGATCGTGGAGGGCGGCGACACCGCCGGCGTGCTGCTCGACTCGGGCGAGGCTGTCCGTGCGCACACGGTCGTTGTGGCCGCCGGGGCACGCTCCGCCTACATCGGCTTGCCGGATGGGAGCGCGATCCCGATCCGGCCGGTGAAGGGTCAGATCTTGAGGCTGGGCGGCGACGCCGCGCATCCGGTCGTGACCCGAATCGTGCGTACGCCCGAGGTGTACGCGGTTCCGCGCACGGAGGGGCGCCTGATCGTGGGCGCGACGGTCGAAGAGCGCGGCTTCGACCCGGCGGTCACCGCGGGAGGGCTGCTCGACCTGCTGCGTGACGCCTACGAGCTCCTGCCGGGCATCACCGAGCTGGAGCTGCTGCGGGCCTCCGCGGGCCACCGGCCGGCAACGCCGGACAACAAGCCGATCGTGGGGGAAGGTGCGATCCGAGGCCTGATCTGGGCGACCGGGCATTGGCGAAACGGCGTCCTGCTGGCGCCGGTCACCGCTGACGCCGTCGTGGCGCTGATCACCGATGGCGAGCTCCCATTCGAGCTGCACGAGTTCACGCCGCGGCGCTTCGCCGCGGTCGAGGTCGCGGGACGATGAAGCTGCTCGTCAACGGCGAGACGCGTGAGCTTCCCGACACGCTCACCGTGGCCGAGCTGGTCGCCGGGGAAGCCCCCGGGGTTGTCGGCGGGCGCGGCGTTGCCGTCGCCGTCGATGCGGAGGTGGTCCCCCGCAGCGCCTGGACCCGGACGCGGCTCGAAGAAGGCCAGCACGTCGAAATGCTCGCCGCCATGCAGGGAGGTGCCTGAGCGGATGGCAGATCTCGAGCTCGGCGGGCGGCGGTGGCGCTCGCGGCTGATCATGGGCACCGGCGGATTCCGCAGCCTGGACTCGATGGAGCAGGCGATCGAGGCCTCGGGCGCCGAGATCGTGACGGTCGCGCTTCGCCGGGTCGATGCCAACGCCTCCGGGTCTGTGATCGAGTCGCTTCGCCGCGCGGATCGCTTCCTGCTGCCGAACACCGCCGGGTGCTACACGGCCCATGACGCGGTGCTGACCGCGCGGATGGCGCGGGACGCGTTCGAGACAGACTGGGTGAAGCTCGAGGTGATCGGCGACGACCGCACGCTCTTTCCCGACCCGACGGAGCTGCTGGACGCGGCAGAGACGCTCGTCGGAGAGGGGTTCGTGGTGCTGCCCTACACGAACGACGACCCCATCCTGGCGCGTCGGCTGGAGGAGGTCGGATGCGCCGCGGTGATGCCGCTCGGGGCGCCGATCGGGAGCGGCATGGGGATCCGCAATCCCTACAACCTGTCGATCATCGTCGAGCGAGCCGGAGTTCCGGTGATCTGCGACGCGGGCGTGGGAACCGCCTCGGATGCGGCGATCGCGATGGAGATCGGCTGCGACGGGGTCTTGATGGCGAGCGCGGTCGCGCGCGCGCGCGATCCGGTGAAGATGGCGACCGCGATGCGATCCGCGATCGAAGCCGGGCGGCTCGCATATGAGGCGGGGCGCATGCCGCGCAAGCTGCACGCGGAGGCCTCGACGCCCGTGAGTGGGACACCCGAGTTCACCGCCGGATGAAACACGATGCAGTCGCGCAGAGGCGACGCGCATGGCTCCGCGATGCCCGCCTCTACCTGGTGCTCGAAGCCCGTCCCCTCGGGAACGAGCCGGAAGAGCTCCTGCGCGCGGCGTTGCAGGGGGGCGTGGACGTCGTGCAGCTCCGCGAAAAGTCCCGCGACGAGCGCGCGATCGTGCGCGCGGGGCGTGTCTTCCGGCGACTGTGTGACGCTTACGACGCGCTGTTCATCGTGAACGATCGTCCCGATTTGGCGATCGCCTGCGCGGCGGACGGCGTTCACCTGGGGCAGGACGACGGCCAGACCGCGGTGGCCAGGCAGCTGCTCGGGAGCGAACTTTTGATCGGGCTCTCGACCCACTCGCCCGAACAGGTGGAGGCCGCGGAAGAGGTGGACTACATCGCCGTCGGTCCGGTTCACGCGACGCCCACCAAGCCGGAGTACGCGCCCGTCGGTACCGAGCTCGTGTCGTACGCGGCCGCGCACGCGCGCGTGCCGTTCTTCGCGATCGGCGGCATCGAGCCCGGCAACGTCGACGAGGTCGTGGCGGCCGGTGCCGAGCGGGTTGCCGTCGTCCGTGCGATCCGGGACGCGGCCAATCCGGCCGAGGCCGCGCGGGTGCTCCGTGGGCGTGTCGAGGCGGGCGTCACCGCGCGCGCGCGATAGCGTTCGGCCGATGTCGGGCAGGCAGAAGGCGAAGCGCCGTCGCAAGCGTCGGGTCGCGGGCGCGGCGGTGGAGGAAGCTCCAACCCCCGAGCGCGCCAAGAGCAAGGACGACCTCGCGCGGGAGCGCCTCGTGCCGCTCCAAGAAGGCGAGCGCCCGGTGGCGGTCACGGTCGGGGCGGTGATCGCCGCGGGGCTGGGGTTTTCGACCGTCGTCCTGTTTGCAGCCGGTGTGGGAGGCGACGACACGCGCTCCCCGGCGACGCTCGTCTACGCCGGGTTGATGCTCGTGATGGCGTTCGGGATGTGGCGAGCGCGCTACTGGGCGGTACTCGGTTTTCAGGCACTCCTCGCGCTCTTGATCCTCGTTTGGTCGCTGTTTCTCGTCCGGGCCGAGAGCCTGCTCGGCGTGCTCGTCGCGCTTTTGGTGATCGGGCTTGCCGGCACGCTCTTCTGGTTCCTGGTGAAAGCGCTTGCCCGCATCCAGATGCCCGAGCGCGGGCCAAGATAAATAGGAGGCCGTGGCCCGACTCTCTTGCAGGCGGGGCGGCGCAGCTGCCCCGGTTATTCCGCGATAGATAGAGTCAGGACAGGTGGCTGAAAAGTACGACATGGTCGTGATCGGCTCCGGGCCGGGGGGCTACGTGGCCGCGATCCGGGCGGCACAGCTCGGCATGAAGACGGCGGTGGTCGAGCGCGAGTTCGTCGGCGGTCGTTGCCTGAACGTGGCGTGCATTCCCGCGAAGGCGATGCTCCGTGCAGCGGACGTCTTGACCGAGCTGCAGGACGGCGCCGAGTTCGGCGTGAACTCCGGCGATGTCTCCTTCGACATGCCCGCGGCCGGCAAGCACCGCGACAAGGTCGTAAAGACCCTCACCGGCGGAGTCGGAGGGCTTTTCAAGAAGCACAAGATCGACCTGCTCGAGGGCAGCGGCAGGCTCGCCGGATCCGGCAAGGTGGCGGTAGACGGCCAGGAGTACGAGGCTGCAAAAGTCGTGCTCGCGACCGGCTCGGTCGCGCTTCCCGTGCCCGGCACCAGCTTCGGCGACCGTGTCCTCGACACCGCCGCGACCTGGCTCCTGAACGACCGGCCGAAGCGGCTGGCGGTGGTGGGTGCGGGCGCGTCCGGCACGGAGATCGCATCGGCTTTCGGGCGGTTCGGCACCGAGGTGGCGCTGATCGAGATGCTCGATCAGATCCTCCCTGTCGAGGATGCCGATATCGCGAAGGTCGTCCAGAGCGAGCTCCGCAAGCAGAACGTGAAGGTGGTGACCGGCACAGTGCTGGACGAGGCGAAGGCGGGCAAGGACGAAGTCGAGATCACCTACGGCGGCAACACGGAGAGCTTCGACTACCTCAGCATCGCG
>JBKOZI010000084.1:0-13681 GCA_046725795.1 Actinomycetota bacterium
GCTCCAGACCCGCGCCCGCGTACTCGCGCTCGAGGCGCTCTTCGGTGAACTTGCACGAGATCTCTGTGCGGATGTGCTCGCCCTCTTCGAACTCGACGTCGAGATCGAGCGCACCGATCCGAGCCCCGTGGGCCTCGCCGGCGCAGAGCCGCATCTCGATCCACTGCCGATCGTCGTCGTAGATCGCGAGATGCTCGAAGCGCTCTGGCTCGAGGTCGCCTTCGAGGTTGGCGTTGATGACGTTCAGGACGTTGCGGTTGAACTCGGCGGTCACGCCCGCTGAGTCGTTGTAGGCGGCCTCGAGCGAAGCTCGGTCCTTCACCAGGTCGGTGCCGACCAGCAGGCGATCGTCGCGGCCGAGCTGCTCGCGCATCTCGCGCAGCATCACCTGCCGCTCGCGCTCGTCCAGGTTCCCGATCGTGCCGCCGAGGAACGCGATCAGCCGGCGGTCGCCGTTGCGCGGAATGCGTCCCAGGTCGCGCTCGAAGTCGCCCACGATGCCATGGATCGCAAGGCCTTCGTACTCGTCAGCCAGCCGGGCGGCGGATTCCTCGACGGCGAACTCGGACACGTCCACCGGCACGTACCGCCGTGCGAGCCCGCTTTCGCACATCGGGTCGAGCAGCGCGGTCGTCTTTCGCGCAGAGCCGGGCCCAAGCTCGACCAGCTCCTCCGGCTGCACGAGCTCCACGATCTCAGCGCCGACCTCGTCGAGGATGGACTGCTCGGCGCGCGTCGGGTAGTACTCGGGCAGCTCGGTGATGCGCTCGAAGAGCTCCGAGCCGCGGCTGTCGTAGAAGTACTTCGGCGGGAGCGTCTTCGGCATGGCGGACAGGCCCTCGCGCACGTCGTCGGCGAGCGTCGCGAGCGCGCCGTCGCGCAGGTAGACGTCGATCCGCACGTCGATCGTGGTCGTGGCCGTGCGCGAGGTCACTCGGCGTCCTTCGCGCAGCGAAGGCCGGCGAAGATCTGCCGGCGTTCCGGGTAGTCCCAGTTCCGGAAGGTGTTGCTGACCGCGTCGGGCTGCGTCGCCCAGGCGCCGCCGCGCAGGACCCGGTACGGCCCGCCGAAGAACTCCTCCGAGTACTCGCGGTACGGGAAGGCCTCGAAGCCGCGATAGGCCTCGAATCGGCTCGCGGTCCACTCCCAGACCTCGCCGACCATCTGCAGCGCGCCGCAGGGGCTCGCCCCGTCGGGATAGGCACCGGCCGGGGCGGTGCCGAACGCAAGCTGGTCGAGATTCGCCAGCTCCCGGGTGGGTGTTTCGTCGCCCCACGGATAGACACGTGCTGCTTCGCCGGAGGCGGCCTTCTCCCATTCGGGCTCGGTCGGCAGTCGCTTGCCCGCGTACCGCGCGTAAGCGTCGGCTTCGTACCACGAGATGTGGCAGACCGGCCGCTCAGGATCGACGGCGTCCATCTCGGCGAAGGAGCGCACCGCAAAGCCTCCGTCGTGGTTGGACCAGTAGCGCGGCAGCCGCCTGCCCTTGTCGAGCCAGCGGACGCCGGCCTCGGACCAGAGCTCGGGGCGCTCGTAGCCGTCGTCTTCGATGAACTCCATGAAGTCGCCGTTGGTGACTGGCGTCGCGTCGATGTAGAAAGCCGGGACGTCGACCTCGTGCCGCGGGCGCTCGTTGTCGTAGGAGAACCCGTTGCCGCCGAGTGGCGAATCCGCACCCATCTGGAACGGACCGCCGGGAACCAGCACCATGTCACTTGGCCGTTCCGCCGGCGACTCCGCGACCGCGTAGGACCGGCGAGGCGCATACCCCTCGCCGGTCATTAGTTGCAGGGTCTGGAGGATCGTCTCCGAGTGCTGCTGCTCGTGACGCAGGATCATCTCGTAGACCAGGCCGCCCGCCAGCAGCGGTCCGGCCTCGGGCGAAAGGTCTGCCGACGCGAGCAGCGCGAGGGTCCGCTCGCGGACCGCCTCCATGTACGCCAGGCAAACTTCGCTTCGCAGGTAGGGAAGCTCGCCGCGCTCGCTTCGGGGCGCGGTGAACGGGTCGTAGACGCGATCGAGTCCCTCGCGAAGGGGCGACGCGCCGAACGCGTTCTGCGCGAGCCAGAGGTCCTCGAACGTCGCGATGTGCCCGAGGTCCCAGACGACGGGGCTCATGAGCGGGTCGTGCACGCGGTTGAGCGCGTCCTCCGAGAGCGACTCGACCAGCGCCAGCGTACGCGCGCGCACCGTCCCGAGTCTTTCCAGGATGTTGGCCCTCGAGGTGTGGAGGCTCTCAGTAGCGGTCGGATGCATCCTCAGCGGCCTTTGAACTTGGCCTTGCCGGGGCCTACAGTCGGGAAAGACTGCGCGACGTTACGCACGAGGTGGGAGGGGGAGCTCAAGGCCGCGTACGGGGGATAGGGTGCGGGCGGAGGGCAATCTAGCCGATTCGGTGAGGAGGAGGCGCGCAATGGCGAGCAATGTGACGAAAAGCGCACTCGAGGTCGTGAAGGCCCACATGGCGGCCGAGGACCGGCAGGACCTCGACGCGACGGTCGCGGCGTTCACGGAGGGCTGCTACTACAGCGTCCCGGGACTGGGGATCGAGCTGCGCGGCAAGGGCGAGATCCGGCGCTGGTACGAGGACCTGTTCGCCGCGATCCCGGACTTCCGCAACAGCGAAGAGGAGTATTGGGAGGCCGAGGGCCAGGTCTTCTTCGGTGCCTACATGGAGGGCACGCACCTCGGCACCTGGCACGGCTGGGCGCCCACGGGCCGCCGGTTCAGGAGCCCGATACTCGTGCGGATCCCGATCGCGCCGGACGGGCTGATGGAGGCCGAGATCGTCTACAACGACTCCGCCGACGTCTTCATGCAGCTCGGCATCCTGCCGAAGCAGGGGAGCCGGCAGGAACGCGCGATGCAGGCGCTCTACCGCCTGCGAGGACGCTTGCCGGGGCGGCGCTGAGCGTGCGCGCGCACGCGGCTGCGCGTTAAGGTGCGCGCCGTGGACTTCTCTCGGCTCGGGCGTGGGGACCTGGTGGCGGCCGGCGGCGGCCTGCTGCTGTTCATCAGCATGTTCCTGCCCTGGTACAGCGTCAAGGCCGGACCGCCCGCGAGCGAGAACGTGTGCGGCGCGGGAAAGGACTCCTGCTCCGGCTTCGACACGTTCCACTTCTTTACCGTCCTCATCATCCCCGGCATGGACTTCTTGATGGTCGGGGCGGCGCTCGCGCCTTGGATCCTGGTCTGGATCGTGGTCCGCGGCCACCGGCTGTCGTGGCCCGCGGGCGAGGTCACGATGATCGTCGGCGCGATCGCGTCGACGCTGATTCTCTACAACGGCATCGTCGACCGCCCCGGCGACACGCGGGAGTTCGTGGGCCTCGACATCGGCTGGTACCTCGGGCTGCTCGGGGCGCTCGCGATCGTGGCCGGTGGCGCGATCAGCCAGATCAGGCGCGGCGGCGTCACGCGAAGACCACCCGGCACCTTCTAGCTGGCCTGCTTAAAGAAGCGCCCGAACCGACCTGGTGAGGTCACTTCGAGCGCTCTTCGCAAAGGGAGGAGTTTCTCGCTGATCTCCTCGCCGATATAAGGAGCCTCTGCCGGTCGGGCAGGGGCCTATCTGGGAGTGACCCTCTCACAGTCGTGGGGATCGGTGCAACCGTCCATTCGACTGTCATCCGAGCGGGCGATAACCTGCCCGCGGAGGGAGAGATGGTCGATCGCCAGACAAGCGTCATCGCCCACGACCTGCGCGACACGAGCGCGCCCGACCGCAATCTCGCGCTCGAGCTCGTGCGGGTGACCGAGTCTGCGGCGCTCGCGGCGGCGCGGTGGGTCGGGCGCGGCGACAAGGAGGGGGCGGACCAGGCCTCGGTCGACGCAATGCGCTTCACGCTTCACGCGGTCCCGATGGACGGCATCGTCGTGATCGGCGAGGGGGAGAAGGACAAGGCGCCGATGCTCTACAACGGCGAGCAGATCGGCGACGGGAGCCCGCCCGAGGTCGACCTCGCGGTCGACCCGCTCGAGGGCACGAGACTGACGGCGCTGGGGCAGCCGAACGCGCTCTCGGTCGTGGCGATAGCCGAGCGGGGCTCGATGTTCGACCCGGGTCCTTGCGTCTACATGGAGAAGATCGCGGGCGGTTCCGACATCGCAGACGTGCTCGACCTCGACCGGCCGCTGGGCGAGACGCTCAAGCTCGTCGCCAAGCGCCGCAGCACCGACGTGAGCGACTTGATGGTCGTGATGCTCGACCGCGAGCGTCACGCCGACGCGGTCGCCGAGATCCGGGCCGTCGGCGCGCGCATCCGCTTCATCACCGACGGCGACGTGTCCGCGGCGCTGCTGGCCGTGACCGAGGGAACCGGAGTGGATCTGCTCTGGGGGATCGGCGGCACGCCCGAGGGCGTGCTCTCGGCGGCCGCGATCAAGTCGATGAGCGGCCAGCTGCTGGGCAAGCTCTGGCCCCGCAACGACGACGAGCGACAGCGCGCGATCGACGCCGGCTACGACCTGGACGAGGTGCTCGACGTCGAACGGCTCGTGGCCGGCCACGACGTCTTCTTTGCGGCCACCGGCGTCACGGACGGCGACCTGCTCGACGGCGTCCGCTATCAGGACGGCAAAGCGGCGACCACCGACTCGCTCGTGATGCGCTCCCGGTCCGGCACGGTAAGGAGGGTGCAGGCGACCCACAACCGGCTGAAGCTGCGCGAGCTGACGGGCGCCCGGTACGGGTAGATCCTCAGAGGATCTCGATCTCGACGTGCTCGCCGGCGCCCACGTCGCCCCGCTCCACCTCCAGATATGCCAGCGCCTCCGCGTCGAGCATCGACGTGAGCACGTGTGAGTCCTGTGCCTTCGTCGGCCGCACGTGCCAGCCGTCGTCTCGCGCCTCGAGGCGGCAGCGCACGGCGTGCGCGCGGCCGGGGCCCTTCGCATAGTCCTCGTCCATCACCGCCACGGCGCGATGGCGCTGCGGGTCCGTACCCATCAGCGCCGCCAGCGCGGGCCGCACGAACAGGTGGAAGGTCACCATCGCCGAAACGGGATTGCCCGGCAGCCCGAAGACCAGGGTCCCGTCGCGCGTTCCGAACCACGTCGGCTTCCCCGGCCGCAGCGCAACGCCCCAGAAGACTTCCTCCACGCCGAGCTGCTCGAGCGCCGGCTTCACGTGGTCGTGCGGACCGACCGACACTCCGCCGCTCGTGACCGCGACGTCCGCATCGAGCGCCAACGCGAGTGCCTCGACCGTGGCGCGGTAGTCGTCGCCGACCGTCACCCGCCCAGCCACGGCCGCCCCCGCGCCGCGCACCTGCGCCTCGATCGTGGGACCGTTCGTGTTGCGGATCTGCCCGGGACCGAGCGTAATGCCGGGGTCGACCAGCTCGTCGCCGGTCACCAGAATCGACACTCTCGGCCGCCGCCGGCAGCGCACCTCGGCCGCGCCGACGGAGGCCGCAACGCCGAGCTCCGCGGCGCCCAGCACGCGCCCGGGGCCCATTACCCGCTCGCCCGCGACGATGTCCTCTCCCGCCCGACGCACCTCCTTGCCGGGCGGGACCTCCACGCGGATCTCGACCACACCTTCCCGCTCGGCCGTGTCCTCGACGCGAACGACCGCGTCCGCACCCGAGGGAAGCATGGCCCCGGTCGAGATGCGCACCGCCTCCCCGCGCCCGGGCCCGCGTGCAGCGGGATCGCCGGCCCGCGACTCGCCCACGAGCTTCAGCTCCACGGAGCTCTCGGGACGGGCGCCGGCCGTGTCCTCCGCCCTGACCGCGAAGCCGTCCATCGCGGAGCTGTCGAAGGGCGGTACATCGTCGCAGCTCGTCAGTGGCTCGCCGAGGACCCTACCGAGTGCCTCACCGAGCGGGACGGTCTCGAGCTCGAGCGGCCGCGCCCGCGACAGGACCAGCCGCAGCGCCTCCTCCGGCGCGAGCAGCGAGCTGGTCACCGGGGGCGCGACTGCTCAGCGCCGTCGCAGGCTTTTGGTGACGGCGTCGAGCGCTTGGAAGGTGATGTTCGCGCCGACTTTGATCGGCAGCTTCGCGGCCTCGATCGCTCCGTCCAGCGCCAGCCGTGGAAGTCCCGGCGCCTCTTTCGAGGGGCCGAACACCGCCGGATCGGTTGGGCTCTTCCCAGGCTGCGGGCCGCGCCGCGTGCGAGGTGGCGCACCCGTGGCCTTCTGGGCCCCGCGCCTGCTCGCGGAACTTGCCGCCTTCGACGCTCCCCGGCTGTTGCGCTGCCGGACTTGTGCGGCGCGCGCTCGAGCGGTCTTGCGGCGCGTGGTCTCGCGCTTGGGGCGCGATCGAGGCAGGCGTGCCATGATCGGCTCTTCGGACGACTCGACCGGCGTGGAGGGCGGCGGCGTTGGCTCCCCGGCGGGAAGGGGCGATTCGGCGCCTGGACCGGGCGGACTCTGCTGCGGATTCGCGGCGTGCCGCTCCTCTGGATCGTCTTTTCCGGAACCGCGGCTAGACTCAAAAGTACCCACAGAGCGTCCTTTCGCGTTCGGTTGTCGATTTGCCGCCCGACTAAGCTTGCGCAGTCTATTGCTACCCGGTTAACGTAGGAGCTAGACGCGTCCAGGGCTTTGCCAACAGCGTCCAGGCAGACTGAGGGCGGTTTAGGCACCGGAAGGGTCCGCACTGAGGAACTTTTCGGTTAGGAAGCTGTATTACGTAGTGACAATGGATAAAAGGGGCCAAGGAGCGGGTAATCCTGAGCCTCGCAAGCTCCTGTCCAGGGCTTGACTACAAGACATCTACCGATAGCATCCGAACACGTGTTTGAGCGGCCCACAAGGCCGCTCCTGCAGCCGTGCGCAGGGGCATGACCGCGACACAGGAGATTCGGCCGCCCGTAACCGGGGCCCTACCCTCCAGCTAAGAAAGAACGAGACGACCTAGATGCTTCAAAGCGAACTCCACGAACTCGAAGAGATCAAGGGCCTTGTCGTAAAGGGCCAGCAGCAGGGTGTTCTGTCATTTACCGAGGTCGCCGACGCGGTCTCGGAGATCGACCTCGACGAGGCCGACGTCGAGGAGCTCTACGGCTTCCTCGAGAAGTCCGAGATCGAGCTAGTCGAGGAGATCGACGGGGGCGCCGGAGCGCCCAAGCCCGAGGTAGAGCGCGCGCCCGACACCAAGCGCCGGCGCAAGGCGAAGAGCCAGATCGACCTGCGGCCCGATATGACAACGGACTCGCTGCAGCTCTTCCTGAAGGACATCGGGAAGGTCCGTCTGCTGACCGCGCAGGAGGAGGTCGATCTCGCCAAGCGCATCGAGCGCGGCGATCTCGACGCGAAGCAGAAGATGGTCGAGTCGAACCTGCGACTGGTCGTGTCGATCGCGAAGAACTACCGCAACCAGGGCCTGCCGTTCCTGGACTTGATCCAGGAGGGCACGCTCGGGCTGGTGCGCGCGGCCGAGAAGTTCGATTACCGCAAAGGCTTCAAGTTCTCGACCTACGCGACCTGGTGGATCCGCCAGGCGATTGCCCGTGCGCTCGCCGACAAGGCGCGCACGATCCGGATCCCCGTGCACGTCGTGGAGAAGCTCAACAAGATCGGGCGCGCAGAGCGGAAGCTCGTCACCGAGCTGGGCCGCGAGCCGACCGCCGAAGAGATCGCGATGGTGACCGGCATCGACCCGGATGAGGTGGGAGCGATCAAGCGCTCCGCGCAGGCTCCGATCTCGCTCGAGAAGCCGGTCGGCGACGAGGAAGAGTCGGAGTTCGGCCAGTTCATCGCCGACGAGCGTGCCGAGTCGCCGTACGACCGGGCGGTCGACAACCTCACCAAGGAAGCGCTGCGCGAGGCGCTCGAGAACCTCTCCTACCGGGAGCGGCGCGTGCTCGAGCTGCGCTACGGCCTCGGCGGGGAGCACCCGCGCACGCTGGACGAGGTCGGCCGCACGTTCAACGTGACGCGCGAGCGCATCCGCCAGATCGAGAACCAGTCGCTGAAGAAGCTGCAGAGCCTCGCCGAAGCGCAGAAGCTTCGCGAGGTCGCGTAGCCGGCCTCTTCTAGGCGCTACCCGGACGGCGACGACGCCGTCCGCCGCGGCGGCGGCTCGTGCCTTGCTGAGTCTCGGTGCGAGACTCGTAGACCTCATCGAGCAGGTCGACGTAGCGCCCGCCGTCCTCGATCCCGCCGAGCATGCGTTCCGCCTCTCCTCGCGACTTGCCCGCCAGGAAGAGGTCGAGGATCCGACGTCGCACAGTCTCCCGGGGGTCGTCGACGGCGGTTTCCTGAGGTTCGGGCTCCGGCTGGAGCTCCGGCGTCGGAGAAATCGCAGCTTCGAGCTCGGCCGCGAGTGCTTCGCCGCGCTGGCGAAGTTCGCCGATCGCTTCAGCCGTGTCGCGCTCAAACGTGTCAATCGCTGCCAGCAATGCCTTCGCGCCCTTCGAAGGTGTCGTGAACCTTTCTCTGGCCTTTCGCTCGGAGTCCTGCTCGACCTCGAGGGCGCTCTCGAGCGCACGGTCTTCGATCTCGTGAGCCCGTGCCTCGGCCGCCTCGACAATCTCCCGGAGCTTCTCCTCCACGGTGGTGCGCAGGCTCTGTGTGGCCGTGCCCAGGGATGCGGGAAGAACCCCTTCCGTGTTCTCTTCTCGATCGAAGCGTCCCATCGTTACGAGTCCGCCTTGCGTCGGCGCAGCAGGCCACGGCGCGGCGCCGGCTCCTCCGGGTAGATCTCTTCGAGCAGGTCGAAGAACTCCTCGCCCCGCTTGAAGCGAAGCAGCATGCCCTGTGCGTCCGCGCGGGTCCGGCCGGCCTCCGCCAGGCTCAGAAGCTGCTGTCGGATCATCTCCCGGATCTCGGGATCGTCGACGGGGACCGGCACCTCTTCCGGCTCGGCCTCCGGCTCCGCGATCCGCGCCGCCTCGACGTCGCCGTTCTCCAGCTGAGCCTCCGCCACCGGAGCGGCTGGCGCGGGCTCCGGTTCGAGCGGTTCGGTCTTGGCTCTGTCGATGTCGCCTGTGAGCCGTTCTGCCTCGGTCCGGAGAGAGCGAACCGCCTCTCCTACCGCACGCTCGATCGCATCGATCTCGGAGAGCATCTGCGCGATCCGCTGCCTGGAGTCCTGAAGTACCTCCTGGGCACGAAGCTCGGAGCTCTGCTCGATGCGATTTGCTTTCTCGAGCGCCTGATCCTCGATCTCCGTGGCCCGTGCCTGGGCACGCTCGACGATCTTCGCCACCTCGGTCTCGACCGTGGACCGTAGGTCCTCGGTTGCGGTGCCGAGCGGGGTCGGCAGACGCGTCGCGTCATTGTCGTCTGGTTCGAATCGACCCATTAGCCGGCCATCCGTTGGCGGACAGGCAGCGTAGCGAGGCCCGGCCCAGGGCTGCAACCAGTGAATGAGGAATTTCCTTTTATCCGCATCAACGGGGACCGGGGGTAGCGCCGGCCCTACCACTGCTCATATGATCCGCGCATAGTGAACGAGCCGGTCGGTCATTTCGAGGCCGAACTGCGAAGGCATGGAACCACGGTCACGCTCAGCCTGTCCGGGGAGCTCTCGCTCGGCTCGATCAACGAGTTCCAGGACGCGCTGGACGAAGCCGGCTCCGAGCCCCTCGAGCTCCTCGTGATCGACTTGCGGTCGCTGGAGTTCCTCGATTCGTCGGGACTGCGCGCGATCGTGGCTTCACAGGGTCATGCGCTCGGCCGTGGTTACGCGCTCCAGATCGTGAGGGGAAGCGAGCAAGTGCGCGAGGTCTTTCGGATCACCGGACTCGACGACAAGCTGCCGATGGTGGAGGCGCCACCCCTGGACTCGGCCGTCTAGCCGCGGTGAAGTAGCCCCGGTGGTCGCCGCAGGACGCGCGTGATCGACCTCCATACCCACATTCTCCCGGGCCTCGACGACGGCGCCGCGACGATCGCGGACAGTCTGGAGCTGGCCCGCGCGGCGCACGCTACGGGAATCGAGACGATCGTCGCCACCCCCCACATTCGCGAGGACTATCCGTTCGATCCCAGCGAGATAGAAGTGCGTACGCGCGAGCTCGAGCTCGCTCTTCGAGACGCGAACATCCATGTTGGCGTGGTCCAGGGCGGTGAGGTTGCGATCACCCGAGTGCCCGATCTCGACGACGCGACGCTGCGTACGGTGTGTCTGGGTGATGGGCCGTACATGCTCGTGGAGAGCCCGTACACCCATGCAACGAACATCCTGGAGGAGACACTTTTCGATCTACAGGTTCGAGGATTCCGCCCCGTGCTGGCGCATCCCGAACGCGCTCCATCGTTCCAGCAAGATCCGGATCGTCTCGTGCGTCTGGTCGAACGCGAAGTCTTGTCCTCGGTCACGGCGGCGTCGATGATGGGCAGCTTTGGGGGAACGGTGCGCCGCTTCACCGCTCTCCTGTTCGCAAAGCGCCTGGTGCACAACGTGGCCTCCGACGCGCACGATCCCGTGCGCCGGCCGATCGACCTGCTGGGCGGGCTCAAAAACCTCGAACACGAGGTTCCGGGGCTTCTCGAGCAGGCCGAATGGTTCACCGTCACAGCGCCGGAGGCGATTCTGAGCGGGGCGGAGCCACCGCCCCTCCCGGAGCCTCAGACACGGCGGAGAGGGCGCTTACGAAGGCTGATAGGGGGCTGAAACGTCGCAGCCCAGGCTGGCCTCAGAACTGACCGAGTGAGCCGGTTCTGCGGATCGAGTGAAGGGCCTTCCTGAAGAGCCATACCGCGATGGGAAACCCGACCACCGTGAAACCCGCCAGGGCGAGCGCGTCCGAGCCCCACCCGGAGCCCTGGAACAGCGCGTCGCGAGCACCGTCGAAGGCGAACCGGAATGGCAGAATGCTGCCGGCCTCGGCGAGCCAGTCGGGCAGCGCGGATACGGGGAAGATCGAGCCGCTGACGAGCGTCATCCCGAAGACGACGATGCTGGTGAGCACGTCGCCGCGCTTGAGCACGAGGACAACGGCAGCCGCGACGACGCCCACGCACGCGAGCGCGGTGGCGCTGAGCAGGAAGATCACCACGACGCCGACAAAGCTGATCTCAGAGACATCCAGGTCCATCCAGAAGGACGCGAGGATCAGATATATCGTGGCTCGCGCCAACGCGAACGCGAACGGAAAGGCGGTCAGCCCCGCACAGGTCTGAAGCGCGTTCAGGGGCTGGGCCATCAGCGCCTCGAGGCTGCCGCATAGCTGCTCCTCTCGCACGCGCTGCGCCATTCCCTGGACCGTCGCGCTGATCACCATCGAGATGACAACACCCACCGCCGCGAAGGCGAAGTAGCTTGGCGCTCCGTTCAGCTGCGCCGGGCCGACGTCGCCGAAGGCGCGAGAGAGGAAGAAGTACGCCCCGAGCTGGAACAGACCGGAGATCGCGTCCAATACGAACGGGAAGCGGTAAGAGCGGGTGATGCCGAAGTCGCGCCGCAGGAATGCGGCGATCGCGACTCTTCGAGAGGGGCTAGCGGGGGAGGCGAATGGTTGAGTCACAACGGTCAATGTCGTCCTCGCGATGGGTAGCGATCAGTACCGCGGTTGACGGGCGCCGGTCGAGGACCCGCCAAAGGCGCTCCACGGCCTCGGCGTCCAGCGATCTCGTCGGCTCGTCCAGGAGCAGGAGCGGAGGGTTTCCCAGCAGGGCCCGGGCGAAGGCGAGTTGGAGGATCATCCCGGTGGAGCAGCGGTCCGCCCGCTCCGCGAGGATGTCGCGCAACTCCAGCTCCTCCTCCAGCTCCGCCACCACCCGGTCGGCTGCGCGCCGGGAATAGCCGCGGAGCCGCGCGAAGAAGATCAGGTTCTCGCGGCCCGAGAGGCGCAGGTAGAAGGAGCGCTCCTGGGAGAGGGAGACCCCGATCAAGCGTCGCGCGGCCAGCGACGCGGGATCGTGGCCGGAGACCGAGACCGTTCCGCCCGAGGGCGAGATCGTTCCGGCGATGCATCTCAACACGGTGCTCTTGCCCGAGCCGTTGGCGCCCACGAGCGCGATCCGCTCGCCCTGATCGAGGGTCAGATCTAGCCGCCTGATGACCTCGTGCTCGCCGAAGCGCCGGCGCAGCCCGCGCACGGCGAGGACAGCGTTCGATTGCGGCCGGATCGCCGCGGGTTCAGCGGCGTGCGCGGCGGCTCGACGGTAGGCTCGGTAGGCGGGGATCAGGTGCCAGGCGAGCCAGAACGGCCGGATCGCATAAGCGGCCGCGAGGCCCACCCGGCCTCGCCGGGCGATGGCAGACCACCTCCGCATGAAGGTGGGCGTGGGGAATAGCTCACGAGCCAGGAGGACTGCCCGCGCCTCTACTCCACGCGCCTCGCGAAGGCGCGAGAGACCGCGGATCGTCGGGACGTCACCCTCGGCACGGACCGCGAGATCGAAGGTAATCTCGGCGTCGACTCCGAGCTCGCGAAGAAGCCGTTCCCCTGCGGGAGCCCGACGGATCCCGGCGGCGAAGGCGCCCAAAGCGTCGAGCTCCTGAGCGAGCTCAGCAGCCTCCTCCCAAAGTGATCGTGGTAGGCGCTCGACCGCTCGCCGAGCGTCCTCGAGCTGGACCCCGCCCTGCGGACCGTGTTGGGCGGCGTGCAGGGCGATCGTGAGCGCGCGCGCCGCCGGACCCGGCATGTCGATCAGCGCACTTCCGAGGAGCATCTCTTCGCGATTCCTGCTGAGCGCGGGCCAGACAGACTCGACATCGGCGCCGATCCCTTTCAGCGTCCAGTGCAGATCGATCGGGCCCCGGGCGGGGTCGACGAAGGTCTCCGCATGCGGCTCCTGCTCGGATGGGGCTGGATCGGCGAGCAGGGGACGCATGCCAAGCTCCCTGAGGGCTGCGGCGGCCTCCGCTCGTCTGCGAGAGGGGACCAGCAGGTCGACGTCCACATAGCGGCGCTCCGCGGGGTCGTCGTAGAGCCAGCGGGCGAGCACCGGTCCACGGAGAAGCAGGAAGGGGATCGAGCCGGCCTCGAGCGTCCGAGCGGCACGGACGGTCAGCGCCTCCAGACCCCAGGAGATCGCCTTGGTCGCAAGGGCGACGTGCGCCGCCGTGGGCGATCGTTGTTGATCGGACATAACCCCGGATATTCTCTCCATATGCCGCAGCGCCTGCGAGTCCGCCCGGATGCGCTCGAATGGCGCGAGGTCGACGGCGAGATAGTCGCGCTCGATCTTCGCAGCTCGCTGTACCTGGCGATCAACCCGAGCGGCACCGCCCTGTGGCCGGCGCTCGTCAAAGGCGCGAGCCGCGAGGAGCTGATCGAGCTGCTGTGCACGGAGTGCGGTGCGCCGCAGGAGGCGGCCGTCGCCGACGTCGATGGCTTCCTGGCCGAGCTGGCCCAACACGACCTGCTCGAGGATTGAAGCTTTCGCGCGAGCGTAAGTGTTGCTATACGCTGGGCGAGGCAGTGCCAGGACGAGCCGCAAATTCTGCAGGGAGGCTGGGCATCGCCGCCGTGACGCTGATGTCCCTTGTGCTGTGCGCTGCGGCAACCGCCGACGCCCCGTACGAGCCCAACGACACCCCCGAGACCGCGACCGGCGGGCTGATCGATGGAAAGACCTACAGCGCGGCAATCGAACGGGTCGACCAGAGCTACGACGCGAACCAGGATGTCGACTGGTACATCTTCAACACCGGGCGCGTGGGGACCTTCACGGTCTCCTACACGAACCTTCAGGCCGAGGGGAACTGCTTTGGGCCCGAAGCCCGACTGCTCTCCACCGATGGAGCCCTGCTCGGGGTCGCTCAACCACGTCGCAAGG